>CAZVRY010000007.1:0-76299 GCA_964629545.1 uncultured Verrucomicrobiota bacterium | reverse complement strand
CGCGCGGGGCGCGCCGGGGGGCGGGCGGCGGGCCCGGCGGGGCCGGTGGTTGGATTCGTCGGCGGCGATGAGGCCGTCGCGGATGCGGAGGATGCGGCGGGCGTGTTGGGCGACGTCTTCCTCGTGGGTGACGACGATGATGGTGTTGCCTTGTTGGGAGAGCTGGTCGAAGAGGGCGAGGATTTCGACGCCGGTGCGGGAGTCGAGGTTGCCGGTGGGTTCGTCGGCGAGGACGATGGAGGGGTGGTTGACGAGGGCGCGGGCGATGGCGACGCGTTGGCGTTGGCCGCCGGACATTTCGTTGGGTCGGTGGTGGACGCGGTCGGCGAGCCCGACTTTATCGAGGGCTTGGAGGGCTTGGGCGCGGCGTTGGGCGGGGGGGATGCCGGCGTAGACGAGGGGGAGTTCGACGTTGTGGAGGGCGTTGGCGCGGGGGAGGAGGTTGAAGCTTTGGAAGACGAAGCCGATTTCGCGGTTGCGGATTTCGGCGAGTTGGTTGTCGTCGAGGTCGCGGACGTTGGCGCCGTTGAGTTCGTAATGGCCGGAGGTGGGGGTATCGAGGCAGCCCACGATATTCATGAGGGTGGACTTGCCGGAGCCGGAGGGTCCCATGATGGCGATGTATTCGCCGGCTTGGATCTCGACGGAGACATCGCGCAGGGCGTGGATGGTCTCGGCGCCCATCTGGTAGCGGCGCGAGAGTTGGCGGATGCAGATCAGGCTCACGGGGAGGATCAGGTCTTGGGCGTTGCGGGAGCGCCGGGTGGCTTCTTGGCGTTGTCGACCTTGATCGGCTTGTCGTCCTCGAGTTCGCGGCTGATGGCTTTGAAGCCGCCGGAGACGATTTCCATGCCTTCGGAGACGCCCTCGGTGATTTCGACGTAGTTGTCGTCGCTGATGCCGCGTTTGACGGTGGTCATTTTGGCCTTGCCGTCCTGGACGGCGAAGACGACTTCCAGGGGTTTGAGGGCCTCTTTTTGCTTTTTGCGTTCGGCCTCGGTGGGGGGGGGAGCGTCGGGGTCTTTCTTGGCGGAGGCGGCGAGGGCTTTGGCCTCGCGGGCTTCTTTGGGGAGGCGGGTGGTGACGCTTTGGATGGGGACGGTGACGACGTTGGTGCGGGAGCGGGTTTCGATTTCGGCGGTGACGGACATGCCTGGGAGGAAGCGTTCCTGGTCGGTGATGCGGATGCGGACTTCGAACTTGGTGGCTTCCTGTTGGGTGCCCAGCCCGGAGCTTTTGGCGGCGTTGGCGATCTCGGTGACGGCGCCGCTGAACTTGCGGTCGCGGAAGGCATCGGCCTCGAGGCGGGCTTTTTGGCCGGACTGGATGAGGGGGATATCGATTTCGCCGACATCGACGCGAGCTTCCATGACGTTGAGGTCGGCCACGGACATGATGTCGGTGCCGGCCATCATGGCGGTGCCGACGACGCGTTCGCCGACCTGGGAGACGAGTTTGCAGATGGTGCCGTCGATGGGGGAGTAGATGGTGGTGCGGCTGAGGTCCTCGTCGGCGCGCCGGAGGGAGGCTTGGGCCATATCGGCTTGGTGTTGGGCGACTTGGACTTGGGCGCGGGCCAATTCGAGGGCGGTGGTGTATTCGAGGAAGGCGGACTCGGAGATGAGTTTACGTTCGAAGAGTTCGGCGTTGCGGGCATGTTCGGCCTGGGCTTTGGCGAGGTTGGCGGCGGCGGTGGCTTGGCCGGCCTGGGCGGACTTGAAGCTGGCGTCGGCGGACCGGCGGCTGGCTTCGTAGAGGTCGGGTTTGATTTTGACGAGGAGGTCGCCGCGTTTGACCTCCTGGCCTTCCGTGACCGGGAGTTCGATGATTTCGCCGCTGACTTCGGGGCTGATTTTGACTTGGAGGAAGGGTTGGATGCGTCCGGTGGCGACGACCAATTCGGTGAGGTTACGGCGGGTAGCGGGCTCGGTTTGGACGGTGAGGATCGCGGGTTTGCTCCGGAGTTTGGCCGCGGCGGCGAGACCGACGAGGGCGAGGCCGATGACCGTGAAGACGACGAGTTTGCGTCGGGACTTGGATTGGGGGTTGGCCATGGGGAGTCGGGGTTGACGATCAGCGGGGCACGTTGTTATGGGCGAGGAGGCACGGCAAGGAGAAAGATGGGGGATTAGGCGAGGAGGATGGCTGGGGCGGAGCGGAGGAGGACGAAGAGGATCCAGGCGACGAGGCAGGCGGTGGCGGCTGGGAGAAATCTGACTTGGGCCAGGTGGGAGAGGGCCAAGGCGAGCAAGGCGACGTACCAGAGGGCGAAGGCATCGAGGCTGGCGAGGAGGAGGTGGCTGGGTTTGGAGAAGTCCACGGGGTTTACGAGGAGGATGGGGCTGGCGTTCATAAAGACGTTACCCAGGGCGAGAGCGATGAGGCCGTTGGCGAGGCGCCCGAGGACGAGGACGATGCTGGCGAGGCCGGCGGCTTCGACGGCTTTGAGGTAGGGCAGGGGGGATTTGAAGAGCTTGGTGGCGAGGAGCCAGAGGATAACGGCGGCGATGAACGGTCTGGCGAAGCCATCGAGAGCGGAGCCGATGGTGGTTCCCGCAGTGGCCATGATCGGGCCGAGGCGGTCGAGGGTGGCGATGGCCTGGGCGGCTTGTTCGGACTGGATTTCGCCTTCGGCAACCTTCTTGTGGATGGCCTGGTCGCGGACCTCCTTCATTTGCTGGGCGATGGCGGGTTGGGAGAGGACGAGGAGGCCGCAGACGGTGCCGACGAGGGCAAGGAGGAGCGCGGGAACAAGCCAGTGGGCGGCGCGGGCTGGGGTGGTGAGCAAGTCGGCGAAGGCGTCATGGGGGGCGGCGATGACGTTAGCGAGGCGGCTGGCGAGGGAGGGCGAGGGGGCGGGGGGAGGTTCGGTGGGCGGTTGCATGGTGTGGGTCGGATGGGTGTGCTCTGTTCCTTCCGGTGGGTGAAGGACCCATGAAGGGAGGGCAGGGTTGCGGATTTCTGGGGGGGCCGAGGTTCGCGGTTCAAGGGGCGGCAGCGGCTGACGGTCAATCGGCGGACCCGGACGGGCTTGCCTGACGATTTCTTAGACAGGCCCGTGGCGGCGGTTTTTCGGGATGATAATGGGCGGCCCCGCAATTCGCTTGGTTTTTTTTCGCCTTGTTTTTCCGCGTGACAAGTGGGGTTCGGAACCTATATTCGCACTCTTCTTTGCGACGACCCTATCGTCTAGTGGTTTAGGACACCGCCCTTTCACGGCGGCGGCACGGGTTCGAATCCCGTTAGGGTCGCCATTTTCAAAAGCGCATCATCCCCTTGGAAATAGGAGCGCTGCCCCACCGACCGGGTCCGGAAGCAGGTTCATGGACAGCTTCCAAGTCGGACGGTCGGCGAAGGCGGGACGGGTTCCAAGGCGGCGGTACTTATATAATGGCGAGAGCGATTGGTTCGGCCCATGGTCCGCGCATGATCGAAGCAGTCCAGTTAAGTGCGGTTCAGCCTCAATACGCGGTGGGTTGGTTTACGCTCACCTTGATCAACGCGGGCCTGGCGCAGGGAAAGGGTCGCAGCGGCCTGGCCTGGTGGGCGGTTTCGCTGCTCCTCGGGCCGCTGGCGACGTTCCTGATCGTGGTGCTCGAACCGGTGAAGGCGAAGTGAATCGCTGGCCTGACCGCACTCCGCCAACCTGCTCCGAGCCATTCCGCCCGCGAAGTCAACCTCGGCCCTTGGACGTGTCGTTCCTCGGACGGCGGGCGCGCTCGGTTCCGGCGCCTTCGTCCGATGGCACGCCCGGATGGAGCAGGCAGGGTTACTGGTCGGCACGAACTCCCAACCCGCGAGCGGCGTCCGCGTGACCCGCCGTGGCGAGGCGCTGGCGTCCTGAGTGTCAGGAGGAGCGGCCAGACGGACAGGTGCGGCCTCCCGTTTCGGTTGACTTCGCGCGAGGGACAATGGAACGTTTGAGCGTCATGCCGCGACATGCGTCCACCAAGCCGAACCGGAAGCCGGAATACCCTGAGGTTACAGCCGGAAGCCGCTTGGCAGCCGAGCATCGCCAGAGGGCGAACAAGCTTACGCCGGCGGAGCGCCGAGCCCACGCTCAGCGGGCCATGGCCATGATCTATGGGAGCCAAGCAGCCACCGAAACGGCTGGCCCTGGACACTAACGTTGTCCTGGACCTGGCTGCCGGACTGGACGCCGCGCACGATTTTAAGGACGCCTTCCAAGCCCGGGGTTATAGCCTCCTGCTCCCACCTACGGCCGTCGTCGAACTTCATGATGCCTTCGAGAACGGAGCCACCGCCTCGAAGCGGGACCTGGCCCGGCGAGCTCTACTCAAGGTCCGCGCGTGGGACATCGTGCCCGTGGACCTGACGGGCCTGGAGTTGGCCCTGGCCGAACGATTCGCCGCCCGGCTTCACGCTGCCAGCCTGCTCCCCGAGGAGGAGGTCAATGACGCTCTGATCCTGGCGGAGGCTTCCCTGGCCCGCGTGCCCCTTCTGGTCACTTCCGACCGGCACCTCCTGGACATTGACGAGGACGCCTTGCTGCTGGCCTTCGACGAAGCAGACTTGCCAGCAGTTCGACCAGTCCATCCGAGGCGACTGCTCCGCGCGCTGTCTTGAGGTTCACTCAAGGCCCCCTCGTCAAGGGCGATTCCTTCGAGGTTGCGTTGGCCTGGGAGCGATCTTGATTCGCGCCGAGGGTCAGGAGCGGACCCGGGGACCGACGAGTTGTAGGGCGGACTGGGAGCGTGGTAACACTTGGTAACACATTTCATGGCAGAATACCGTTTCGCCATGCCACGAAGGCAAACAAGGCAACATGCGCACGATGCTTGATTCTATTGTGTATTATGGGCTTTTGAGCCGAAAGGCCGGGACCCCTGTTTCCGGGTTCGAATCCCGTTAGGGTCGCCATCTTCAAAAGCGCATCATCCCGTTGGGAATGGGAACCTTGCCCGACCGACCGGGTCTGGAAGCAGGTTCATGGACAGATTCCAAGTCGGACGGTCGGTGAAGACGGGACGGGTTCCAAGGCGGCGGTGCTTATGTAATGGCGAGAGCGATTGGTTCGGCCCTTTCCCCCGCGCCTCGCTGACCGGCAATCCTTCCCCTTGAATCCCCCAGCCCATCGGGCCCCCACTTCGGATGACAGTGGGTGAGTTTTAACCGTGGAACACTCCGCTGGCGATTGTGTGGGCATTGTGCCACGCTCCGACCTCAGCTATGAGAATCAGCGGTGGCATCGCGCTGGTGAGCGCGGTCGTGTTGGTGGCGACGGGTAGCGCGATCCTCGTGAGCGCGTGGCGTCAGGCGCGGGTCGCCGCCTGCCGGAACCAACTGGCCCAAATCGCGGGGGCCAAGGGCAGTCACGGCTTGGAACATCGGCTCGCCCGCGGGGCCCCAGTGAGGTCTGAGGACGTTTCGCCCTTCTTGAAGAACGGGTGGGAGGGACTCCGCTGCCCCTCAGGGGGGCAGTATACCCCGGGACGATTCACTGGCGACAAGGACACCGGCGAGGAGCGGTTCGCTCCCTCCTGCAGCGTGCACGGGTCGTTGGCGACCCTCGAGACCTCACCAAGACGACACACTCTCGCGCCCCAGGAACTCCACGCGGTCGCTGCGGGGTGCTTCCTTCTTGCGGCAGGCGTGGGCTTCCTCTACGTGCGGGACCGAAATCGGCAGATTGGCGAGAGCCGGAGCTGAGCGGTCGATTGCGCTGCTGACGTACGTGCGGATGCAGACGCCGGCTTTGGCGAGTTCCTCGCGGGCCAGGAGGTCATCCAGTTCGGTCCGGGGCGCCGCGGTCGCCTTGCCAGTCCAGTTCGAGATCTCCGCGGTGCGCAGGCTCTTGGCGTCGCCGCGTGGAAGGTAGAGTGTGACCGTCGCGGAGGTCACCGCCGTCGGGTGCTCGCTGCCGTCGTCAGGGAGCGGGATGGGCCGCCGCTGTTTAGCGTTATCCGGGTGACGACCGCAGCCTGGCGAATGGCCAATAACCCGTCCGCGCGCCGACCGCCAGTCCGACGCCAGCATACAGCGAGCACAGTGCGCCAAACCACGCCTCCCAGGAGCCATGGTCGGCGCCCTCGTGAAGGGCGACCGGCAAGCCGACCAGGAGGAGGAAGGCAGCGATAACGCCGGCCAGGACCCGGAAGGGCCATCGCGCTTTCGGTTGAGGTTGCGCGGCGGTGATGTGCAACTTGACTCGATCCGTCGGCCCCGGCCCCGAGTCGGCCCCGTTCGAGGAACCGCGGTTCACTGGTGGGTCGTCGCTGGGAGCCATGGGATTTTTCTACGCCGGCCGCCCGCGAAGTCAACCTCGGCCCTCGGACGTGTCGTTCCTCGGACGGCGGGCGTGCTCGGTTCCGGCGCCTCCGTCCGATGGCACGCCCGGCTGGAGCAGGCAGGGTTACTGGTCGGCACGAACTCCCAACCCTCGAGCGGCGGTCACGTCACCCGCTGGTGCGAGGCGCTGGCACCCTGAGTGTGGCCCCCGCGCTTTCAATCAAGCCAGGCAAACTCGGACCGAGGAACGTGCAGTTGGTCAGGAACAGCGGCCGAGGCGACGCAAGCAACTCAGACCCAGCATGCCGAGCGCGATTAAACCTGCTGTCGATTATCAGACCAATGTGACCCAACGCGACGCCGTTGCGATGTGTAAAACATTCCGACAATGGTGGTTAGCCGAACCCCGCTGGGTTCGACATGGTGACAGATTCCTGGTCGCCCTCCGGTCTTCTTCATGGTCGCCCTGACTTATGAGGCCCCTGCTGAAGCAAGCCCTGAAGAGATGACCGTGGCCGGGTTCCGAGCAGTCTGCTTGGCGCACGGCGTGGGTGGCGATCTTGCCCGTGAGGGTGAAGCGGGCGAGGATGCTAACGATCGCCGCGGCGCGGTGCGTCGTGTTCCAGCCACTGCAGCCGGTCGGGACCATTGCAGGTGTCGACCTCCTCAAGGCGGAGGCCAGGAAGGAGGGAGACATCCTCCCCGCCTGCCTCAAGCTGAAGGGGTGTCAGCAGCTCTCCCAGGGAGTGGTTCCAATCACCGAGCGAGATGGTCTTGCCCCGGATCTCCTCGATCGTCACCACATCGTCGTGATTGGAATTCAGATCCGCAAAGACGTCCGCCAACCGATGCCGGTGGAGGCCGGCCCGCAGGAGGGCGCGCGGCCCACGTTCGAGACTGGACCCGCAACGGCCCACCAGCCGCTTCCAGCGACCTGACGCCAACCTTCCCGGCGCGTCACCCAAGACGTATTGGATTCAACGTCCTGGCCCCCACACCGTCAAGGCTACGCCCCCCCCGTGCGATGCGGAGCCGACCAGCGGTGCGGTGGTGGCTGGTTCTGCCTTTCCCCACCTGAGCCTCCCCGCTCGCCCGAGGACGAGCGACGTTGAGCACACGGATCTGGTGAGCACCCAGAGCATCGTGTGGTCCAGTTCACCCAGGGACTCGACACATTCCGCCTTGATGTCCGCGGTCACCGGGACTTCGACGCTCCGGGCGATGCGTTCGAGGAAGTCGAGCAGGGTGGATAGTTTGATCCGCTCGCCTTCCTGGTAACCGAGGGAGGTGGAGAGGGGGGGGCTGGCGGTCGTGCATCGGCCTTGGCCGGCATCGCCCGGTCCACGACGTTGCGTCGCAGTTCGAGGGTGGCTTGCCGGACCTGTCCCTCCCTCGCGCCTAGCCGCCCGCTCACTCTCCCCAACCACCCCGGATACCGTGAGTTGCACCGGGCCTTGCGTCCTTGAGGATTCCTGGATCCGCTGGCATTCTTGACGCGGTCGCGGACCGCCGCATAAGGTGCCCCTATCCCGGGGGATGACCCGGTTTCCGGACGAAGCGATGACCTTACGAGCGTCGTTCCTGTTTGCCAGTGCTGGCCGCCTCAAGATGCGCGACGTGCGGCCGGGATTTGGGCTGTGGGAGCGAGAGCCCGGGCCGGTGCTTCCGACTTATTCGGACGGGGTGGCGGCATTCAACCAGGCCGATAGGGGGCGGCGGTTTCGCTTGCGATGGGAACGAGGGTGAGGACCTCCCCAGGAACAGCACCATGAGCATGTTTGACACGTTCGGCCAGACGGTGGACGACGGCGGCCGCAAAGAGAACACGCAGCGCAAGCTCGAGCGGATGAACCGGGTCCTGCACCACCAGGAACCGGACCGCGTGCCGATCAGCGATTTCTTCTGGGGGAGTTTCCTCGAGGGCTGGCGTCGCGACCTGGGACTGCCCGCCGACGCGAATCCCTATTACCACTACGATTTGGATTGGATCGTGACGGTGCCGAACATGGACCCCTGGATTCGTCCGTTTGAGACCCTGAAGGAGGCCACCGAGGAAGTGGTGGTGAAGACCGGGTTCGGCGCGGTTCTGCGCAAGCATTTTCAGCATCCGATGCCCGAGATGACGGCGTGGGAGGTGGACACCTTCGAGAAACTCGAACGGGCGACGTTCGATGATCCGCGCGATGCCCGACGGTTCCACGCGGCGGGCGACAACCAGATTGCCGGGGTAGGGGACGGGTTCCAGCGCGATTCGCCGGCCTGGATTGAGACGGTCAAGTCCCTGCGTCCGGATTTTCCCGTCTACGGCAGCATGATCGAGGCCAGCGAATGCCTGACGCGCTTGGTGGGCCAGGCGAACGCGATGTTGTGGATGGGCGAACACCCGGAGCGCATGGGGGCGGTGATCAACCGGATGGGCGCGTTCTACCTCGAGATGGCGCGGGCGGAGATCGCCGCGGGGGCCGGTTTGCTGGATGGCTTCGTGATCTGGGGCGACGTGGCTTACAAGAAGTGCACGTTCATGTCGCCGGCCTACTGGCGCCAGTACTTCAAGCCTTGGGTTGCGCAGATGGTGGAGGCCGCCCATGCCGCCGGGCTGCCCGTGATCCACCACGGCTGCGGCAATGTGAAGGCGATCCTGCCCGATTACATCGAGATGGGTGTGGATGCCTACAATCCGCTGGAGGTAAAGGCCGGCCTGGATGCGGTCGAACTGCGTCGCCAGTACGGACATCGCCTCGGCTTCTGTGGAAACAGTGACATCCAGGTCTGGGAGAGTGGTGATCGGGACGCCATCCGGCGGGAGGTCCTACGGAAACTGAACGCGGCGAAGGGCGGCGGCTACATCTTCCAGTCGGATCATTCGGTCAGCAGCGCCGTGTCCGGGCACAGCTATGACTACATCGTGAAGCTGGTGCGCGAGTATGGGGAGTATCCGCTCGAGTTGGGCGAGTTCGAGGAGCCGATCTGATGTCTCCGCTGGTCGCCTCCATCTTGTTCCACGGGATCGGCGCGGCCGCGGCGGCCTGCTGCTACGCTCCGCAGAAGCGGGTGCGAGGCTGGTCCTGGCAAACCTACTGGCTGACGCAGGCGGCGTTTTGCTGGCTGCTGCTGCCGATCGTGGGCGCGTTCCTGACGGTCCCCGGCTTCTGGGCGGTGGTGCAGGATGCGCCGCGGGAGGCCATGGGGCGAACCTTCCTGCTCGGCGCCGCCTACGGCATCGGCGGCACGGCCTTCGGTCTGGCGATTCGCTATGTCGGGTTTTCCATTACCTACGCGGCAGCGATTGGCATCTCGACGGTGATGGGCACGGCCTACGCCATCGCCAAGGGCAACACGACGCTCGCGGATGCCAGTGCCAACATCGATGCGTTCCTCGCGAAAGCCGGCGCGAATTGGGTCGTCCTCGGCATCGCGATCGGGGTGGCGGGCGTGATGGTGTGCGGCGTGGCGGGGCGCTGGAAAGAGCGCGACCAGGCGGCCGCGGAGGGTTCTCGGTCGAGCAGCCGCAACCTCATCATCGGCCTGGCGCTTTGTCTGCTTGCTGGCGTCCTCTCCGCGGTTTACGGCATGTCGCTCACCGAAGGGGCGCCGATTGCCCGGCTCGCCGAACAACACGCGGCCGGGCACACGGTATTCGGCATCGACGCCGCCACGTTTTGCAGCAACGCCATCTATCCCTTCTCGAACTCCGGCGCGTTCGTGACCACGGCGCTTTATTGTCTTTTCCTGCACGCGCGCCATCGGACGTTGGGCGAAGTGGTCGCGCTTCCGGAAGGGGAGGAGCACGCCAGCTTGGCGCTGAATTGGGCGATGGCGATCCTCACCGGCTGCCTCTGGTACGGGCAGTTTTTCTTTTACGGCTTTGGGCATTTCTACATCATGAAGGTCGCCGGTTTCGAACAAGCCTGCTGGGCGATCCACATGATCCTGCTGATCCTGTTGGGCACGCTCATCGGCGTCGTGTTCAAGGAGTGGAAGGCCTGCCGTCCGCGCACCTACGCCGCGTTGATGCTGGCGCTCGCGCTGTTGATTGTGGGCAAGCTGCTTCTGGATTACGGCAACTACCTCGGCGCTCAGTCCCACGGGTGAGCTCCCGTTTGCACTTATGAAGACCCTGACTCCACTGCTGATCGGGCTCGGTATCTCCAGTTCCCTTTTCGGCCTCCAGGCCGCTGATTCGACGGCCCTGTCCTCAGCAGCCACGCCGCCGCCGTATGCGGATCGTCTCCAATGGTGGGCCGAGGGGCGGTTCGGGATGTTCATTCACTGGGGTCCCGTGAGCCTGAAAGGCACCGAGATCAGTTGGTCGCGAGCCAACACCAACCCGAAATGCCCGAACCGCGGCGTGATCCCGGCCGAGGTTTACGACAACCTGTATCGGGAATTCAACCCCACGAATTTCCACGCCGCCGAGTGGGTGGGTGTCGCCAAGGCGGCGGGGGCGAAGTACATCGTGCTGACCGCCAAGCACTGCGACGGCTTTCTGCTGTGGCCTTCGCAGGCCAGCGACTACAACATCTCCCGGACCCCCTTCCGACGGGACGTCTGTGCCGAGTTGGCCACGGCGGCTCGGGCGGCGGGCCTCAAGATTGGCTGGTATTTTTCCCCGATGGACTGGCGCGATCCGGATTTCCGCACCGAACGCAACCCGGCGTTTCTCGGGCGGATGCAGGCCGAGTTGCGGGAGTTGCTGGGCAACTACGGTCCGATCGATCTGATTTGGTTCGACTGGGATGGGCACGAGCCGCTCTACGATCAGGCGCGGACCTACGGCCTGGTTAAGGAGCTGCAGCCGAGGGCGGTGATCAACAACCGGCTCGACCTCGGTCCTGGGAACAGCGACCGCCAGATCCTCTCGGCCCAGGCCGACTATTACACCCCGGAACAGCACGTCGGCGCCTACGACGACCAGCGACCTTGGGAATCGTGCATGACGACCTCACGCCGGGGGCAGTGGGCCTGGGGCGGGGTGGGGGACGGGGTCAAGTCGATCGAGGCTTGCCTGGGCATGTTGATCCGCTGTGCGGGTGGAGATGGCAATTTGCTGCTCAACGTGGGGCCGACGCCCACCGGCGAGATCGCGCCGGAGCAGGCGAACCTCCTGAAGGAAATGGGCCTCTGGCTGGCGAAATACGGCGAGAGCATCTATGGCACGCGCGGCGGGCCCTACCGGCCGGGCGACTATGGGGTGTCGACCCGCAAGGGCAACACGATCTACCTCCATGTCTTGGAGTGGACCGAGGAGACGCTGAGACTGCCGGCTATTCCGGCCCGGGTCGTGCAGGGGCGTGTGCTGGGTGGCGGACGGGCGGAGATCCGCCAATCCCCGTCGAGTCTCGAGGTCTTCGTTCCGGAGCGGGATCGGCAGCGGCTGGACACGGTGGTGGTGCTCGAGTTGGATCGGCCGGCGCTGCGGTTGCCGGCGGTGGAGGTGCCTGTGGCGGTCTCGCTGACGACGAACGCGAAGGCCACGGCGTCCAACACCTACCAGCAGCGGGCGGAATATGGCCCGGACAAGGCGGTCGACAGCAACCGGGAGACACGGTGGGCGACGGACGCCGGGACGCGGGCGGCGTGGCTGGAGGTTGACCTTGGCAAGCCGATGACGTTTCGCCGGGCGGTGATCCGGCAGGCGTATCCGGAGTTGCAGCGCGTGCGGAAGTTCGCCATCGAGTATCAGATGGGGGACGAGTGGAGAGCCTGTTACCGCGGTGAGAATCCGGGGGCAGCCCTGTCCGTCGGGTTTGATCCGGTCACGGCGCAACGCGTGCGGCTGAACATCCTGGAAGCTACGGACGGCCCGACGATCTGGGAGTTTCAACTGTACCCCTGAGCAGCAATGTTCAAATCCACAAACCTGACCATCCCCAAGCTGCTTCCCCTCCTCACCCTGACCGCTACGCTGGCGGCCGCGGAACCGGTCCGCCTCCGGGTGGATTTCTCCCGGCCCGACGGTTCGTGGAACATGCCTGCGCTCGCGCTCGGACAAGGCGGATTGCAGAGCGACCCGATGATCGAGCCGCATATCAAGGAGCTTCGCCAGCTGCGGCCCAAGACCATCCGGCTGTTCCTCAGCGAGTATTACCGCATCTACCCGGACCACGGCGTCTACGACTGGACCAGGCTCGACCGCGAGCTGCGGGCGGTCCGCGCGACCGGCGCACGGCCGACGCTCGCCGTGGCCATGAAGCCGCCGGTCCTCTATCCCAAGGTGGACCATTTCATGGTGCATCCGAACCACTACGAGGAGTGGGAGCGCCTTTGCCAAGCCCTGGCCCAACACTGCCGTGAACAAGGGTTCGAGGTGGCCGCGTGGGAGGTCTGCAACGAGCCCGACATCGGCGAGTCCGGCGGCACGCCGCACTTCTTCCGGAACGCCGCCGATTACAACCAACTCTACACGCGCACGGTCGCCGGACTCCTGCGCGGCGACCCCCGGGCGCAGGTCGGCGGGCCCGCCGTGGCCTCGGCGGACAGTTTCCTGGTGGAGGGCCTGATCGGCCATTGCGCCACCAACCAGGTGCCGCTGCACTTTCTGTCCTGGCATCTGTATTCCGATGCTCCGGAGGCGCATGCGGCCAACATCGCCAAACAGCGTGCCCGGCTCGCCCAGTATCCTCAGCTGAAGAACGTGAGACTGTTCATCTCCGAGTGGAACATGGACCTGATGCGCCCGAACCTCGCACCGGGTTTCCAGCCGTGTTTCGTTCTCGAGACCATGCGGCGCTACGGGGAGGCGGCGCTCGACATGGCCGCTTACTACCACATCCGCGACTGCTTTGTGGACCCGGCCGACTTCGACTGGATGTCGCCGGGTGGACGCCGGTTCATGGCCCACTGGTGGAACACGATGCCGCAATACAGCGCGCTCTTCGATCATCACGGCCGGGTGCGTCCGGCCTGGTATGCCTTTCGCCTGCTGAGCCAGTTCGACGGGCCGCGCTACGCCGTCGACGGCGAGCAGGGCAACCTGCGCGCCATCGCGGGCGACGGCAACGGCTACAAGCATCTTCTGCTCTGGCGCTACGAAGACGGCGGTCCGGCCGAGGTCGAGGTGCGGTTGGATCTGGCCGGCGTCAACGGGCGCAGCGGCCGCGTGGTGACGCTCGATGCCGCTGCTCCCGTGAACACCACCAAGGTCCTCCACTTCGGCCGCTCGGAGGATCTGAGCCGCGTGCCGCTGAGGCTCCGGCCCTGGGATGTCCGGTGGATCGAAATCGAATGAAGGGTTTCCCGCTCCCACCGGGATGGCAGCAGTTCTCATTATGGAAAAAGCCCGTCCCTCTCCCCGCGCGGATACTACCTTTGCGCGGCATCGGCGCGGGGAGAGGGTGGCCGGAGGCCGGGTGAGGGGGCATCCACACCTCAAAATGAGAATGGCTGCGGGGATGGCTCCATCCGTTCAACTTCCGGCGGATTCCCGGTAGCGTTGCACCGGCGTTTTGGGATACTGACGCCGTTCAGACCCTAAGTGATATGAATTGCATGCCGCGGGTTGCAGGGCAGGTCTTAGACCGGGGACCTCTGGGCGGGCTCAGGATGGTCCACGCCGGTCGGACGCCCGGCCGCAGGCGGTGGCGCTGGCAGCAGGCCGCCATCCTGCTCGGGGTGGCGATCCATGCCGCCGCCTGGGAGGCGCGGGGCGCTGCCGCCGCCGCGCCGGATGACGCGGTCACACGCCTGGCCGCCGAGGTCCGGAGCCAAGGTTGGATTATCTACGGCGCACGATCGGCTCCGGGAGACTGGGATTTGTTCGTCTGTCGCCCGGACGGCTCGGCGGTGCGGCCCCTTACGCGCACGCCTGAATTCAGCGAATCCTCGCCGCAAGTCTCGCGGGACGGACAGCGGCTGTTGTATCGCCGGGTCAAGCGCGACGAGCAGTTCGACAACAACCGGCATGGCGAACAGGGGGAACTGGTTGTGGCCAACCGCGATGGCACGAACCCGCAGGCCTTGGGCACGGAGGGCGAGCTGTCCTGGGCGAGTTGGAGCCCCGACGGCAGGCAAGTCGCCAGCCTGTCCATCAAGGGGATTGCCTTCATCGACGTGGCCACCCGCCAAGTGGTGCGCAAGCTGGAGCGGAAGGGGTTCTTCCAGCAGATGACCTGGTCGCCGGACGGTCAATGGCTGGTCGGGGTGGGGAATGCCTACGGCACCGGATGGAGTATTGCCCGCATGAACGTCGCGACGGGCGCAGCCGAGGCCGTGAACCGGGTCGACTGTTGCACGCCGGACTGGTTCCCGGACTCCCGGAACGTGATCTTCTCCTGGCGCCCACCGGGTCAGAAGACCAACCAGGGCTATGGCTGGACCCAGCTTTGGATGGCGGATGCCGAGGGCAAATCCCGCCGCCTCGTGTATGGCGAGGACGGACGCCATGTCTATGGCGGGTGCGTCTCGCCCGACGGCCGCTATGTGCTGTTCACCGGCAACCTCCAGGAGGACGGCGACCCGGGCAACGCCGGCGCCCCCATGGGCCTGATGCGGCTGAGCGAGGCGCCGATCATCGGCGGGGAGAGTGTTGAGCTGCGTGCGCTGCATCCGGGGGCAAACGACGGCCCGGTGCTGACGTTGCCCACCGGCTGGGAGCCTTGCTGGACCCGCAGCGACATGCTGGAAGCGTCGGCATCCGCGCCGTCGGATTCGCCCGCTTCCCGGGCTGCCGGTGCGCAGCCGTCCCTCCCGACCGTCTCGAATGATGTCACCCAGCTCGCTTCCGAGCTTCACGACCGCGGTTGGCTCGTTTTCAGCAGCAAGACCGACCGCGGCGATTGGGATCTGTTTCGCATGCGCCCGGACGGCACGGATCGGCACCCGTTCATCGATTGGCCCGGGTGCAACGAGGGCGGCGCGCGTTTCTCGCCCGATGGGAAGCACGTTCTCTTCTATCGGCTTCCCCAGACCGATGAGCTGCAGAACAACGAGTACGGCCGGAGCGAGTTGGTCATCGCCCGCGCCGATGGCAGCGAGCCAGTGGTGTTTGGCAGTCAGTATCCCTGGGCAACGTGGAGTCCCGATGGACGGCACATTGCGTGTCTCGCGCTCAAGGGAATTGAGATCGTGGACGTCGCGAGCCGCAAGACCGTTCGCCGATTGCCGCGCCGGGGCCTCGTGAGCCAGTTGGGCTGGTCGCCCGACGGCCAGTGGTTTACGGGCACCGCGGACCATCTGGGGCCGTTCTGGAACATTGCGCGCATGCACGCGGAGACGGGCGACCTCAGGGCGGTCAGCGAGACGGACCGCTACAATTGCACCCCGGATTGGGTGGCGGACTCGCAACGGATCGTCTATGCCCGGGGCATTATTCCCGAGCAACCCGGGCGCGCGGAACTGTGGGGGGCCACGATCGATGGCCGTCCGCCCCAGCCGCTCTACGCGGAGGAAGGACGCCACCTCTACGGCGCCTGCGCCTCGCCGGACATGAAGTATGTGCTGTTCACCCGCCATGTGGCCGATGCGACCCGCATCGAGTCGAATGACACCACGATGGCCATCATCCGCTGGGCCGACACCCCCATGCGGGGCGACGCCGGCGAGTCCTTGCGTAAGCGATGGCCGGAAGCGCGGACGGGGCCACGGCTCGATCTCGGGCCGGGTTGGGAGCCGTGCTGGACCTCGGTGAATCTCGCCGCCGCCACGCCTTCTGCCTCGGCCCGCATCGAAAGGAATCCGCCTCGCCCATGAACCCCTCCCTTCAGAACCGCCTGGCCGGTTCCATCCTCCTCGCCTTTGGGTTGGCGGTGGCTTCCTGCGGAAAACCCTCCGGCGGCTCCAGCGCTGCCGCCCAGGATCCTCAACTGACCACCCACGGCACCCTCGAAGTCACGGCAACGCTGGTGGAGGTGCCTGACGGAGCGATCTTCAAGCGCGACCTTTACGACTACGCCACCATCCTGAAATACCAGGTCGTCAAAGTGCATCGCGGACAGGTCGCCACCAACACGCTCTGGGTCGGACACTACAATCCCTGGAAACCCCGGGCGGAAGCGGCGGACAAGCGGGTCAAGGGCATCGGCGGCTCGCTCAAGCACTTCCGCGCCGGCGATACGCATCGGATGGCGCTGGAGGTGCCGATTGATGACCACTTCATGGGCGGCATCGTGAACAAATACTTCGGAGAAGAAACCGGTCCACTCTACTGGGCGGTGTGGACGAATCCGGAATGACGAATGACGACGCTCCGCGGTAGGGCTTCGACCCGCGCGCCGGCCTTCGTCAGGCCGTCCTTCGTCGTTCGTCCTCGCTGACTGCATGGTCTTCACCACGCACATCTTCCTCTTCTACTTTCTGCCGCTGTTCCTGGCGGTCTATTTCGTCCTGCCGCGCGCGTGGCGCAACCTGTGGATCACCGTGGCGAGCTACGTTTTCTACGGCTGGTGGGAACCGTGGTTCGTCTGCCTGATGATGTTCACCACCGTAATGGACTTCCTCTGGGGCCGGGTCATCACGCGGGCGGGCGCGACTGCGATGCAGCGCAAAGTGGCCCTCGTGGCCTGCGTGCTTACCAACCTGAGTTTCCTTGGCTTCTTCAAGTATTACATGTTCGCCGCCAGCACGCTGAACCAGCTCCTGGCCGCGGTCGGGGCCGAGCCGTTTCGCGTGATGACCGTGGTCCTGCCGATTGGCATCTCTTTCTACACCTTCCACTCCCTGACCTACATCATCGACCTCTATCGCGGCGACGCCACGCCTGCGCGATCGTTCACGGACTTCTCCGCCTTCGTGGCTTTGTTCCCCGACCTCGTCGCCGGCCCCATCATCCGCTACAAAACGCTCGCCGGGCAGCTCGCGTCGCGCACGCACACGCTCCCGCGATTCGCGTCCGGGGTGCTGATCTTCATGCTCGGGTTCGCGAAGAAGATCCTGCTCGCCAACCCGATGGGCCACGTGGCCGACGCCGTTTTCGGCGCGGCGAACCCGCTGCCGCTCGATGCCTGGGTGGGCGTGCTGGCCTACGCGTTCCAAATCTATTTCGACTTTTGCGGCTACTCGGACATGGCGGTGGGCTTGGGGCGGATGCTCGGCTTTGAGTTCCTGAAGAACTTCGACGCGCCCTATCGCGCCGACAGCATCACCGACGTCTGGCGCCGCTGGCACATCTCGCTGTCGAGCGTGTTGCGCGACTACCTCTACTTCCCGCTCGGTGGCAACCGCAAGGGACCCACCCGCACCTACATCAATCTCGCGGTGGTCATGCTGCTGGGCGGCCTGTGGCACGGGGCGAAGTGGAACTTCATCGTCTGGGGTGCCTACCACGGCCTGCTCCTCGGTTTCGAGCGCTGGCGCGGCAAGCAGAGCGTCTATGAAGCCTGGCCGCGCGGCCTTCGCATCGCACTGACGTTCCTGCTCATGCTGTTCTCGTGGGTGCTGTTCCGCGCGTCGAACCTCACCGACGCCTGGCTCTATTTCGGGTCCATGTTCGGTCTGATGCCTGTCGCGGACACCGCCCCACTGCTGGGGGCGACGCTCTACACCCCGTATCGACTGGTCGTCCTGCTGCTCTGTGCCGGGTTGGTGTTTCAGCCGCTGCAGGCGCACGACTGGGCGCTGTCCCCAGTGAACTGGCCCCGCGTGGCCGTGGCCCTGCCGCTGTTCGTGGGCGCGCTGATGACGATGTATGCGCAGGCGTTCAATCCGTTCCTGTATTTCCAGTTCTGAACATGACGCCCGCCCGCCCATCACCAACCACGCCGCGCAACCCCGAGCGGTTCCTGGCGCTCGTGTTCCTGGCCGTCGTGGCCAGCGTTCCCCTCCTGCAACTGGCGGTGGAACTCCGGCGCGGCGAGGACATGAGCGCGTTGGAGATCTTCCGCCAGAAGCCGACCTCCGCGAATCTGCGCGCTTACGAACAGGGCCTGGAAGACGCGAGCGTGGTGGCGCGGGCAGGGCGCCCGCTGTTCCAGTTCGCCCAGTTCGCCTGGCTGCGCGACGGGGGCGAGAAGGCGATCGTCGGCCGCGACGGCTGGTTGTTCTACAAGCCAGGTGTCGACGACCTGGTGGCGCGGGGCCAGCCGGCGGCGGCCACCAACGACCCGGTGACCGCCATCGTGGCGTTCCGCGACGCGCTGGCGGGGCGCGGGATGCAACTGCTCGTCATGCCCGCCCCGAACAAGGAGAGCATCTATCCTGACCGCTTAACCACGCGCGCCGCGGAGGGACGCGTCCTGGTGTCGCCCACGACGCGCGATCTGCTGGCCCGGCTGCGCGCCGCCAAGGTGGAATGTCTGGATCTGTTCGCCGTGTTCGCCGCCGCGCGCACTCGCGAGGCCGGCTCCGCGGCCGCGCCGCTCTATCTCAAGCAGGACAGCCATTGGTCGCCCGCGGGCGTGACGCTCGCCGCGCAAGCCGTGGCGCGGCGCCTCACCGAACTGGGCTGGGTGAAGCCCGGCCCCACGCGCTTCACCGTGAAGCCCGCGCCGGTGGACCGGTTCGGCGACGTGCTTCGAATGTTGCAGTCGGCCCCAATCGAGCGGGCGTCGATCCCCGAGTCCGTGCCGTGCGTCCAGGTCGTTCGCGCGGAGGGCGGCCAGCTTTACGAGGACGACCCGCAGTCGGAAATCCTCATCCTGGGCGACAGTTTCCTCCGCATCTACGCCCAGGACGACCCCGGCTCCGCCGGCTTCGTCGCGCACCTGGCCCGGGAACTGCAGCAGCCGCTGACCTCGGTGGTGAACGATGGCGGGGCCTCGACCTTGGTGCGGCAGGAACTCTATCGCCGTCCGGAGCTGCTGAGGAACAAGCGCGTGGTCGTCTGGGAATTCGTCGAACGCGACATCCGCTTGGGCACCGAAGGTTGGCAGCGCGTGCCCTTGCCACGGTTGGCCAGCGCGGAGGTTGGGGGCCGCGAACGTGAACCCGCCCCATCACCAGGGAACCAGGGCGGCCACCCCCTGGCGACAACCGGAGAATGATATGAAAACCCTATGGCATCGTCGCCACGTCACCTGTCGGCTCTCCTTCGCGGTCGTGGTGATCGCCGGTCTCTCGTCGCCTTTGCGCGCCGCCGAGATCCGCGAGAAGCTCGGCGTCCGCATCGCTTTCGGCCACCGCACAGCGGAGCCGACCACGGTGACACCACGCCTGGTGCCGGGCTCGCCAGGACTTGAAGTCCGCGCGGTGGCGTCGACGCTCATCGTGGGAGCGGGCCGGGTCGAGGTCGTAACGGCGGAGGTGTCCTGGCCGAAGCCATCGAGCCCCCCGCGGAGGCCTCAGTCTATTTGGCAACACTTGCTCGAGCACGGCACGCCCGGCCAGGTCGCCCGCCTCCAGGACGATCCGGGCCGGCAACCCGGCGCGCCGGTGCTCACCGTGCTGCGGGCGGCCGATGGCACGCAGGGATTCTCTTTCGGTCTGGAACAACTCGCCCGACACAAGGCGATGTGGCTGCCGGAGCAGGACGTCTTCGTCACGCTGGCGGATGCGCCGGAGGATTTCGCGACCCATGTCGCCTCGCTCAGGGGCGAGCGCGTGTTGGATCGCGTGCAGCGCGAACCCGAGGCCAGTCTGGCGCAATGGACGAACCAGTGGGCGGACTTCGGGAACCCGACCAGGCCGCATCACGGCAACGAGACCGAATTGCTGGGGGCCAAGGGGCACCTCACCGGCTTGGTCCCGCGGCACGGCTCGATCTACAAGTTCGGCGTGGACCGCTGGGGCCGCGCGCGGCCCGACCTGTCCTTCGCGCACAAGTTCCGCTTCGACCCGCTCTGGCCCGAGTGGCAGTGGACGGGCCAGCGGATCGTGGACGGGCTGCCGATCCTGGTGACCACCGGCGAGCGAGCCGGCCGCCGCTGCGAGGTCGAGCAGATTGTCGAGCCACTGCGTGATACGCCGCCGGCCAAGCGCGGTGACATTCCCGGCGTGTTGCTGAGCAGATTCCAGTTCTCCGGCCCGTCGGGGCCGCTGAGCTTTGGTTTCCGGCTGGCCACCGAACGCACGAACCGTCATCCCGAACTGCGCGAGGTCGGCGGACACTGGTGCGTGGTGGATCGCGAGACCGGCAGTATCTGGCTGATGGTTGAGCCCGGCCCCGGGCTCACGCTCAGGCCGCGCGCATCCATCGCGGACGAACAGAACCCGCGGGTCGAGTTTGACTGCGTAGGCGAACTGGCCGCCGGCGAGACGCGCAGCCTGTGGGTGAAGCTGCCCTCGCCCACGGTTCCAGCCGCCGAACTGGACGCGCTGGCGGCGCTGGATTACGCGAAAGCCCGCGCGTCGACGGTGCGCTACTGGGAAGGCTGGCTGGCGCAAGGCGCGCGGTTCGAAGTGCCGGAGAAGACCGTCAACGACCTCTTCCGCGCGAACCTCTGGCACGCGCTGATGCTGCCGCGCTTCCGGGACGGCGGCCGCATGGACCTGCCCTACTCGAACTTCGCTTACGGCCAGGCCAACGCCGACTGGCCCATCAACCAGGCCGTCTACGTGGACTACATGCTCTACGGCCTGCGCGGGCACTTCGGGGTGGCCGAGGAGGAATTGGCCGCCATCTACCGCAGCCAGCAGCAACCCGACGGGCGCGTCGGCGGCTTCGCGGAGTGGGGGGTCTATTCGCCGGGCATGATCTATGCCGTGGCCCAGAACTTCCTGCTCTCGGGCGACCGCGGGTCCTTCGAGCGTCTGCTGCCCGCGTCGTTGCAGGCGATGGACTGGTGCCTCAGGGAAATTGCCGGGAGCCAGCAGAACCAGGACGCTCCGGGCCTCATCGTCGCGCCGCTCAACGACCTCACCCACGCCCAGCGCGCCTGGGCCTTCCCCAATGGCTATTTCGTCGCCGGACTCGACGCTCTGGGTAGAGCGCTGGCCGCTTACGGGCATCCTCGCGCCGCCGAAGTCCGGGCCAGGGCCGGGAAAATGCGCGACCACGTCACCGCCGCCTTCGCCCGCGCGAGCGTGCAGTCGCCGGTGGTGCAACTCGCCGACGGCACCTGGAACAACTACGTGCCGTGCGACGCCCTGACGCCGCGCCGGATGCTGGAAGAGTGGTATCCCACGGACGTGGATTGCGGTCCGTTGCACCTGGCCCGGCTCGCGGCCATCGATCCGCGCGGCTGGCTCACCACGGCCCTGCTGCATGACCACGAGGACAATCTGTTCCTCAACCAATGGGGCATGGCCAATGAACCGGTCTACAACCAGCAAGCCACCGCCTACCTCTGCCGCGACGAGCCCGAGGCGGCCCTCCGCGCCTTCTACAGCATGATGGCTTGCGCCTTCTCGCACCATCAGCTTACGCCCCTCGAGCATCGCTGGGCCTGGGGCCAGTATTACATGCCGCCCAGCACGGATGGCGCCTGGTTCGAGCTGTATCGCAACCTGCTGGTCAACGAACTCAGCGGCGACGGCACGCTCTTCATCGGCCAGGCCATCCCACGCGCGTGGCTGGAAGACGGGAAACGCGTCGCGGTCGAACGGGCGCCCACCTGGTTCGGCCCGGTCAGCTTCACGATCGAAAGCCGCGTCGCCTCAGGCTACATCACACTGGCCCTCGACCCGCCCGCCCGTCAACGTCCCGCCGTTCTGCTGGTCCGGCTGCGGCATCCGCAGCGGAAGCCGCTTCAATCCGTGACCGTCAACGGCCGGCCGTGGTCCGACTTCGACGCGAAGAAGGAGTGGATCAGCCTCCGCGCGCCCGCCGCCATGAGCTACACCATCAGCGCTCGCTATTGAGGTGCTGCCTGGCGCTGAGCCGGTCAAGGTGTGGCGTCTTTGGAGATCGGCTCCTGAGTTCTACGGCACCGGCACCTTGATGATGCTTAGCGAATGGGGCGGCAGAGCCACCTCGCCCTGGACGAACGTCAGGGTTGTCCTCTGGGGCGTGACTCGGTTGGGATTCTCGATGTCATTGAAGGCTTCCGGCGAGTCGCCGGCCAGGACCAGGGCGGGATGGTCGCCGTCCAGCAACCGGTCCCTCATCCGGACGGTGCAGGCCACCGGTTTCGCGGGGTGGCGGTTGACCAGCGCGATCGCCCAGTTCTTCCCCGAGTCGTCCACGGTGGCGACGCCGTCCAGCATCGGGATGCTCCGGTTGCCGTGTCGGAGATCGCTGGATTCCAGTGTGAGTTGGCCGACGCGGGGCTCGAGTTCGTTGGCATACAGGGCCATGGCGTGGAAGTGGGTGCGCTTGACGATGCCCTCGGGATGCACGAAGAGCGGGCCGCGCGTGTTCACCAGCGGGGCGATGTTGGCCATGCCGACGTCCTCCGCGTGGCGCAGGCAGGCATTGAAGAACGAGGCGGAAAACAGGGCGTCGGCCATCGTGTATTGCGACGCCAACGCGTTGTCGTCTCGCGCCGCCACCAACCGCTTGACCTCGGGATCGTTGTAGTCCTGGACCGTTTTGCGGGGAAAGCCCGGATGGTGCCAGCCCCGCAGGTTCCATTCGTCGAAGGCGATCTTGATCTTGCCGCGGTAGCCGGCTTCTTCCAGCACGCTGATGGAGTCGGCGATCATGGTCTCGGGGGACTCGGAGTGCATGATGCAGGTCAGGTAGTCGGGCATGTCGTTCCGTCCCCACAGCGGCAGCCAGTAGTTGTGGATCGAAATGTAGTCGAGGTAATCGCCAGCCGCCTTGAGCAGGGGCAGCGTCCACTCCCGGGTGGGCAGCGCGGCGGCGGTCAGTTGGATCCGGGCATCCGCCGCCTTCATCGCCTTCGCCGCCTCCAGGACCAGCGGCGCCCACTGCTCGATGGGCTTGTAGCCTATTTCATGCTGGCCCCAGTTTTCGTTGCCGATGCTCCAGAGGCGCACGTGGTGCGGCTCCGCATACCCGCTGTCTCGGCGCATCTGCGCGTAGCGCCCCGCGCTCCCATTGCAGTACTCGACCCAGTTCCGCATCTCCTCCACGGTGCCGTTGCCGGCGTTGTTGCAGATGTAAGGAGTCCATCCCAACGTCCGGCACAGCTCGACGTACTCGTCGGTGCCGAAGGTGTTCGGCTCAACCACGCCCCACGCCATATCGTCCGTCGGCTTGCGTTCCCTTCCCACCCCGGCTTGCCAGTGATACCCGCTGACGAAGCACCCGCCTGGCCAGCGCACGATGGGGACTTTCAGTTCCTGCAACGCGGCGAGGACGTCCCGGCGGAACCCTCGTTCGTTGGCGAGCGGCGAACCAGGTTCGAACACACCCCCGTAGATCTGCCGCTCGAAGTGCTCGAGAAAGCCCCCGAAAATCATCGGGCTGTAGGGCACAGCAGGGGCGCGGGTGTCGATCGTCACGACGGCCCGCGTTTCCTCGGCCGGCTCGGCCGCGGGTTCCAGGGCCACGTCGTCATACCACGCCTGCCCGGTCGACGATCCCCAGCCCCCATAAAGGCAGTTGATCTCCAACCGGGCGGCCTCGGCCTGGAACACCGTCGCGACGTGCGTCCAGTCCCGCGTCCCCGACACCGCGCGTGTCCGGACCGCCTGCATGTTCTGGATGTTCAGCAGGGCCCCCGCGGCCCCGCGCATCGCTCTGGTCCGGATCCATCCCGAGAGCCGGTACCACGTGCCCGGCTGAACCTCCACCGTCGCCGTCCACGCCGCGTCGCCGCCACGATCGGACGCGATCGAGACGCAGCGCGCGGCGGTCCGGCCCGGCGATTCGACGCTCCACCGGGTCGCCTCCTTCCCGGCCCAGGCCCGCGACGTCCAACCCTCGACGCCGTCGCCGGCGCTCGTCTCGAAGGATGAGTTGGGCAGAAGAGGCGCGGCTGGCCCGGAATCCCTGGCCCGCGCGGCGGGTGGCGCCTCGGCGGCATGAAGCAGGACCGGAAGCAGCAACGAGGGGACCAGGATGTGGAGGGGGTTCATGGTTGTTCGTGTTGAGTCGATAACAACGGCTTCATCGCCGCCGCCAGGCTGTAGCCGACCAGGCAGTAGACCCGGGCGCTGCCCTGATAGTGGCCGCAGCAGTTGCTCACGTGGCGGTCGGATTCCCTTTTGGCTTTCTGATAGGAGACAACCACATCATCGCGCACGACGAACGAGCCGTCGTCCCGCTTGATCTTCCTCAGCAGATAGCCATGCGTGGGATGGTCGCCCAACCGGTCGAGCGTCCGCACGCCGCCATGCCCTTCCATGTTCGACTGCCCGGCAAGAAGGAAGACCTTCACCGGCCCCTTGAGCTGGTCCTGCGGTTGGCCCGGCTCCGCCTGTCGGGCCAGCACCGCCCACGTCACCGATGACAGGCCCACCGCCGCGCCAACCAAGGCCCAGGTGGTTTTCGTGGTCATTGGGATCATGGTTGCGCGTTCTCGCCTCCCGCGCAACGGACGATTGTCCCCCGGCAAGATCTCCGATCCGATGGCAATGAAGATCATCTACTGATAGGCTCATCAGTGAGCCGACCGGGGCTGGCGCCCCTCTCCCTGGCTCCCTCTCCCCAACCCCTTGCCATCGCTTCGTTTTCAGAGGTTGGG
Source organism: uncultured Verrucomicrobiota bacterium (assembly GCA_964629545.1). Classification (GTDB taxonomy): domain Bacteria; phylum Verrucomicrobiota; class Verrucomicrobiia; order Limisphaerales; family CAZVRY01; genus CAZVRY01. The sequence continues at coordinate 51,649 of CAZVRY010000007.1, read as the reverse complement.
GAGAGGGACGGGGTGGTGTGTCTGCTTCCTTGTGCACCCATCGATAACCACCCGGCAAGGGGGAGAAATGGGCGCGCTTTCACGGCGTGACCCGTTCCAGCACCAACACCCAATCCTGGGGCGAAGGCAGGTCGGGCGCATGATATTCGTCAGTGCTGATGACGCCCGGCCGTCCTGGTTCGATAGGGTCTTTCGGCGCATCGAACGGGGTCGCCGACACCGCGAAGCGACCGAACTCCTGCCGCTCTCCGATCTGGAACAACCACACCCCGGTCTTGCCAGCCGTCGTGTTTCCGACCTTGACGACCGGCGTGGCATAGGTGCGCTGGCCGTCTGTCAGCACCAGAGCCGCGAATTCGCCGCGCGCCGCCGCAACAAGGTGGATTCTCGGCCCGAGTTCTGGGACCTCCACCCTGCCAAGCATCTCCCCCCACTGCCCGTTCTTGCGGTCATGCACAAAGATGGCCTTGAGCAACGGACTGTAGAGCGCGACCAGGTAGTTGTCCGCGCCGTGGAAGCGCAGAATGATCCCCGCCTCCGCATCGCTGTTGGCATCAACGCTGGCCATCAAATCCAGTTCGTTGATCTTCTCCGCGACAGTGACCATGCCTTTGCCGCCGACCAAACGGGAGTTCTGGCGTCGCGTCGCCGTGCCGTAATCCTTCCATGAAGCGGCATCGGCTTTGTCGAAGGCGTCTTCAAACAGCAGCGGCTTTGTGTGGCCTTTGAACGGCGGCGTTGTGGGTCCGGCATACATCACCCTCCCGTGGTCGAACCGTCGGCCGGTGGCCGGATCGAAATAGAAGACATGATACGTCACGCCCGGTTCCAGGTGTTTCACGACTGTGCCCTCCCAGTTGTAGATGCCTTTCCGGGGTTGGTAGATGAAACGCACCTCGCCCGGAATGCCGGCCGCGAAGCCACCGGGAGCCCATTCCGGATGCGGTTCGAAGCGTGACCAGGGATATTGCTCCAGCAGTTTCTTGGCGATTCCGAGTTGGGTGGCGCCCGGGTAGTTCATGCCTTCCTTCCAGGTGGTCCAGTCATACACCTTGGTGCCGCCAAAGGCCGCGGAGGCACAGCCAGGGTCGCCTTCCACGCTGGCGTGCCAGATGCCGGCCGCGCCGTAGGTGTGGCCGGCCGCGCCGCTCAGGATTCTGCCCCAAAACATGTGGCGCTGCACGTCCCCGAACCCCTGCTGCATGTGCCCCTCATAGCAGGTCTCGCCCACCAGCACGGGCATGGGCGGTTCTTTCGAGTAGGCCGAGGAGACGATCGCCACGGTTTCCGGAGCCACGGCGACCCGTTCGTCGTGATTTCCGCCGACCATGTCGAAGTCGATCACATGGCTGTCCCCCGGGAGTCCGCGACGCCCATGCCCCGTGTGGCAGGTCAACGGGCGATGATAGGGATCGATGCTGCGAAGATAGGTCGCCACCTCGGCCCAGGGGCCCTGTCCCCATTTGGTTTCCTCCGGAATCTCGCCCGCCAGAATCCAAAACACCGGATAAGCGCTGTAGCGCGCCACCAGATACCGCCAGTGCCGCTTCAGGCCGGCCGGGCCGATCGCCTCCAGGCTGTTGCAGTCGCCACGGCCCCAGGAGCCTACAATCGCCGGAGCAATGCCCGCGTCCACCAAATGCTTCAAGCGCCGATCCGCGGAGTTGAAATACTCGGGGTTGACCTGCTCGAATTTCACGGACTCGTAGGGGAGCCCGCCCTCATTCGCGAGACGCGGCTCGAGAAATCCTTCGTCGGGATAGGATCCGCAGACGATCTGCACCACGTTGAAGCCCTTGGCCTTCCTGTCGGCGGTCAGTTCCTGAAAGCCCTCCCACGTCATTCGCTGGCAGAGACACTTCCACCACGTATCTCCCAGCCAGAAGAACGGCGTGCCGTCGGCATGCGCGAAGTGCCGGCCACCCTTGGCCACGCCGGGCGGCCCGTGCTTATAGAACGGGTTGTCCCCGGGGTAGGGTGTGACTTCGAGGCGCCCTTCAACCGCGTGCAAGCCGGTGTCGCCCGTCTCGTTGCACTGCGTCCGATAGCGATGCGCGCCCACGATCGGCGACGAGTAGCGGACCTTCCACTGTTGGCTGCCGGCCCAGAACGCCGGCACGGTCTTCGGCGCGCCGGTCGGATCGGTGAACACCACATCCAGTGTCACGTCCAGGAACGGCTTGGGATGCGGTTGGGCGGCGGCGAAGGAAATCTCCGCAACCAAGTTGGCCTTGGTCTGGGGAAAATCCGCCGCGGTGGTCACATTCGGCGGGGCCACCAGGCAGGCCAGCGCCCAGAGGGCGGTGGCGAGTTTGAGGCCCTGCCTTACGCCATCGGTTTCTCCCCCCGCGAGAGCTTCCCGCGTGGCTGGCCATGTTTCAGTTTCCATGGTCTTATCAAACGGTAGTAGTGGTTGGTTCCAGGGAGAGGCACAGCGAGTTTGCAGAATCCATTCTGCCCCGTGCGCCCGGTGATATTGACGTTCGCCTACGTTGGCGGACAGCCCTGGCAAAAGCGACTTCCGATTTGCGCGGGGCGCGTTGGGCTTCTGGCTTCGGGGTCTTCACGGGGAGTGCGCCGGCGCGCCTGGCGAGGGGGGGGGCTTGGCGGCCCCGGGCCGCCGCGGGCCGCCTGGCTGGGCCGGGGTTGGACTTTATCAGTTAACGACCGATATGGCTGACTTTATGTGACATGACGTCCGCCATACCAGACAGTGCGCCGATGTCGTCGGCACCCAGCATGCCCTTGCCGGCCGCCCACGCCCTGCGCAAGCTGGGGCGTGATCTGGCGCTCGCCCGGCGCAAGCGCGGGATCTCCACCGCCGACATGGCGGGCCGGCTCTTTGTCAGCCGCGATACGCTCTGGAGGCTGGAGCGCGGCGACCCCACGGTGGCGATGGGCACGCTCGCCACCGCCGTCTTTGTGCTGCAATTGCACGACCGTCTAGCCGGTCTGGCGGCGCCCGCGAGCGGGTCGCTCGATTGCCGGCCGGCCAAGCCGCGATCGTCGGTGGCGGCGGCGACGAGCAGGATCACTACATCCGCGGCCGCAACCACGAGCGTGTTTCCCTCCGCCTTCACCGAACCTCCGTTCGCCACCGACTGGGCATAGACCAGTTTCTTGGCGGCGTGATCGGGGGTCACCCAGGGTCCGCCGGCATTCCATCCGCTGCAGAGATTCACGGTAAGCACGATGCCGCAACGGTTCGCCTCGCGCACGGCGGGCTTGAAGAGTTCGCGCCACTCCGTGCTCATGAATGCCGGGCCGCGGGCCACCGACGCTGCCTCGCCGGCATCAAACAATAGCGCGCCGCGGATGCCTTGCTTGCGCATTTCTTCAAAGTCGCGGGTGATGCCTTCCTGGCTGGCGTTGCCATTCAGCCACCACCAGTAACACCACGGCCTCGATTCATCGGGCGGCGAGGCACAATGCCGCTCCAGGGCGTCCGCCGTGGAGACGGCTGCCGCCAGCGCGCCCGGCAGCGTGGGGGGAGAAGGATGGTGCCTTTCATGGTTGCCCCGCTTGAAGGGTCACCGGGCCGAGCAGGCCGGACGGGAGCAGCGGCGACTGGGCATGGTAGGGATGATGCGTGCTGAAGGTGTAGCGGCCGGTCTTGAACTCCTGCCCGCCGAGGAAGCCTTCCGCGGATTTCAGCGTGCGGGCATTGGCATCGGCCGGCTGCTGGTCGCCGATCAGGCGATTCGGCCAGCGGTTCACGACTTCGATTTCGAGGTGGTTGTCGCCGGCCTTGAGGGCACCAGTGACCTCGACCCGCCACGGCGCGCACCACACCACGCCGAGATCCTTGCCGTTGAGACTCACCCGCGCCATGTCGCGGACCGTGCCCAGCGAGAGGAAGACACGGTTCAGGGTTCGCGGTTCAGGAAGATCGAACACCTTGCGGTAGACGGCCGCACCGGAATAGTACCTGATCCCAGGATCCGCGTGATCCGTCCAATCCGCCAGATGACCGAACACGACCGGTAGCGCGGGCCCGCCCCATCTCGGATCGAAGGCCACTTCCCAGGCGCCGGCGAGTTCCTGGACTTTCTTCGGTTCCGGGAAGTTCCTTGCCGTGTTCGACCGGGGCTTTGCGTTCTGCTCGCTGAAGACGACGAAGAAGCTCTGGAAGGCATCGAACTCCATGGGAATGACCGTGAGGCCATCGGCGCGCTCGAACTGGGGCAGCGGCCGCTGTTCGCCGGTCACCGGGTCCCAGAGTTGCGGGCGGCCCTGGCCGACCCGGAAGCGGCAGTCCACCTTGATCGGATCGCCGGTGCGGTTCGACACGAAATAGACGTCCCGATCCTCGGTGCGCCGGTGGCCGTAGCGCACGGGGCCGGTTGCGGTGAAATCCTGCGGCACACCCATGCCCTGCAACAGGGCGGCGGTCAGATCATAGGCTGGATAGAGCGGCGGGAGGGTTGGCTGCTCCCCGCTGCGGTTCCAGGGTGCGATGGCATACGCGCCAAGAACCTGAGCGTCTTTCCACTCCGCCGGCGTCGTGGCCGCCTGCTCCCAACCAGGCTGGGCGGTCAGTCCCGCAGACCACTTGCGGTCCGACTTCACCACCTCGCGGGATCCGTCCTGGTAGACCAGGTCGAAGGCGCCGATCCATCCGGCAGGATTGGGGGCTCCGCCGCCGTTGGCCACGGCCAGGGCGAGGACATTGTCGCCCGGCCGCAGGCAGGCCGCGATCGGTGTCGTGACGGTGACACGGAAGTTGTCGCCTTCGCTGACCTTCTTCCCGTTGATCCAGAGGGTGAATTCGTTGTCCGCAGTTACCGCAGCGGTGGCTGACTCCAGGACCTTTTTCTCGTCCACAGGGAGGATCCGCTTGAAGTATCGCGTGCCCACGGGTGCGCTGCGGGCGGGATTTCCTTCCGGGTACCAGATCCACTCACTCTCCAAGATGGAACTGCGTGGGATGGTTGGAGCTGGCGGCGACCATTCGCCGCCCCAGTGGATGGCGCCCTTGCCGTAGGCGCGCCGGGTCGCCGTCTTGGGTGCGTCCAGGCTCCCCCAGAGATCCTTGGCGAGCGCCTGGACCTCGGTGTCGCAGGCGGGATAGCCCGACAGGCTGGGTGATTTGAGCGGCGGCGTGCCGACCGCCGTGGCTCCGGCTTTCACCAAGTCGCGGATCTTCGCGAGCAAGGCCGGGGTCATGGTTTCGACCTGGGGCAGGACCAGCAGCCGGTAGGACGTTCCGCCTGGGAAAGCAATCCGCCCGTCCTTCACCGCGGCTCTGGCCATGAGGATCCTCGGCGAACAGCCGTCGAAGCCGTAGCCCTTCTTGTCTTTGTAGAAACCGGTCCCTTCCAAGGCGCTGGCCGGCGCCTCGAAGATGTGCGGCGCACCCTCGGGGGTTAGGTAGAGGACATCGGAAACCGTGACGCCCTGCCGGAGGAGTTCAGAGCAGCGGGTGAGGTAGCGGTGGTAGGCCGACACCAGGGGCCACCAGGTCTGGTTCCGGTGCCAGTGCACCCCATAGGGCCCGAAGGTCATGCCGGGCTTGTAGGCGTCACCCAGGGCCTGATGCGCGAAGGTGTGGAACACAAAGCGGTTGATGCCCACGCAGAACGCCCAGTCGCCCTGATTCTTCAACGACCACGGGTAGGCATCCAGGCCGCCCTCGGAGGTGAACGCTTCGGCAGACACGACCGGCCGACCCATGACATGCGCGATGGAGGCCGCCTCGAAACAGCTGTAGGCCGAGTCCACGCTGGTATTCCAGAATTCCGCCATTGGGACATCCGCCACCGCGCCCAGGTCGAGGTCGCCGGCGGGATTCATGTCGTAGGGTTCGATGGAAAGCGACAAGCCGTGCTTCCGCGCGTACCGCTGCACGGCCTCGGCATGATTCTCCAGGACCAGTTCCTGGGCCGTCAGGCGCAGGTCCCAGAGGAACCGTTCCGACTTCTCAAGGCTCTCGACCGCCCGTCCGGTGTAAGCCAAGAGCCACGGCCGGGCGTCGTAGCCACGACGCTTCCTGAACTCATCCAGGAACAGCGGGGTCCAGTTCTGGGCGCCGGATTCCCAGCTATCCATGTGCAGGGTGGTCAGGCCGTGCGCGGTTGCGCGCGATCCGATCTTCTCCAGCAGTCTCCCGACATATTGGTCCAAGTGAAACTCCAGCGCCTTCGCCTCGAACTTGTCGCATTCCAGCCCCAGCGCCGCTTCCGGCGCCGGGCGGGTGCCGGCGCCCGTGACCCGGCGCCCCAGGCGGACGACCGTCCAATTCCCGGCGGGCACCTTCCAGTCGAGTGTGCCATCGGACTTCAACTGTTTCGTGATATCCAGGATGCTGTCGGGAACGACGACCTTCCCCGGCTCCGGTTCCGGGTAGCGGGCCGCGGTCGGCAGGTAGGGCTTCACGTGCTTCCAAATGGAGTGTGGCTCGCGCTTGTAGAGTGCCTTCTCGTCGATGTCGGCCACGACCGGCGGCGAACTGGGAAAGGCCAGCACCGCGACATCCTCGTAGAAGGGATTTCTCATGTCGAGGAACGGCTCCTTGCGCTGGTCCGGCAACGGGAGCGTCTCCGCATAGTCCTGCGGCCCTTGCAGGTCCACCGAACTGAAGACGAGGTGCTGCATGGCTTGTTCCGGCTTGATCCAGGGCCCGCCGCTGCCGCACCAGCCCGGCCCGATGCCGAGCGTGACATCGATGCCCAGCCGCTCGGCGTCGCGGATGATCTGGACAAACCGGTCTTGCCACGGCTCGGTCATCCACCTGACCGGTCCCTTGGGCATGCCGAGATCCACTTCGAGGAAGACCAGGTTGCCGAGCCCAGCCGCCTTCATGGATTCCAGGTCGGCCGTCATCTCCGGGCCGCTGAGATTGCCGTCCAGGAAATACCAGTAAACGCCGGGGCGCGCGGAGTCCGGCGGGTTCACGAACCTCCTCTCCAGGTCTTCCGCCACGGGTGGGACCGGGACCGGTTGGGCGGGCAGTTGCCGCAGCGACAGGCCGTGGGCCGCCACGATGACCGCCGCCATGACATACCAACGCCGGCGTAGGCGCTCCTGGTTCGCCTGGAGAGAAAACGATGCTTGCATGCTCATGACACCTCGACGAGTGGGCGTCATTCTTACCGGTCCCTGGTGTCTCCGGCCACAAGAAACAACGCGCGCCCCAGCCCGAGTTTCACCCGCCCACGCGCGGCGGAACCCTCGCTGCCGACCACGTGCTCGAGCGCAGCGGACGTACGTGCCACGACCACCTGGGGAGCGGTATCAGGAGCGTTCTCCGCAGGGAAGGGAGGCAACGGAACGAGCAGAGGCTTCCGATTCCAGCGGCGTGGACTCCGGCGGCAGGGGCGCTTCGGCGTGAACCAGCAATGGGACCGGGTCGGAATTCACTCGCTGACATTCCCGCACTGCTGTGGAACCGAATCCCCCACGCCAGCGGCGGGTCCGGAAGGTGCCCAGTTCCGGGTGCCGCAAGTTGGCCATACCTTCACAGTACTTCGCGGCCGCGCCGCGGGTCAGGCTGAACAACCGGACCATTTCGTTGAACCACCCGGGAAAACGCTGGCTGAACTTGAGCTCCAGAATCACCTGGTTGCCGAAGGGCTGGGTGCAGGGGGCCAGGTCCAGGCTGAAGTCGCACGTGGCACGCGGGGTGATGCGCACCTGCCGGTCGAACGTCAACCGCACCCCGGCATTGGCCGGATCCACGTAGGCTTCCCGGCGGTAAGTTACCAGGGCTTTGGGCGCGGCGTGAAGGCACGTCGAGAGGGCAATGAACCGCTCCAAGGCCATCATCGCTTTGGCGTCCGGGGTCACAATCAGATCTTGCGGGGGGAATTGGCCGGCCAGGACGAGCGGAGCGGCTGCCTTGCGAATCTTGCAGCGCTGCTTGAGAATGCAACTGCTGACCCGGCGTTTGATTTCGAGGAAAACGGGCGAATCGGGATGACTGTCGTAGAAGCGAATCCGCAGCTTGAACCGGTTCCGGTTGGCGTTGACCCAGTCGTAGAACGTGTCCAAGTGAGGCGAGTCCAGGTACAAGCTGTTGACGCGGTAGGAGCAGTCGGGGTGGCCCACGCCGGCCTCGTCCAGACGAAGATGGGACTGCACGAAGGCCCGCACTCCCTGCGCCGTGGTCTCGTGGAGCAGGTATTTCAACTCGAACCGCTCGCGTTGCATCCGATCGGGTCTCATGGGGTGCCCACGGCTGCCCTCGGCGGCGCGCCGGGACCGCTTGCCGCTTGGCGCCCGCCCATGGCCGCCAGCAGACTTCCCCCCCATGACGGTCCTACGCCCTTCGGGTTTCAGGTTTCCGGACCGTGGGAATGCCCGGCGCCTGCGCGGGCCTGGGCGCAGCGGAACCGAATCCATTTCTCCAGGCCGACGATGGCGTAGGCCGCGATTCCCACCGCCAGGATGCGGAGCCAGGCTCCTGCGCTGATGGGCGCGGTGTGGAAGAGGCGATGCATGACCGGTGCGTAGGTAAACAGCAATTGCGCCGCGAGCATGGCGGCGATGCCGGCGAACACCCACCCGTTGGAGAAGACTCCCACGGCGAACATCGAGCGCGTGAGGGAGCGGCAGTTCAACAGATAGAACACCAGGATCATGACAATCACGTTCACGGCCAGCGTCCGCGCCGCCGCAAGGCTCGCGCCGTGGCTCGCCTGCTCCCACAGAAACAAGCCAAACGCGCCCGCCAGCATCAGCAAAGACACCAGCCCGGTGCGCATCATCAGCGGGAATGTCATGATGGGCTTCGTGGGGCCGCGCGGCGGCCGCCGCATGAGGTCGCGCTCCTTGGCCTCGAACACCAGCATGAGCCCCAGGAACAACACGGTGGTCATGTTCACCCACAGCATCTGCACCGGCAGAATGGGCAGCGTGACGCCGGCGAAGACCGCCGCGAGAATGATCAGGCCCTGGCCGAAATTGGTCGGCAGTGTCCAGACGATGAACTTCCTCAGATTGTCGAACACGTTGCGCCCTTCCTCCACCGCCGCTTCGATGGAGGCAAAGTTGTCATCGGTCAACAACATGTCCGCCGCCCCTTTGGCCACATCGGTCCCGCCAAGGCCCATCGCAATGCCGATGTCCGCCCGCTTGAGCGCAGGAGCGTCGTTGACGCCATCCCCGGTCATCGCCACGACATGTCCGCGCGACTGGAGCGCTTTGACCAGGCGGAGCTTTTGCTCAGGGGCCACGCGCGCAAACACAGCCGTGCGCTCGGCAACTTCCGGCAATTCCTCGTCGGAGATTTCCTCCAACTCGCGTCCGGTGAGGACCGACAAGCCTGGAGCGTCGCCCTCCCCGGCCCCGGCCCCCGCGCCCGGCCGAACGTCATCGGAATAAGGGGAACCACTCTGAGCTCCGTTCTCGCTGCGGCGGGGCGCCGCCGCGCCCCCCAACCCAATCTGTTCGGCGATGGCCCTAGCGGTGAGCGCATGGTCGCCGGTGATCATCTTGACACGGATGCCGGCGGCCTGGCAGTGCCGGACGGCCGAGACGGCCTCGGCGCGCGGCGGATCCATCATGCCTTGCAGGCCGAGCAAGGTGAGCCCGGCCGCCACGTCGCCGTGGGTGAGTTGGCGCTGCGCGGGGGAGACCTCGCGCCGGGCCAGGGCGAGCACCCGCAAACCCTGGCTCGCCATCTCGTTGGCGGCGCGGTGGACGGCCTCCAGGTCCAGCGCTGTCTCGGTGTCATCCGCTTGCAGCACATGGGTGCAGCGTTCGAGCACTCGCTCCACCGCGCCCTTCACGTAAATCACATTGGCTCCACGCTCGTTGTGACCGTGCAAGGTCGCCATGTATTGGTGCTCGGATTCGAATGGGACGACGTCGAGCCGCGGATGTCGGGCCTGGAGTTCACCCGCCTGCAAACCCGCCTTCTGCGCAGCGACGATCAGGCCGGCTTCGGTGGGGTCGCCCTCGACCGTCAGCCGCCCGTGGTTCTGGACCAGGCGCGAATCGTTGCACAAAAGGCCCGCCTGCAAGCACTCCCTGAGCGCCGGATACGCCGCGGCCAGCACGGGCTGGCCATCGCGGCGGAGGTCGCCCGGCGCTTCGTAACCTCCCCCGGTCACCTCAAAGCACTGACCGCCCGCCTGGACCCGCTGGACGGTCATCTGGTTTTCCGTCAGCGTGCCGGTCTTGTCCGAGCAGATCACCGTCGTGCTGCCCAGCGTTTCCACCGCGGGAAGTTTGCGGATGATGGCGCGCCGTCTGGCCATGCGCGAGACGCCGATGGCGAGGGTAATGGTGACAGCCGCCGGCAGCCCTTCGGGAATGGCCCCCACCGCCAGCGCCACCGCGGCCATGAACACCGCGCTCCACGATTCGCCGCGCCCGACGCCCACCGCGAAGGTCACCGCCGACAACGCGAGAATGGCGATGAGCAGGATCTTGCTGAAGTGCGCGATCTTCTTGGTTAGCGGCGTGGCGAGGTTGACCGCCTCGGAAACGAGGGTGGCGATGCGGCCCATCTCGGTCCGATCGCCGATGGCCCACACCACCCCTTCAGCCTGGCCGTAGGTCACCAGCGTGCCGGCGAACGCGAGGTTCTTGCGTTCGGCCAGGATCGTGTCCAAGGCCAGCGCGTCCGCGTTCTTCTCGACCGGCACGGACTCGCCGGTCAGGGGCGATTCGTCCACCTGCAGGTTGCGCACCCGGAACAAGCGCAGCTCGGCGGGCACGCGGTCGCCGGATTGCAGCAACACCACGTCGCCTGGGACCAGTTCCTCCGAAGGCACGCGCTGCCTTTGGCCGTTGCGCCGCACGGTCGCCTCGGTCCGAACCATGTTGGCCAGGGCCTCAATGGCCCTTTCCGCCTTGGCCTCCTGCAGGTAACCGACGATCGCGTTGACCAGCACCACGCCGAAAATGACCGCGGCATCCACCCATTCGCCCAACGACGCGGTGATCACCGTGGCCGCCAGCAGGATGTAAAGGAGCGGCGCGTGGAACTGGAGCAGGAAGCGAACCCACTCGCTCCGGCGCTTCTGCGCGGTCAAACGGTTCGGACCGTATCTCGCCTGGCGCCGCCTGACCTCCTCGGCGGCCAGGCCCGCACCCACCTCCACGCCGAGCCTCTGCACGACGTCCCCTGTGGCAAGGTGATGCCAGGCGAGGGCCGCGGAGGAGGCGACCCCGCCAGAGTCCAACGGTAACGAACCCGGGGACACGGTGACCCCATCATGGGCCGGCCGGCTCGGAAGGACCGCGGCAGTCATCGGATGAAGGGAAACTCATCGTGCGAGCAAGCGGCGCCTCTGCCCCGAAACCCGGAGACCCGCACGGTGCCCGTCCCCCGGTCAGATTCCATCCGTCGCGCCTCGCTCTCAGTAGAACCAACCCACGCACCTTGACTCGTTTGCATCGTGGTTTCGACGTTGGGGATTCTAGGCTCGGCCCGCGCGCGCGCTGCCGTTGGGCCACCGCGGCGCCCTGCGCAAGTCGCGCGGCCCTCGGCGCCGGATTTCCTGGCGGGTCTGGCGCGCTTCTATTTGTTGCCGCAGCCGCGCCGTCACCTTGAGCCAGGCGGCGGCCCAAGTGTGATCGCGGGCGGCCGCGTGAATGTCGGGCCCCGCCACGCTGAGCAGCACCAAGGTCTGGTAGGGCGGCGTGTGGTCGCGCTGCTTCTCCAGCGAAATGTCGGCGTGGGTGATGGGCAGGAGAGCGTTCAGGTCTTGCAGGCCCGACACCAGTTGTTGGCGCAAAGGGTCACCGGCCCTAAAGCCGCGGATATGGAATTCAACCTTCATGGTTCCAGGGTTAGTGGGAGCGGGCTGTGTCATCGCGGAGGAATGTCTCGCATGATGGCAGTTTTCGACCACTTCTCTTTATCAATTGAGCCTTTCGGATTTCCCTAATACCGTTCCGCGCATGGATTTCTTGAATTACCATCACCTGCGCTATTTTTGGGTGGCCGCCAAGGAAGGCGGGCTGACCCGCGCGGCGGAGAAGCTGCACGTCTCGCAGCCGAGCATCTGCACGCAAATCCAGGCCCTCGAGAGCGCGCTCGGCGACAAGCTCCTGCGGCGCACCCAGCGCGGGCTGGCTTTGACCGAGGCCGGCCAGAAGGTGTTCAGCTTTGCGGAGGAGATTTTCGGGCTGGGCGAGGATTTGTTGAACACCATGAGGGAGCACCCCACCAGCCGCCCGTTGCGGGTGAAGATCGGCATCGTGGACTCCTTGCCCAAGCTCCTGAGCTACGAGGTGATCAAGCCCATGTTCCATCTGCCGGGACCGATCCTGGCCACCTGCACCGAAGGCACCCTGCCCGATCTCCTGGCCCAACTGGCCAACTACCACCTCGACCTCGTGCTCGCCGATGAGCCGGCCCCGGCCTCCCTGCCCTTCAAAGTGTTCAACCACCTGCTGGGAGAAGCCGGCGTGTGCTTCTGTGCGGTGCCCAAACTGGCCGCCCGCCTCCGGCGCAACTTCCCTGCGTCGCTGCGCGGGGCTCCGGCCCTGCTGCCCGCTCCCACCACTGCGTTCCGGCGTGCGCTGGAACTCTGGTTCCGCGACGAACTCATCCAACCCCGTCTGGTGGCGGAGTTCGACGATGCGGCCCTGATGAAAGTCGCCGCGACGGACGGGCTCGGTTTCTTCCCGGTGTCGGCGTTGGTGGCCGAGGAAGCGGTGGCTCGCTACGGCGTGCGCCTGATCGGCGCGACCGGGAAGTGCCGGCAGCACTTCTACGCCATCAGCGCCGAGCGCCGCCTCACGCATCCGGCCGTCCTCGCCATCACCGCTGCAGCCCAGGCCGCCCGGTTGGGAAAGGGCCGCCGATCAAGAACGCCTCATCGTCCTTCCCCCACGGCTTCTGCAAACCAGTCCTGACCTCCCACCACCGGCAGGCGCAGGCGGGTCTCGTCGAGGTCCAAGATCAGGGCGGTGCCCGGTTGGGGCCAGAGCGTGAAGTCGCGATCGCTGGAGAAAATCATCAACCCGATCCGTTGGCCCGCGGGAATGACCTGGTCGTCGGGCTGAAGGTCGAACGTCAGGCGGTAGAACTTGCCGGGGATCAGGGGTTGGCCGCGCTTCCTGGAATGGTAATCGCCGCCCCGCTTCAGCGAAGCATGGTTCTGCGGGTCGGCCCAGCCGCGGGTGATGATGTTGGACGGGCCGATCGGGCCGTCCGTCCAGGGCAGCACCACCAGCCAGACCGAGAGATTCGCCGCCGGCTTGCTCGACGCCAGCCGGAGCGTGAGGCGCGGGGTGCCCGAGATGTGCAGCGGCGTCAGCAGCGCGGGCGTGGCGTAGAGCAAACGGTGATCCGAGACCCCGGCTTTGGCCAGGTCGGCCCCGGCGACCTCGACGTTATCCACCAGGGTCTCCCTTCCCTGGTCGCGCTGGATGCGCATTCCGAGTGACCCGGCCGCGCGCCCCCCCGCGCCGGGTCGCAGCGTCACGAACGACGCGTCGGGGTTCGGATAATCGGCGTAGGGGGTGGGCAGGTGCGGCGCGCCGTCTTTCTGGCCAGGGGTCGGCTCGCGCACAATCCAGGCCCGCGGCCCCTGGTCGACCCCGTTGGGGACGTCGTACAGATACCGGGAGAACCAGCGATTCACCATCTCCATGGGCGGGTCCCCGCCATGGCCGCCCTGGTGGAAGTACAGGCGCAGCGGCACCCGCCCCTTGAGCGCGCTGGCGATCCGCACGCTGTGCTCGGGCATGACGTTCCAGTCGTTGAACGCGTGCGCCATCAGCACGGCGGCCTTGATCCCCCCCACCTGCTTCAGCAAATCCCGCTCGGCCCAGAAGGCGTTGTAATCGCCGCCCTGGCGATCGCGCCCCCGGGCAAAGACCCCGTCCCGGATCTGCGTGTCTCCCCACGCCGCCCGCGCCGGTTCCCCGCTTCTCACCACATCATATAAGGAATCAATGTCCTCACCCAGCCAGCCCCCCGGGTGACGCACCAGGCCGTGGCTGCGGTAATAGTGGTAATAGGATGTGTTCGGCGCCACCGGGATGATGGCTGCGAGGCCCCTCACTCCGGTCGTGGCCGCGGCCACGGGGATCGTGCCGTTGTACGATGTGCCGATCATGCCCACCTTGCCCGTGCACCAATGCGTCGCCCGCACCTCGGCGGTTCCTTCCCGCGTCCGGAACCCCCGTGCCCGGCCATTGAGCCAGTCGATCACCGCCTTCGGCGCCAGGGCTTCCGGCTTTCCACCGATCGTGACGCACCCATCCGAAAGCCCCGTGCCGGGCGCGTCGGAATGCACCACGGCGAAACCCCGCGGGACCCACGTCTTGAGCAACCCATCGGAGACGTTCGTCCGGCCGGGTTGGTAGGGGACCCGAGTGTGATCGGTCCGCGCCGGCGGCATCTCTCCCACTTCCTGCCGCACGTCCCAGAACAAGCCCTTGCTATCCGAGGTCCCCGCGAAATACGGGGACGACTCGTAAATCACCGCGACCTTCAGTCCTTCCGTCTCCGTTTGCCCCGGGCGGGTGACGTCCGTGAACACCCGGTCACGTTGGCCGTCCCCGTCGGAGTCGAACTCCGTCTCCACCCAGAGCGACTCCCGGACCCACGTCGCCGGGTCCTCGAACGCCTGGACGACCTGGGCCTGACCGTCCCGGAACCAGGGCCGCGCTGGCACGGCCGGCTGCTCGGAGGCAGAAGTCGATGCCCCACCCAGTCCGGCCATGGCTACGATTACGCAGGCCAGCGCCCGCCTCACCACCCGAGCGGAACGGAGCACGCGCCAAAGGCTCAACGCCTGTCTCGTAGTCCACCTGCTTTCCCGTGCCCGCCGCGCCTTCTCCAGCAGAAGGCGGCCTGGGCGCGGGGAGAGAAGTTCCGCATCGAAACGTCGCCAGATGGAATCCCTGAAGCGAAGCGATTCCCCCTCTCCCTGTCTCCCTCTCCCCAACCTGAGCCAGCGCTGCGCTGGAAACGGGTGGGGGGAGGGACGGGAGGGGTGACGGTTACCCTGAAGAAGGGAGCAAGTGGTTGAATACCAAGGGGCGATGTTCATGCGAGGGGGTATCCCGAAAGGAATGGTGGATTCATGGGGAGGGGGGGAGAGAGAGAGGGGAGCCATCCCTTGTCTGCCTACTTATGAACTCATCAATATCCACTGGACCCTGGCGCTCTTGGACAGTCCAGGTTCGCCCGCGGGCAGTTGTCCGCGCCACGCTGTCGGCCCCATCAACCGCCGGGATGCGGATGCGAGGCTCACTGAGCTCATGCCCATGGAGCCTCGGGGCGAAGGGCTGTCTTCGAATGGCGGCCGGGCTTACGACCATGTTCTCACGGCGTAGGTGTCAGTCCTTCCCAGCAGGCGAACCAGTTCATTTCGCGGTGAGAATAGACAGTTCGTAAGCGGGCCCGGCGGCCATGCCGGGTTTGGACTGGAAGCGGATCGTGATCTTCTCCTTGCCGGTCGTCACGGCCGGATCGAGCGGATACTCGACGCCGTAATAATCATCCTTGGCACGGCGCAGTGTGACGGTGGCAATGACTGTGTCATCGGCCTGGAGGTCGAACGCGCGCCCCTCGTCGCCGCCCCAGTAGAGAACCCGCAGCGCGGCCTTGGCTCCGGCAGGCGGGAGTTTCATCTCGCAACTGAACCAGCCGCCGTCGCGCGCCTCGCGCCAGCGCTTGCCCTGGGTGCCAGTGCCGGTCCGGGATTGGTCGAAGCGGAGGCTGTGATCAATCTCCGGCTGCTGTTCGCCGAGGCGCACGCGGTCCACGGTGCGGAGGTCGAGCTCCCGCTCCAACCGCTCCGCCTCGGCCAACTCGCGCTGGCGCTGCTCCCAGTGGGCCTGATCGCTGAGTTGCCAGTAGACCGCATAGCGCTGGAAATGCACGCGGAAGAAGGGCGTCAGCAGCGTGTCCTTCGGCTGGACCAATCCGCTCGTGCGAAAGGTGGCGCCGCGCCCCGGCACGGGCGTGAGGCGCGAGATGATTTCATCGTCGTTGGTCGCCACCAGCATCGGGGCTTGGGCCATGGGCAGCATCGCTTGGATCGGCGTGTAAGGGCCGATGTAGTCCGCCGGCGTCAGGTCCTGGCTGCCGCATTCGCCGGCGAGAAGGACCGGGCCGTGGAACAACGACACCCAGCCAGGGCATTGTGCTTGACGCACCACGCGCACTTTCATCGGCAGTTCCACTTCCACGCGGTCACCCGCTTTCCAGGCGCGGGTGAGCTCGGCGAACCCGCCGGGACGCGAAGCGGCGGGCGCTGGTTGGCCGTTGAGGCGCAGGGAGAGTGTGTCCGCGGCGACCCAGAAGGGATGGCGGATGCGGAGAGTCACGTGTTCGGCCGGCGCGGTGGTGACGACGAGTGCGGTGGCTGGCTCGTCCGGGAAACGTGTTTCCTGACGCAGCGCCAGCCCGCGCTCCGGCCATTTCAGTTCGGACGCGATGAAGAGGTTCACCCCCACCGCCTTGCCATCGTGCGTGTAGATGAACTCGCCGTACTTGGCGTGGTTCTCCATGCCGGTGCCCGTGCAACACCAGAACGAACCAAAGTCCGTCCCGTAACTGCGTGCGAACGCGGGCCGCAGCGGCGTGTAATAGACAAACGCGCCTGCGCCCGGCAGCGGCGCTTGGGAGGTGAGGATGTGATTGAAGAGCGCGTTCTCGTAGTAGTCGAGATAGGCGGCGTCTGGCTTCTCGCGGTAGAGTGCCGTGGTGAGACGAAGCATGTTGTAGGTGTTGCAGGTTTCCGGGCCGCCGTCGTGCGTGAGGTGTTCGGCCATCGCCGTGGGTTCGGGGAAATGCTCGTGCATGGAGTTGCCGCCATTCACCCACGTGCGATTGCTCACGACCGCCTGCCAGAAGAACGCGGCCGCGGCGCCGAACCTGGCGTCGCCCGTCCATTCATGGATGCGCTGAAAGCCGGTGAACTTGGGCACTTGGGTGTTGGCGTGTTTGCCGGTGAGCACGTCCTTCCCGTCGGCAAGCGGATCGAGCAGCGCGCGGTGGGAGTAGAGCCGGGCGTAGTCCAGATACTTGCCTTCGCCCGTGATGGCATAGGCATCGGCCAGCACCTCGGCCATGCCGCCGTGTTCCATGTTCAACATCCGCTCGCGACGTTCGTCGGACAGGTCCTTGACCAGGGATCCGCACCAGTCAGCCAGGCGGGTCAGAACATCGCGGGCCGTGGCATCCCCGCACCAAAGCCACGCGTCGCGCAGGCCCGCCAGTTCCTTGTGGATCGTGTAGAACGGCGCCCAATACTTGTCGATCGCCTCGACCTTGTCGCTGCGGAGGGCGGCTTCCAACTCGCGCGCATAGGGAAACGCCACCAGCGAACCGTCTCCGCGTTGGTCCTGACATGCCTTGAGTTCCTTCACCAAGTAGGTCACGCGGTCCTTAAGTTGGGGATCATCCGTCATGCGATACATCAGGCTCGCCGCGCTGAGGTAGTGGCCGAGGCTGTGGCCGGCGAGCGACCAAGTCTGGCCCGGTTGCGCTGGAGACTCCCATCCGCCATACGGCGTGGCCTTCGGTTCCAGGCCGCCTTCGACGCGAAACTGGGCCAGCAAACGGTCCGGCTCGAGACGCAGCAGGTAGGCGTGGTCCACGTCCTGCATGGCCTTGAACGGCCCGTCCAGCAGACGCACGGAGCCTTGGGGGAACACCTGCTGCGCGCTGGGCACGGCGGGCTTCACCGCAGGATCCGCACCCAGCAAGGGCAGGGCGCCGAGCAGGGCGATCGCCGCGAGCGGAACCGGCCGAAATACGAGAGCAGAGAACCTCTCTACGACCCGGCCGTTGCTGAGCGAAAGGGACGTCCAGCGTTTGTAGCTCGGACTCGCCGCGGACGGAGGGGACTTCTGTGCGCTCAGGCCGAGACTGCTTATCGCCGCCACGGCGCCCCGGCTGGTCCATGTGGAGAAACTGCAGCGAATCATGGCGCGAAGAATACGAAGGACCGCGCCCGCCGGTAAATGGATAAACCAACGGAAAACATGAAGATCGAGCGCGAAACCGGGAGCAGCCATCCTGGCCTCAAGATCTGTCAGGTGACCAATCACGGGCAGGACATGGGCGAGATCCAGACCGTGTGCACGTTCCGCTCGACACTACCGCTTCTCTATCTGAAACGCAGCAACAGCGCGGCCGAGTCCGATTACTTTCGGGCTTACCCCATGCCGGTTCTCGCCGTAAACCCGCTGAAGGCGGGCCACGTTCATGTCGCCTACGCCGATGAAGGAGAAACGCCAGGGGACCGTGCGGATGTCTTCCTCACCTGGTCCACGAACGGGGGAGAAGATTGGCCCGTGCCTAAGCGGATCAGCACGGTGTGCCAAAACGATCAATGGATGCCTGTCCTCGCGATCAAACCGGTTGGAAATCAGATGTTCGCCGCCTGGTACGACCGTTGCCAAAGTCCCGACAACTCCAGGCTCAACCTCTTCGGTCGATGGTGGACGCTGCCCACTGGGACGGCTCCAGCCGAAGGCGCCGAATTTCGTATCACGTCGGCGGACTTCCCGCCGGTGTTTGCAGGGACACTGGCGGAAAATGCTGTGCCCGGCTACTTCGATCCGGTCTACCCGCCAGGGTATCCAGAAGCTGTCATCAGCCTCCATTGGCACTACGGTGACCAATGGCCAGCGAACGATCCGACCGCCATTACTGAGCCCACATGGAGGGGACATGTGGGAGGATACAATAGCGCGTGGGCAACCCAGGAAGACGTCATAGTGACGTGGACCGACTACCGGCGTAAGTCGATAGCGACCCTCTTTGCCCGCGACCAGGCCGACATTCGGCTTGCCCGATTCGCCTGGCCCCAGAACTGAGGCTAGCTCCTCCAGGCCTATGAATGCGCACGCTTTGCTTATCGCGGTGGTGCTCTTCAGTTCGCTTGAGTATTGCACTGGTCAAGCCAGTTACACCTTGCGCAATTGGTACCATGTTCAAGAGGGGACCATTCTCGCGCCAGTATCAGACGATTCTGGAATCCTCCTCTTCGGTTCGTATTACCTGGCTGAACTCTGGGGGTCCGACTCCCCTGACTCGCTGAGGCCAGCGGTGGCTTTCGATCTGCCTGGCCAACCCCGAGTGCAGACCACCTTTAACATAGCCCCAGGGCTTTTCGCTGGCGGCACAGTTGTGATTCAAGACGTTGCCCCGAACAGTTGGGCATGGCTCCAAGTTCGCGCGTGGGACACCAGGCTTGGGGCCACCTACGAGGACGTCGCGGCACGGGCCCTGGGGGGCTATGGGGAATCGCTGCTCATAGATGCCAGGGGCGGGGATCCGTACGATGGAGCTGGCCTGCCCGGGTTGCCCGGGCAACTCCTTGGTCTGCAACCCTTCAGCCTGCGTCCGGTCATTCCGGAACCCGGTCCGGTCGCGCTCCTCTCGCTTGGCGGCGCACTAGTTTGGTTCACGTTCCGGCGCTCGAAATCAACCTCGCGGGAACCGCTGCCTCAGTCCCGAGAACCCCAGCATTAACCTCTCCGGCCGCTGGAGGACGCTGCTGACCTACGCACCGCGAATCCCGAGTCCAAAGTCGTCCAGTATCCCGCACCGTGATTCCCGCCAATGTTCGCGGGGACATCGGCGGAGAACACGACACCCATCCGCATCGCTTCGGTTTGATCCACCTTCTCCAGCAGGGTATCCATGCTGTTCATCGAACATTCTCGCAGCGGCCCCCTTTTGGTGAGCAGAGGCGGATCCCTTCCCGTGAGCGCCAGCGGTCGCGTTGCACTGGGTCCGGTAGCGATGCGCGCCCACGATCGGCGACGATTAGCGGACCTTCCACTGTTGGCCGCCGGCCCAGAACGCCGGCAGGGTCCTCTGCGCGCCGGTCGGATCGGTGAACACGACATCCAGCGTCACGCCCACGAAAGGCTTGGGATGCGGTGGAGCGGCGGCGAAGGAAATCTCCGCAACAAGGTCGGCCTCGGTCTGTGGAGAATCCGCCGCGGTGGCTACATTCGGTGGGACAACCAGGCAGGCCAGCGCCAAGAGGGCGGTGGCGAGTTTGAGGCCCTGCCTTTCGCCTTCGGGCTCTCCACACGCAACGGCTTCCCGCACGGAGTGCGATGTCTCAGTCTTCATGGCTTCATCAGAGTGGTGCTCCATTGCAGTTCTATCGTCGGCGACGCGCGCTGCGTCACCGGCCCCAGCCACCCCGCCGGCAACATGGCGGCGTTACAGTGGGGACCGGAACTGATAGGTGCCCGAGCCTGCCGCAAACACCGCTGCGCCGTGCTCGATCCGCAGGAACTTCACCCCGTTCGATTCCGCGGCGGGTTTGCCCGATTCCGTCACCACGGCGGCATCTTTCGCCGGCACGTGTACGGTGGCGGTCGTATTGGGAGGGATCGTGACGTCCAGGATAACGTGATGGTCCTCGCGTTTCCAGGTGCTGACGATGCGGCCGTAAGGCGAGTCGTGATGACATTTCACCCAGGCCAGATCACCGACCACGGAGGGCTTGATGATGATCTGCTTGAACCCGGGCGCCGCCGGGTCGGGGCGGATGCCGCCCAGCCCTTGATAGAGCCAGGTGTCCGCGGAGGCGAAGCAAGAGTGGATCTGCGACCAAAAGCCGTTCCATTGCTCCCAGAGCGTGGTGGCCCCCTGCTCGACCATGTAGCCCCAGCCGGGATAATCCTTCTTCTGGTAGATGGCCAGGACCAGATCGTCACGGCCCGCGTCGCTGAGCAGACGGAGCAGGAACTTCGTCCCAAGCATGCCGGTGTCGAGGTGGCCCTGGTTCTTGTCCACGAGGCACCTGACCAGGTTCGCCATCACGGCGGGGCGCTCGCTTTCCGGCGTGACTCCGGTGAGCAGGGGCATGGCGTAATAGAGTTGCTCGTCGATGACGTAGCGCTGGTTGGCGGCATCATAGAACGCGGCCTGAACCGCGGAGCGGATCGCGGCGACGCGCTGCCGGGCGTGCGCGGCCTCATCAGCGCGCCCGAGGGCCGCGGCCATGTTGCCAACCATCTGCCAGAGATAGACGCGGTAACAGTTGCAGAACAGCTCCGCCATGTGGCCCGTGGGCCAATTCTTGGTGTCCATGCCGCGGCGGGGCGGCACCCAGTCGCCCAAGAAATCGAAACCGGTGCCCCAGGCGCGAAGCACGTCGTTGGTCGCGCGCGAGTCGAGGTATTCGCTGTAGCGGCGGGCGGCGGCGAGGTTGTCCTCCAGCACCCGCGTGTCGCCGTAATGGAGGTAATGCTGCCAAGGCAGCGCGGCGATCACCCCGGCCCACGGCGGGCCCCCGCCGCCGCCGGTGAAGGGCGGCGCGATGTTCGGCATGGCGCCATCCTGGGGGCCCTGGGCCAGCCGCCAGTCGCGCCCCCACTTTTCATAAAAGCGGGCCGCGTCGAAGTTCATCATCATGCCTTCTAGCGAGACCTGGCCATCGCCGTAGCCCATGCGCTCGCGGTGGGGGCAATCCACGATGTAACCGCCGAGGTTGAGGCAGCGCAGCGTCCAGCGGTTCACCTGGTGGATACGGTTGATGAGCGAGTCCGAGCACGCAAAGGAACCCGCCTCCGCCAGCGCGCTTTCGACGAGCAGCGCGGTGGCATCCTCCTTGGCCGGCGCGCTGTCCAGACCTTCGACCACCACATGCCGGAAGCCGGCGTAGTTGAACTTGTGGCAGAATGCCTCGCCCGGAACGCCCGCGGAGACGAACTCGCTGGTCTGGTGGTAGGTCTGATAGAGGTTGTGACCGCCACCCATGCGGGGGAATGAAACGCAGCTGTCGCTGATGGTGATATTGCCGATGGGCGATGTGTGCACCCCGTCGGGAAACACACGATCCGCGAAGTGCATCCGGACGACCTGCCCGGCCCTAAGTGGCGGGAACTTCAGGCGGAGCCAGCCGGTGAGGTTGGTGCCGAAGTCGATTTCATAGCGCCCGTCGGCCAGCGGGATGATTTCCCGGGCCGCGAGGCGGGCGCCGATGCGGTTGAGCGGAGCGATGTGATTGTGTGGAGCGCCTTGCGGCGCGGGCGCATCCGCAGGATGCCCCCAGGAATCGGTGTCAAGCCCGGGCTGGCACCAGTCCGGCACGTGCGCCGCGGCGTCAAGGCGCTCCCCGCCGAAGTTGTTCCATGTCCACTGCCCGATGTGGCTGTAGCCGCTCGGACGGGTTTTCCAGTCTGGTCCGGTGCCGAAGGTGAATCTCCGGCCGCCGATCACCGCCTCGAGTTGGGCGCGCACGGCGATCCGCTCCGCCCAGCCCTTTCCCATCCACAACCCGAGGCAGTTCTTCCCGGGCTTGAGCAGGTGCGCCACGTCATACGTCACGGTGAAGGTCCCCGCCTGCGGATGAGAAACCGCGGGCGTGAGCACGTCGTCGCCAGCCTTTATACCGTTGAGGTAGAGCTCGAAATAGGCGTGCGAGTGCACTGTCACCGTCGCCGACTCGGGTTTTGCGGTCAGATCGAAGTCGCCGCGGAACCACGGCGCGGGAATTCCCACGGGGCCGTTGGGGATGCCCAGATGACCGAAGTCGTGCGCGCGCGACACTTCGGGCTTGCCGTGACGCGTGTATTCCACCACTAACTCCTTGACCACGTTCGGCGCCGGATCGCCGCCCAGGTCGCTGAAAAGGACGTGAAAGGGGATGCGCTTGTCGGCGAGCGCCTTCTCGAGAACGGGTGTGACGTCCACCACCACCTTGCCGTCGAGCGTGCGGTAGACGGCGCGGTTGATGACAACGCCGTCGAGGTCGGTGGCGGATGAGGTTGGCGGCGCGCCGATCCAGCGGGCCGACCAGTCTGAACGATTCAGCAGCCCCATGGTCCACCTCGCTGTTCTGCTCCACTCCGATCGCCGAACCGCGGAACCGTGAGCCTGGAACCATGTTCGGACTTTCCAGAAACATCGCATCCGCGATTCCAGCGGCTTGCCGGCGTATTGGACATGGAGGCTTTGGTCAGACGCCACCTCACCGCTGTCCCACAAGTCGCCCTGGCCTTTGGCCAACAGTTCTTCCGAGCTCGCCACCAGAATCTGATAGGCGGTTTGCTTCCGACCTCTGTCCTCCGACCTCGGACTTCTGTCCTCCATGATCCACGACAGCCGGGGCTTCGCCACGTCGATGCCCAGCGGATCCGCGCGATACTCGCAGCGCAGGTTTGACACCTCGGCGGCATGCAGGAAGGCCAGCGGGGTCAACCACAGAGCGGCCAAAATCCAGGAACGGAATCGGGTCATGGGTGAACTCATCGGTTGGGCCTGGCCCTTGGCGGGAAGTGGTCCCACGCGGACGTGGTCGAAGAGAGTGGGATCATGTTTCACGGCTTGGCATGAGTCTTGACGAAGTGGACGAGTTCCTCGCACTGGAAGAAACCCGCCCACATGTTGTGGCCCTGGCCGGGCGGGACCAGGAGCTGCATCGTGCCGCCGATCGCCGCGTAGCGCGTCTTCAACAGCGCGGAATTGGCCTCGAGCGGGACGACTGGGTCGTTGTCGCCGTGGATGGCAAAGAGCGGCACGCCGGCCTGGGCGAGCGACGCGAGCCGGTCCACAGGATTGTGCTCCGCCAGGCGCGCCTGCAACTCCTCCGGGCTCATCCCGAACGCGGGCGCGGCCTTGGCGACGCCGGGATAGCTGGCGAGGTTGCATACGGGATAAATGCCGGCAAAGCCCGCGACCTTGTCGGGATTGGCGGCGGCCCACGACAGCATCATCAAGCCGCCGCGGCTGCGCCCCAGCAAGACCGGTTTGGCCCCATAGCCCCGCTTTCCGGTCATTTCTGCATAGAGCGCGGCATAGGCTTTGCACCCTGCGGGACTGCCGTACGATTCGCCTGCGTCAATACCCGCGATGGCAATGCCGGCAGCGCGAAACTTCTCGAACATCCACTGTTCCGCCTGACTGGGCAGGCCGGGCAGGGTGGGCGCATACCACACCCAAGGTTTTGCCGGGGCAGCCGGGCCGCCCTCGCCGGGGATGACGAACGCCGTGCGGCCCTCGACCAGGAACACGTCGCCTGGCAACGGCAGTTCCTTCTCCGGGACCAGGTGAGGTTCGGTGGTCAAAGCCATCCCCTCGCGCCGGCCTATTTCGCGCGGATGGCCGCCCATCCCCTCCGCAAGAAGGTCCGCCGGCCCGCACTCATCGAGGACGCGGCGGATCAAGCCGTTCCACTCGGCGGCTGCCGCATGGTGGAGAGTGGAGCCGGGCCGGTGGGCGGCGTGCAGCGCAGGCCGCGGAGCGAAGACCAGACCAGCGAGGGAGGCCATCACGATGGCGGCCGCGAAAAGACGAGATGGTGTGGGTGTGCCTTTCATTCTATCTATCCCCCAAGTCATTGGATGGCCTCGGGATCCCCGGCGACCAGGAACAGCGAACGGACCGGCGCGAGTTTCACGTGCACGCGCGTGACGGTCTCCTCTTGGCCGACCACGTGGTCGACCTCGGCCGGGCCGATCTTCCCGTCATGCGGGTTCCAGATTTCGGGTGCCAGCTTCCCACGCAACGCCACCCAGGTATCCACCTCCGCATCGGAGGAATTGGCGAAGAAGTAGATGGATTGCCCGTCCTTCACCTTGTGAATGTAGGAAAGGTTGCCGCCGCTGAGCTTTGGATCCTGCCCAATCACCACGTCGCCATCCGGCAGCGCCGCGGTGAGGACAGATTTGAGTGCGGCCACGCTGGGCAAGGGCAGGAACCAGGCCTTGCCGCCCTTGGCATTGCGGTGGCACGCCGAGGGCTCGCGCTCGAAGAGGTTGCGCCCGGCGGCGCTCAGGATCGTCCATTCCGCGATGGAGGCGCTGTCGCTGACCACCGCCTCCATGAACAAGCGAACCTTGGTGGTGGCGACGGAAGCGAAGGTGATTTCCTTGCGTTCGCCGAGTCGATCGCCCGCGGCCTGATCGACCCACGCCGTGCCATCCCAGGTCTGGATGCGATAGCCGCGCACACGGTCGAAGAGTTCGTTCACCACCACGCCGGCCACGGTCTGCGTGCTGCCGAGATCCGCTTCCAGCCACTGGGCACCCTGGTCGCCGTCAGCCGCATTCCAACGCGTCTGGGCATTGCCGTCCACGGTCTTGACCGGTTCGTAGCCGGCCCAAATGGAGGATGCGCTGACACGCGGCGCGGTGTCCTGGATCGGAACGATCGGGCCAAAGATTTCCGCCACCAACCGGCGGACCTCGGCATCGGCGCCGAACTCGGCCGCGCGATCCGGCAGTCGGGTGGTGGCGATGACCGTGCCGCCCTGGTCGTAGAACTTCTTGAGGAATCGCAGGGTGGCCACGTTGAGGCAACGGGAGCCCGGGATGATGAAGGCGCGCCAGCGTTCGTGATTGACCTTGTTGTTCAGGGTGATCGTAGCGCCATCGACGGCGCAGCGTTCCTCCAGCACTTCGGGGTGGACGAAGGTGAAGTCGCGCCGCACGCCCAACGATAAGGCCTCGCCCACTTGCATGTAATCGGCCTCCGGCACCTCGACGCAGCCCTCGTAAGGGTTGCCCGGGCCGAACCAGGAGCCCGCCTGCAGCGTGGCTATTGGATAGAGCACGCCGATGTCGGCGACATGGCGGCCCCCCTGGAGCATGCGCTGGAGGCGCCCGATGTATTGGTTGTAGGCCGGCAGCGCGGGACCATATTTCGGCGCACCCGGCGAGAGGTCCGGCGGGAAGACGATGGTCGCCGGGTCGTACCAGACGGCGTGAGGCACCATGACATTGATGCCCTTGGCGAACTGGTCCATGGCCTCCTTGTAGAGATTGGGCAGCGGCAGATCCATGGCCCCATAGCATTCCGTCACCACCTGGGGCCGGTCGTAGTTGTGGGCCGCCGAACTGACCACCTTGTAGGCGCGCGAGGCGCGGCCATAGGCGCCGATCTGGTCGATGCCGGGCACGCTCTGGTATTTGAAGGATTTGATCAAGTCGCCCACCGTGCCGATCACCGGGTTGACCACCTCCTCCTGATCGGCGTGCCCGGTAAGGTCCAGGCGATGAGCGGCGCACCAGTCGCTGATGGTCTTGACGAAGCCGGTGGCGTAGAGCTCGGCGCGTAGGCCGAAGAGGGCATTGCGCGCCGCGGCGGTGTCGGGACCGATGTCGAACCACAACGCCGGATAGAGGGTGATGGGATGGGTCCGGAAACGCTCGACGAAACGCTCGTTGAAGCGATCCGTCCAGGCCCGGCCGCCCTTGACATGATAGAAGGCCGGCTCGTCATAGAAGGCGCCATCAATCGTGGTGCCGAAGTGGTCCGGCATGGCGTCATGGTAAGCCTGATACGTCAGCTTGATGAAAGCTTCCACCGCCTTCGGCTCCAGGTAGTCCACCAGGCCGTCGCCGCCATCGCGCGCGCAGGTGAAGATCATCACCTTCCAGTCGCCGGCGGGGACGCTCCAGCGCAAGGTGCCATCTTTGATTGCACCGGTGATGTCGAGGCGCTGCTGGGTCGCCGCCGCCATCGCCACCGCGCCCATCAGGGTCCCCTCCGGCACGGCTTGGGTGAACTCGTTGGGGCCAGTCACATCGGTGGCGAGCATGTCGAGGCGCTTGCTTAACGCCTCCGGATGTTTCTTGGCCAGCAGGCCGCCCGCCGATCCACTGGGGAACCAGAATTCGTCGTAGAGGCACATCTTCATGCCCAGCCGGCCGGCCGCGTCCACCGCGACCTGGTAGTGCTGGAGAAACTCCGGGCTCATGAAGTCCACTCCCATGCCCTTGCAGGGCAGGATGCCCATGCCGTAGTAGCCGGCCGTTTTGCAGGCTGCCACCATGCCCTTGGTCCTCTCGGCATCCAGCTTGCCGTTCCAAAACCACAACGGACGGGACTGCCAGCGCAGCGGGGGATCCGCAAACTCCCGGCGGAGTTCGGAGTCATCCACCGCGGCCTCTGACCGGCCTGGAGCGAACAGCAGCAGCGGCAAGGCGATGACGAGAGATGTCCAGTGGTGTCGTTGGTTCATGGTCATGCTCAGGAGTTGATTGAGTATGGTGATCTGGATCGTCGCGCATTACGCCATTCGCCTGACCGTGGTGTGGGCCAGCGGTCGGCGCACCGTGGACGGATGGACGCCCGCCTTCAGGGCCATGATCATGCCCGCCGCCTCGAGGTAGTTCTCGACGTAGATGAATTTGGGGTGTTCGGGATGGTTGAGGGGAGCCTTCAGTTCCAGAATCTCCGCGTCGAGCCCGAGCGTGGCGCGGGCGGCCGAGACGGCGTTGATCGACTGGTAATCGGCCTTGTTGACGACGACCAGGACCTTGTTCGACTTGACCTTCTGCAGGAAGAGCTTGCCCTGCAGGAACCGGTCCAGGTGGTTGCCCTCGACATACAGCGCGTTGGGCGGCATTTCGTTGATGTCCGAGGCGTTCACCACGTTGGGATGCAGCACCAGGGTCTCACAGCAGGCGCCCAGCAGGCGTGCCGGCGCATTCCCGTCGCCGCAATGGCCGCCGATCTCACATCCGATTCCTGTGGGGACGATCATGACGACGTTCATATTGATGAGTGCATAAGTAGACAGACACGGGATGGCTCCCCTCTCCCTATCTCCCTCTCCCCAACCCCTCTCCATCGCTTCGCCTTCAAGGGTTGGGGAGAGGGATGGGCTTGTTCATGTTTGATTGCTTCCTGGACAAGTTGGTTTCGACCTGCGGTTCGCGCTCAGGGACGGGTCTTGAATCTTGAGCATGGCAAGAATGGATGGGGGTAGCATGGGTGTTAATGGCAAAGAGGCTCAGTCAGCTATTTCCGTTCGCCTGACACCGGGGTGTCGGGGCGCTGGATCGTGGCCGCTGGTGTTGAACCAATCCGCCGGGCTTGGATCGAAACGCCACCTTTCTTGATGAACACATCCTGTGCGCCGACATTGCCGATGACGACCCAGTAGTTGATGTCCGCCACGCCGAGATTGCGGGGATCGCTCACATCGCTCTCCGTGGTCTGCCAGTGGTTCTGTGCGTCGGTCTGGTTGGGACCGGGCTGTTCGATGTTGAGTTGTTCGACGGAGAATCCGTGGGCGCCGCTCACCGTGATCGTGTTGACGTTTCGGCAGGAACTGACGCGCGCGAAGCGCGAGGCGTGGTGGGCTTGCGCGAAGTTCAGGCCGTTGACGTTGCTCCCGATGACGATGTTGTCGCCGTCGGTGTGTTCATTGACCACAACGCCGTTGTGATAGCCGGTGACGGTGACATTGCGCAGAACGGTCCAAGCGGCGTTGTTGATCGCGGGGGTGACCAAGCCGCTGGTTTGACGTGTGGGCTTTGAGGCCCGCACGTTGTAAACCCCGGTGTTGATGAACACATTTTCCAGCTTGCACTGCAGCGCCTGCTCCAGGTCGATGCCGCCGATGCCGGGATCGTCATACGTCCGCACGTCGAGGTTCTTCAGGACGACGTTCACGGCGGAGAAGCCAGCGTAGAGCGATTGCTTCGATGTCTCTGCGGAAATCACGGCCGGGCCGGACTCCGCGAGACACTTCACGATGGTGGCGTCGTGGCGCAGCGGGAATGAGCCAATCGTGCCAAAGACGTGCGTCGGCTCGCGCTCGCCCACAATTTCCACGGTGATCCAGCTCGTGATGGGTCTCGATACCGGTGGGATGATGATCCTGCCGCGATAGACGCCTGTCGGCAGAAACATGCGGCCGCCTCCGGCTTCGATGACGGCCTTTAGGCAGGCGGAAAACGCTTCGGTATTGTCCTTCGCGTCGTCGCCGAGCGCACCGTAGTCAACAACATTGAACGGCCGCGGCTGCGCGGCACGCGCGGGAGGAGTCTCGTTGGCGCCTGTCACCGCCCGCAGCGCGAGCAAGAGGGTAGAGCAATGCACGAAAACGCGTTTCACGGTTGTTCCTCACATTTCCCGGTCAATTAGCCGGTTTCCCCAGCAGTACAACCATCGCCTTGCCCATGGCTTCGCCGACGTCCATATACACTTCGGCCTTGCCGCCATAGTGACCGTTGCCGCTGCCGCCCTGGGCCATGGGATGCGTGTAGATGGTCGCGACGTTGCCCTTGAACTCGGGATATTTCCCCGAGGCGCCGTCCACGGCGAGATGGGCCGCGAGCACTTTGCCGCCGTTGCCGCCGCTGCCTTTCACGGATTCGCCCATGGTGGCGAGCACGAACTTCGCGTCGGGGGCGTCGAATTCCTTCCGCAATGCCTTGATGAACGCCACGAGGTTCTGCTCGTAATGGGCCGCGTGACCGGCGTTGCCGGCGTCTCTCTCGCCCTGCCAAAAGAAGAAGCCGGCGACCTCGTAGTCCCTGGCTCCCGGGTAGTGTTTTTCGAGATCGGCCAGGGCCTTTTTGGCGTCGCCGATGTCGGAGTCCCACTGCTTGCCGGCATACCAGTCGATCGGCTTGCCATTCTTGTCCACCCAGGGCGCGGGTTCGGTCTTGAGGCCCTTGGCCGGGTCCATTTCCCAGAACTCGGGTTTGTCGTTGTAGCCGGCATAGACCAGCTTGGTTTCCACGCCGGCCCTGTCCTTGGCGACAAACGCGCGGCGCTCGCTGCCCGGCGGCAGGAGATCCCAGCCCAGCGCACGGTTGCCGATGCAGCACTTGAGAATCATCACCGGCGCGTCCATGGCTTCCCCCACAAAGTGCGCGAGGCCGAACTCCGGGCCGATCGTCCCGCATTTGGCCACGGTCATCCACTCGTTGTTGAGCGGGCCCCTGCCAGACATGTATCGCACAAAGCGGACGTCCTGGCGCTCCGTCCACTTGCCGTCATCGTGCACGAGGTAGGGATATTTCTTCTTTTCCGTCACCGCATACTCCAGCGAGCCGTCACCGCCTTTCACTTTGCCGGCGCCGACCATGTTGGACTGGCCCAGCAGGATGAAGACTTTGACCTGCTTGGTCATGTCCGCGGGATTGCCGTCCGGTCGGGGCATCGGCGCATCGGCGGCAGGCAGGGTAAGTCGCGCCAGGAGCGCAGCCGCAACAAATACGGCGGGGATTTGTTTTCGTGTCTTCATGTTGTTGGTTTGTCCCTGCTGCGCTCCTACGGGGACAGGGAGCTCAGTTCAAAGCCCATTTCCTCGTCGTTCATCAGGCTGGACTGATCGACGAAGCCAGAGACCGGATGTCCCAAAGCAGGGTCGAAGGTGACCCAGAGGACCTCTGGATGCAGAGCCAGCTTCCCTTCGATCCCATTTCATGGTCCGATCTCGACCGTTTCTGCCGGTTGGGTTTCGCGTTCGATGAGCTTGCCGGTCCCCGGATGCAGCACCCGCAACCTCCCACCGACGGTCGAGGTGATTTCCAGGTTCACGATCTCTCCGGCTTTCTGCTCGGCGCTGACGAGGAACCCCCCTTGGGCGCGGAGGTGGGTGAACTTCGCGTCCCTCGCCTTGGGCCAGCAGGGGAAGACGCGGATGGTGTTGTCCACGCTCTGCAACAGGAATTCCGAGATCATCGCCGCGATGCCGACGCTTTCGCTCAGGTAGAAGCCATGCATGGGCCAGTGGAACATCCCGTTGGGCTGGACTTCCGGCCGGTAGTAATGGCGCGCGTCTTCCAGGGCCTCGAGCATCGAGAACCGCGCCTTGGCGACACTGAGCATGACGGTGGAATTGCAGCCGCGATGCCGGGTTTGGCGGAGGGTGTTGCGGAACAGTTCCTTCTCCGACTCTGGCGAGAACCACGTTACCTGGTCCGCCGGGAAGACCGGCACGGCGGGGACGGTGATGTTGTGCTCGCCGATCTCGCGAAACTGGCAGCCGGTCCAGTCCACGACGATCGGCTGGCCGGCGGCATCCGGCGCCGTCGGATACGGTGGCAGCAGGTCGAGCGCCTTGCGGAAACGCGCGGCCAATTCCCGGTCGCGCCCGAGTTCGGCGGCGGCCGCGATGGCGGCGTTCAGGGTGTAGCGCGCATAGGCGATGTCGAACGGCACATTGGACACGCCGAACGCGCCGTGTTCCGGGCTGTAGCTCGGCCCGAGCCTGGCTTTGCCGTCCGCGTCGCGCGGGCACTTTTCCGCGAACGACGCGTAAAACAACGCCACCTCGCGGATGACCGGATAGATCTTTTCCTCGAGGTAGCGACGGTCGGGGCGGTAGAGATGGCAATACCAGAGAATCTGCGCCGACATCCCGGCCATGCCCAGGGTGTAGCTCCACGGCGTCAGCGCGCAGTGGCGTTGGTTGACACTCCGGCAGAGGGCCGGGTCGGGCTCGAAGGCGAACGAGGAGATGCCGACGCACGCGCCCTCGCAGTCGTAGGTGGCTTTGGCGAACCAGCGCATCCGGGGCAGCAGGTCGTTCATGTATTGCACCCAGGGATCGGCCAGTTCGGGGTGGTTGAGGACGAGCGGCGTCCAGTAGGGCTGCCAGGCGTTGTAGTTGTGGTGATAATCGCCGTGCCAGCCCGGGGTGTCGTTGGGCAATACCCCCCACAAGCCGGCCGGCACCACGCCGGGTTTGGCGAAACAGCGCAGAAAATACGCCATCCGATACCACCACAGATGGAAGTCAGGATCGTCCAATTGGACGCCGCTCGCCGACCAGTATTGCGCCCACACCGACTCGTGCCGGGCCACCAGCGTGGCCGGTGACGTCGCCACGGTTTCCCGCGCGAGCCGGATGGCTTCTTCGCGACAGTTCTTCCGGGTGTCGCGCGACGTCACCAGCGACACCGCCTTCAACTTGCCCGCAGACGCGACCGCCAGGGCGTATTCCATTCCCGCGTAATCCAGGTCGCCGGGCAGTGTGGCGTGCAGCCACTGCGCGCCGTCGCTGGTGCCCTGCTCGGCCGCGGGCAGTTCGGCTGCCTTGATTTCCTCGAGCGCAACCTCCTTGTCCGTCTCGAGGAGAAAGACATTCCGGTCCGCCAAAACTCTGGCCGTCGTGTCGCCGGCCTGGGCCACGGCCATGCGCAGATCAAGCCGGACCGACTGGATGCCTGCCTCCGGCATGCCGGCCGCCATGGCGAATGGCGCGTTCTCAGCCTCAAGCCAAATCCGGCGGATCCGGTTCTGGGCCCGCGCGCCGCTCTTCGATTGCACGTAGAATTCCACGGCGCCGACCTTGCCGTCGCCGGGGATCGCCAGGGAGACTTCCTTTTCTGCGGGGGGCGTGTTGATCCAGCCGGTGGCGACGACCTCTTGGTTCTGCCGGTTGTAGATATTGATGTAGTACTGCGCCGGGGCATTGCCGGCGATGCGGAACTTCAAGGCTTTGAAGGTCGCCTCGAGCGCAGGGGGCAGGTCGAATCGGTAGCCGGCGGATACCGTGCCGGCTCCTTCCACGACCATGAGGCCCGCATCGCCTTCTCGCCGCCACTCGTTCACTTTGCCCTGGGCCCGGATAGTCTGCCACCCTCCGGCTTCCGCGGGGGCACCCAGCCGGATGATGGCGGCGCAGCGGGGCTGGGGGTAGGGATGGCCATAGCTGGGCGGACTGCTCGTGCCGCCTTTCCACTTCTGGTTCGGGATATCCACCTGCAGCATCGGCGGATCCTGTGATGTGTCCACGCGGGCATCCCACACGTCGTTCTTGGTTACGCGGAGACACAGCACCCCGTTGCGCTCCCACAGCAATCCCGACAGGTCGCCGTTGCCCAGCACGAGCGCGCGCCGGTTGATGTCATCGAGCCGGTCCTGCACGACCGCGGCGGCGTCGAGCGCATCCGGAAACGGTATCCTTCCCGCGGCAAGCGGGTTGGTCGCAGCCGCGAGCGGGGCTGCCAGCGGCGCGACGGGGGCGCCCGCGAGCAGGAGCAGGGCGAACGAGAGTGGTTTCATGAAGTGTTCTCCAGGGATCGATTCAGGCCAAGAATGGGGCGGGCAGGGCACGGGATCGCAGCCGGTTCGGAGCGCCTCCGGTCAGCATGGCGCCCAGGTCATAGACACCGCGGCCGCCGAGTCCGATGCCGGCCAGGACAGCGACGTGGCCGGGCAGGCTGGCCTTGGAATAGATCCCGGCCTGGGTCGAGTGGCCGTCGGCCCGGGTCGTGGGCACCTCGAGGCCGCCCCGCGCGCACAGGCCGGCGACCCTGCCGGTGGGCCGCGCCTTGGGCGGCTTGGGCGGCAGATGGATCCAGCCCGTGTGGCTTTGCCCCAGCATTTCGCGGAAGCCTGCAGTGGCGGCGAAATCGCCGTCAATCTGGAACGGCGGGATCGCAGCAATTCTCATTTTGAAATGCGGACGGCCCCTCACCCGGTCTTTGGCCACCCTCTCCCCGCGCCTTTTATAGCGGAAGGCAGCCGAGGCGCGGGGAGAAGGGGAGAGGGGGACTTCTTTTTTCAAAATGAGAATTGCTGGCGGAATAGATGTTCCGTGCCCGGCGGTGACTGGTTCCTTGCCGCCTCACTTTGTTGCCCGGCGCGGCCGGATCCAGGAGAACCTTCGTTGGGGATGTCCGCGTTAGGGTGAGCCTTCGAGCAGGGCACGAAGCCGATAGAAACCGGACGACCACGGCGCGTCGATCTCGAGCGTGAGTGGAGTGGCCGATGCCGGCTCGAACCGCTGGCGCTCGGTCCACGTCCGCAAGTCCTCGCTCTGCTCAAGTTGGTGACTGACTCCGATCCGGAGGCGCTCCGCGGTCAGGGTCCAGCCCGTGTCCGAGGATCCAATCGTGAGGCGGCTGCCGAGCACGGTGGCTTCCATCGTTTGGGCCAGCAAGGCGTGAACGGCGGAGGTGGGGTGGGCATAGTCCCAGAAGGCATAGCGGCTGCCGGGCCCGGT
Organism: uncultured Verrucomicrobiota bacterium; assembly: GCA_964629545.1. Taxonomy (GTDB): domain Bacteria; phylum Verrucomicrobiota; class Verrucomicrobiia; order Limisphaerales; family CAZVRY01; genus CAZVRY01. Next base: position 18,065 of record CAZVRY010000007.1, on the reverse strand, counting down.
GTAACTCTTGTCCAGGAGAGCGGGGTCATGCCACGCCGCCAGGTCGATGCGGGTCAGCCCAAAGGAAAGAGGATGGTCCAACAGGAAGTCCAGGCAATGGAAGAAGTCGAACATCCACAGGCGGGCATCGGGGGATCGATTCGCGAACAGTTGCAGTCGGGCTTGGAGGGTCGCGTTATGCTGCAGGGCCTTTTGGCGGTGATACTGTTGCTGCTCCTCCGACAGAGCGCTGAATTGGGGGAAGCGCGTCATATCGGGGAGAGTGACCACGCCGAGGTGGCGTGCCCCTTTGAGATAGAGGCGATCCACGGCCTTCGCCGTGTTATCCACCATCTGGGCGATCTGCCGAGCCCACCACGCATCGTCCAAACCCTCACCCACGCACCGCCCGAAATCCAGCAGGCCGGGCATGACGACGAACAAGGCCGAGGCTGCTTGGGGCGGGGGTGGGAGGGCAATGACTTGGTTCAGGATCCGGGCGGAATCGGCTCCGCCGGTGGCGCGATTGCATTCGGGGGCGTAGCGCAAGGCCAGGCGGGCCGCGAGATGCTCCACCCAAACCGGGCCATTGCACCACCGGCCACTGGCGTAGGGTCCCCCACTGGTGGCGGTCAGTTCGGAACCAAAGGCATAGACCTGGCTGAACGGTGGCGCCGCCGCCCCCATCACCGGCGAGGGCAGCCATCCGGCCCAGAGCAGCACCAGGCAGCAGAACCACGGGGGAGGGGGCGGAGAGGGTCTGGCCGACGGCGCGTGGATAGGCCGCCGGGGTTGCACTCGAGATGGAGGCGAGGGCTTCACCATGGGGCACTTGCGGTGGGGCGGCCGGGTTATGGGTCTGTGCAAAAACAGCTTCGGGTTCATGCACAGAACCTAAGGTGCATTCGTGATGGAATCGACGTCCACGACCAAGCGATAGAACACCGTCGTGGATTCGGTAGGGGGCACGGGAACCTGGATCCAGGCCGCCTGGGATTGAGCCGGGATAAGGCCGGAGGTCGACCAGAGGCCAGACTCTACCTGCCGGCAACTTTGGAGTGCGTAGCGACAGCCCGGTTGCGCCAGGAACCGCACGCTGGGCGGACCGCCGGCCGACCGAACCCACTCGAGCACCAACGCACTAGCCGGATCCCGCGGGTCAGTGCCCATTCTGAATTCGACCAGGTTTGCATGCCCGTCACCGTCGGCGTCCCGTGCCGCGTCGAGACGCGAGTTGGGGTCCAACCCCTGCCGACGCTCCCAGTCGTCCGGCATGCCGTCGCCGTCGGTGTCGATCGCGGGCGAGACGGTCAGCACTTCCGAGGGGGCGACATGTCCCCAGCGGCCGAGGGCGAGGACGCGGTAGTGATAGGTTTGGCCGGGGACGAGATCGGTTTCGAGCATGTGCGTCTGGTTGGGGGCGAGTTCACGCCTTCCCTGCCAGGGTTGGTCCTGGATAGCGCGCTCGATCCGGAACCCCGACTCTTGATCGCTATCATCGTTCCAGATCAGCACGTGCGCCCCACCGTCCAGCGGCACCATCCGCACGCCGGTCGGCCGGCCCGGCCAACCCGCCGGTGGCCAGGCGGCACCCATGTCGCCCCCCGCGAGGCCACGCCCCCAGGCGGGCGAACCTGGCAGGAGTTCGTAATCGCGGTCGAGCGGCGCGCGGAATCGCGGATCGTCCCGCAAGATCCCTTCAGCCGGCTCCGGCCACGGGGCATCCAGGATGCAGTAGGCCAGGGTAAGAGAGGAGTCGTCGTCGACGGCCACGGCGATCCGGTTGCCCCAGAGGATGTTGTTCCAAGCTGCCCCCAGCCCACCGCCCTGGCCCGGGTCCTTTTCGAAGAAGTCCAGTCCGCGGTCGCAATCGACGATCGTGTTCTGCCAGACCCGGGCGGAGGCGAGTTCCTTGACGCCGACTCCCGTCCCGGCCCGGTAGATGACGTTGTCGTAGACGGCGACGTCTTGGGAGCGTTCGCCCACCGACACCGCTTTGTCTGGGATGTCGTAAATCAGGCAATGCTCGACCGTGCCGCGCGAGCCGGTATTGAAGTCGATCGCATCCGTGTTGGCGCCGAGGGCGTGGCGAATAATGGTCCGACGAATCACGGTCGAGGGGGGCGACAGATCCAAATCGATCGCATCCGCGTAAGGGAACTCGAGCAGGCAATCCTCGATCCAGACGGGCGTGCGGGTGAAGCCCAACTCACTGAACCGGGCCAAGTGCGACCGCCGGAGGGCCAGGAACGAGCCGTCCTCGGTCTCGATCATCGGGGTATCCGCCACCGCATAGTCGTGCAGGTGGCAATCCTCGATCTCGCCCACCGCCCCGCTGGTGACCCGCACGCGGCCGCCCGCCACCTCGGTGTGCCGCAGCCGCAAACGCGCCCCGTCACCCGTCACCCAGCATTCCCCCCAAGGCAAGGCCTCGTGCAGGGGCAGGAACCGCACTGGCTTCTCCGCGGTGCCAAGCGTCAGGACACTGCCGCCTAACGCCCGGAGGGAAACCCCCGGAGCCAGTCGCACCACCGTTCCTGCTGAGATCACGAGGGTTGATCCCTGCGGGACCAGCACGTCTCGGCGCACCTTGATCTCACCTTGTTCCGGCGACCAGACCGTCGGTCCGCGCAGCCAAAGGCCGTCGATCTCGACCACGGGCGGGCTGCCGGGCACCGGCACGAGGTGGTTGGTGACCGTGACGGTGGCATTCAAGGCCAGGCCGAAGGCGACGTCGCTGCTCTCGGGACCGCTTTGGTGCACCTCGACGGCGAGCAGATTCGCCCCGCGTTGGAGGGAGGTGCTGGGCAGAATCAGCGGGCCGAACAGCGGCGGCGTGCCGATCGTCGACCGAGCATAGCTGTCCCACGCCGCAGGCCCCTCCGGCATGTTGAAGCGATAGAGTTCCAGCCCGTTCAGATAGACGATGGCGCCGTCGTCGATCACATGCCACAGCTCGAGGCTGGCCCCGCTCGCGGTCCCGTTGTAGCTGAACGGCGCTCGGAAGTAGTAGGTGCGCTGCGGGGGGCGGGCGAGCCAGAGCGGGGTGTTCAGCGGTCCGGGCAGGTTCCACAGCCCGGCATAGAAGAGCCCGTTCCCTGACCGCCAGGACGCCCCCGAATCGTCGTAGGGAAAGGCCCGCCATCCCGCGCCCGGGTCCGCCCCGGCCTCGTGGAATCGCCAGCGCGAGTCCAGAGCCAGCAACGGCCACGTCTCCAACTCGATCGCGAAGTCCGGCCCCGGATTCGCCGCCCCCCGGCTCACCGTCGCCAAAGGCTGAACCCGATGCGAGCCGTCGGGACATCGGCCCTCCGAGACATTCGCCGTCTGCGGGCCGTACAGGATTTCATCGATTTCCGCGTCGGCGGCATCGGCCAGTCGGATCAGGCCCCCGGACGACGCCAACCGGAAACCGAGGTGGTCGGCCCCCTGGCTCGGATCGCCGTCCGCCTCGAAAGCCGCCAGTCCGTGGCCCTCGATGAAGCTGAGCGCGGCTATGCGATGTTGATGCGGCTCGTTGAGGGGATCGTCGGTGAGATACAGGCCGCCGAGCGCCACCGGCAGCGGGTCCGGGTTGTAGAGCTCAAGGAAATCGTTGTTCACCCAGTCGCGCCCGACTGTCAACCACTCGTTCAGGCGCAACTTGCTGACGTCCCCCAGGAGGCACCCGACGTTGGGACCCCCGAAGCTGGGCACGGTCAATCCCCATTCGCCCCCTGGAAGTCGGCCGATGGATCGGTCGGTGAGTTGCAGGCCGAAGCTCACCCAGTCCAGCAAACCGCCGCCGCGCGCGGGCGCGTCAAAGAGAAACAGCGCTTCGCCCTCACCGTTCAAGGCAAAACCCAGGTGGTGTCCGGGCGGTTCGGCGCGGCTGTCGGCATACGCCACCAGGTATTCCCCCGCACCGAGGACGCTGCCTGCAGGAAACACAAACTTCCGGGGTTGCGCCGGATCGTCGGTCAGGCTCATCCCGCCCAGATCGGCCGGGGCACCTCCCGGATTGTAGAGTTCGACCAGATCCGGGAAACGCCCCGTGCCCACGCTGACGGAACTGTTCAAGGCCAGCAGTTCATGGAGAACCACCGTCCCGGCGTGAGCTTGCACCCCCCAGCGTTCCACGCCTCCCGGCTCGCTCATCGGCATCCACGTCCCCGCCGAGTTCCGGCCTTCGACCTCGAGAACGTGTGGGCCATCCGACAGATCCGTCAGCGCAATGACAACGTCCAGCTCCAGCCCTGAACTCAGCGGCCGGCCATCCAGACCATACCGATAGGACCGGATCCCGGGCCCGTAGACCGCAAACTGGGCGCGTGCCTCTGCGGTCGGGCCTTGCCCCAATCGCATCAAAGAGGCGCCCGGCGACGCGGTCGCGCCCAAATCCAACCCGCTCCGTCCCGCCCCGCGCGCGGGGGAATCGGGGCGCAACCCGAAATCGACCCCGGGTTGGAGAAAGCGTGGGTCCGCGACGCGCAAAGCCTCTCCCGGAACCCTGGCGGGTCGGGAGAGCAAGCACCGCGCGGCCCACAAGCTGGCGCTCGCACCCGAAGCGGGAATCGGGAGGATGTCGGCGCGGTTGCCCCAGAGAATGTTGCCCTCAAGCGAGATGTCCCCGGCCGGCAGGAAGTCCAACTCAGGATGCCCCAGAGCAAGGGCCGCGACCGCGGAGTCGACCAGCGTGTTGTGTTCGGCTGACACGCTGGCGCCGGCATAGGCGTGGACCGCAATATCGTTTTCCGCGAAGACGTTCCTGGCCAAGACCACCCCGGCGCCGTTCACCGCCACCAGGCCGACGGCGTCGCGGTCACTCGATCGCCCGTTTCGAAAGGCCCCAAACACGTTGCCCTCCACGTGCGCATCCAGGCCATCCAGGCGAATGCCCACTCCCGCTCCTCCCGCAAAATGGTTGTCCAGGAACTCGAGGATCCGCCCGGGCCGGCGCCCGCCGGGGCCGGCGCATTCGATGACGGCGGCACTTCCGGCCGAGGCCGCAAACTGGTTCGCGGCAAAAACCACCCCGCCCGCGGCCGGAAAACCGAGCCCGCGAACCACCGGTTGCCCAACGAGTCCCGGGAAGGTCGAGTCCCGCACGGTGACCGACGCACGGCGAAACTCGAGGACGGTACCCGAGACCTCCCACCACGCGCACCCTGCGATCTCCAGCGATGCTTCGCGCGCCACGATGACCGGGATGTCTTCCGCCGTGCCGCCCAGAACGCAGTGCGCCAGGCGCCCGACCGCGGTCGGCCCAGCGAAGGTCAGCCCGGCCCAGCGATCGCCGCTTTCCGGTTTGGGCATCAGGTAGATCGGCGCGGCCGCCGTTCCCTGGGCCGTCAGGTGGCCCTCGATGCGCAGACCCGCCCCCGCGCCGAACCAGACGGTCGTCCCAGGTGCGATGTTCAACTGCCGGCTGGCCGGGACGAGAAGCGACGAGGACACCAGGTAGGGCCCGCTGTCGACCGTCCAGTTGGCGTTCTCCGCGAGTTCGTCGGCGGCGATGACCACGGGCGTCGCCTCCCGCCACACGTCCACTGCGCCGGCACCAATGCGCTGGCTGCACGCGTCCAGGGCTTCCACCGCGATCCGGTTCACGCCCGGCCGCAGCGGAAGATCGGAGATCGCCCATCGCCCCTGCCATGCGGACCAGTCCGCCGCCCGGCCATTTACCCACACTTGCCGGGTCTCGACTGCGTCGGCCGCACCGCGAAGCGCCAGGGTCGAACCCGGGGCATAGTAGAGTGGCCCGACCCTCGGCAACCCGCATTCGATCGTCAGCCGAGACGGGATCAGGTCATGGAGGCAAGCCGCGCGGTTGGCCAGGAACCGTTTGAGATGATTGAGGACCGCCAGCGGCACATAGGGCCCGAGCGCCTGATCAGCCAGTTCACCAAACTGCTGGGCCGAAAAGGTCGTCGCCAACTGTCGCCGCACCGCGGCATAGTAACGCGGCGCAAACTCCGGTGCCTGGAGCAGTCGCGCGAGCGCCGGAATGACCGTCGCGACAAACAGCGGCGCGTTGGTCATGCCGGGGACATTCCCTTGCCCGAGCAGGGTATCCAGATCGTGTGGGATCAGCCAAAACCGCGTGTCGTCGCGTCCGGCATACAGGGCAAAGTCGTCCCCAAAACCGGTGTACAGTCCGGTCTCGCGGTTATCGACGATCACCATGACCGCGAAATAGTCGAGCCACTCGTCCACCCGGATGGCGTCCTCGACCGCCTCCGCATAGGGCCCTTCCGCCAGACCGCTCAGCACCCGGCATAATCGGATCAAGTCCGCCCAGTCGTCCTCCCCTTCCTTCGTCTCCTTGAAGTAGACGGGGCGGTAAAGATCGGGGTCCTCACCGAGGTAGCGGAAATCCGCCTCCTGGCTGCCAATGTCCGTCGCGATGCCTCGATACAGATTGCCGGTGTCATCGCGCGGGAAGCACCGATCCACGAAGTCGCCGTTCAACACCTCGTTGGCCGCGTAACAGCCGTAGGTGAGATGAATGGGGCCCGAGGCCGTGGGATCCAGCCCGTTGAGTCGCACCCGCGCGGCGTGGCTTGACGGCGCCGGCAAACCCGCCCGCCGACAAGCGACACTGGCCAGATGTTGGAGATAGGAATACTGCCCGTTCAGGTTCAGCGCCCGGACGTCTTTCCACGGTTCGTCCGAGCGGAAGTTCACCCGGAAATTGTTCGGTTGCAGCCCGCGGCTTCCGTGGCCGCGATGGCGCACGCCGATCAGGTAACGCAGTTCCTGGCCCGCGCCGTCTTCGCTGAGGAACGTGGCGTTGAACAGGGCGTCGCTCTGGCTGTCCGGCGGCCCGGCCCCGATGCGCGCCAACTCCGCCTGCTCCGCCCGGGCGAGGACCAATCGGTACCAAGGCAACCCGCCGGGCCGCGCTTCGTCATCGACCTGATAGAGCAAGTTCCCCACTTGCCCCCGGGTCCCGTCGGTCCGGCGGACCGGCGCCGGCCAGCACCGCGTATTGCCCTGAGCATCCTCCGCTTGCAGGTAGAACTCGACGATGGTCCCCGCCGGCATGGGTGGCAGCACCGCGCCGTAGATGCCGTCTCCCAAAGCGCCGTCGCCCTGCAATCCGTCGTCGGTCATCGCGGCGGTGCCGAAGGAGGGGGGCACCGACTCGTTCTGACGGTAGTGCAACGTCACGCTCCGGGTGCCAAGCACCGAGCCGGGCCCCACCCGCGCGGTGACCGTCACCGCCTCGGTCGACCGCGGCCCATGCGGACCATGCTGGACTTCGCGGATCAAGGGCGGCACCACCATGCCCGCGACCGAGTTGGCCCGGCCCGGCGTGCCGCCCGCCACCAGGCTGCCCGCCCAGTTTTGGCCAGCATCGTTTGGCAGGGAAGGATCGATGAGCTCGAGCGAGGCGCCTTGGCCATCCGCCGAGCTCTGCCAGGTCCATCCGCGATGCCCGTGATCCAGCGCCCCCTCGACCCGTTCACCCCAGTCGCCTTCATCGGCATAGCGGACTTCATCGACGATCACTCCGCCCGCGTCGCGCAGTCGGATTCGCTCGCCCCAGTTGCTCAAGGCGCCATCCCAATCGCCCACGACGGCCGTCACCTCCGGATAGCGCTCGCGAAAGGCCGTCCGATTCGCCGCCACCACCACATACCCGCCCGCCGGCACCACCACGGCTCCGAAAGTGTATACGACCCCGTCATCCAAGCGCCACCCGGACAGATTCACCGGTGCATCCCCCGCGTTGCGCAACTCGAGGAACTCCTCCGCGTCCCGTTCCGACGCCGGATGATACATGATCTCGTGGATGACCACGGCGCCGGACGCCGGGGTGGCGGTCAGACTCAGCCACGCCAACCCCAACCCCAGGGCCGACCGGCGCCAACGCCGAGCAACCCATCCGGTCCGCCATTCTCTCCACCCTCTGCCAGCTAGCGGTGGCTCTAAGAGACATAAGTCTCGCGCGTCCATAACCTCACGGCGTCCACACGACGCGGTAGAACCGACACGGCTCGGCCTGGAAGTCTGGATCGACCAACTCCATCGGCCCGTGCACACCCGCTGCCACGGCCACGTCCGTCCAGCGGATCAAGTCTTCCGACCGCTCGAGCCGATAGGTCCGGCCCGCCATCCCGGCAAAGCCGCAGACCAACCGCCCGTCCACCGTCCACCGCAGCGGGTCCAGAATCGTGGTGGCGTCGGTCCGCGCCATCAGTCGATACGGGCCCATCGCCACAAACCGACCTTCGGCCCAGGCCACGGCGGTCCACCAATACGGTCCCTCCACCCGACAGGCGGTCCACTGGATCCCGTCCAGCGATACGAGGATCGTCCCGTTCTCACCGACGGCGGCGAAGGCTTCACCCCCATACGCCACCGCGCGCAAATTCGCCGTGGTTCCGGACGCCACGTCACTCCAGGTGTTGCCATCGATCGAGGTCAGCATCGTTCCCCCCTCGCCGACGGCGAGAAAACGCCCGGCTCCATACGCAACTCCCGTGAGATGGGTGGGCCTGAGGGCCGGGCAGAGGTGCCATTCGCCGCCGTCGGCAGACCACGCGAGCAACCCCCCGCCACCGACGGTCACAAATCGTCCTGCCCCGTAGGCCACCGCACAGGGGAGTTGATACGGAGGTGTCGGGAGGAACGGCGCCGACGCCCAACTCCCCGCGTCGTTGTCGGTGGAATACAGCACCAAGGGATAGCCGCCCCGCTGCCCCACCATGACGAAACGGCTGCCGCCATGCGCCCCGGCCGTCGCCTCGAACCTCCTCAGGTCCAGGGTGGTCGGAACCAGTTCCCACGCCCGGCTGTCGCGGGACCGCCAGATGGTATGCGGCTCCCTCTGCGCCAACGCCACCTGCCAGCCATCTCCGGAGAGGATCAACTGGAGGGGGCCCGCCTCGGGCGGGTTCACCCTCTGCCAGTTCGACAGATCCTCCGAGAAACGCAGCTCGCCGTCTCCAGCGCGGACGAAATACCCTGCCCCGATGTGGACCATCCAGGGCACCGATGAGTCGAGGCCGCTGGGCTCGCTGGACCAGTTAGCCAGTGGGTCCGGCGAGATCACGCGCGCGCTTACCACCGGGGAGAAGTCCGAAAAGACGCCAGCATCGTCGATCGCCCGCGCCCGCCAGTGGTGGACGCCCGGCTCCAACATCGTCGATTCCCACCCGAAGGGGGCGCTCGTGTCTGTGCCCGCCAAGCTGTCATCCAGGTAGAACTCGACGCCCACCACCTCGCCATCCGGATCGTTCACCTGGGCCTCCAGCAGCACGGTTCCCGGCGCTACCCTCGGATTCGGTTCGCCCACGATCCTAAGCTCTGCGTCGGGGGGGTGGCTGACACGCACCTCGACCGGTCCGGCGCGCACCCTTCCGACCGCGTTGCTCACCTCGACGGAGTAGGAGCCAGCGTCACCGTAATTGGCCCCAATCACCGTGAACTGGGGTTCCGTTGCCCCCGGCACTGGGAGGTTCCCGTGAAACCACTGATAGCTCAGGGGCAAGCTGCCCGACGTAGCCGTCGCCAACGTGAAGGATTCGCCAGGATACACCTCGCGCGCGCGGTCCCATAGGCGCACGGCCGGTGCGGCCGAGGCCACCGACGCTGACTGTTGGATGAGCCCCGCCCCGACTCCGGCCCCCGTGAGGACGAACGTGTCCAGCCCAAACGCCACCCTCTTCGGACCCAATCCCAGGTTGGCCGCCTGGATCCGCCAAGTCCGGCCGTCGACCGAGCTGAAAACGCCGCCGCAGCCGCCGACCACGACAAACCGGCCGGCGCCATAGGCCACGTCGAACAACCTGCCGAAGGCGTTCGACCGATGCGGCTCCCAGGACGTTCCGTCCACGGAGACCAGAATGGTGTCCGCCCCGAGCGCGACGTAGCGGCCGTTGCCCCAAGCCACGGCGAACAGCCCCTCGGCCACGGTCTCTGGCTGCCAAGTCCAAGTCTCACCGTCAGGCGAGTGTACGATTTGCCCCGAGGCGCTGATCCCGAGGAAGCCCGGGGCACCATAGCCCACCGCGACCAGTTCGGTCGGTGAACCCGTCGACACCGCCCTCCACTCTCGCCCGTCGTCCGACACCAGCACCGAGGAGCCAGTCCCCACCGCGACGAAACGTCCGGCGCCATGGGCTACGCCGACCAATGGGAAAGGGCCTGCGGACACCTTTGTCCACGGCCCTTCGGGCCTGCGGGCCCAGATGTTGCTCTGCCCCACAGCCACGAAAAGGCCATTCCCGAAGGTGATATCGTGCGCAAACGCGCCTGCGGGCAACGACTCTTCCGACCAGGTCAAGCCGCCATCCTCGGAGCGCACGGAGCGCTGAATCTCATCGCCGGACTCTGGGGCCAAACCCAAGAAAACACCGTCGCCAAAGGCCACCTTGCCCGGAGCGTTCGTCGGCCCGCTGGCCTGGGCCGTCCAGAGGCTCCCGTTGCGGGACATGGCGACTTGGCCTCCGTTTCCGAGCACCACGAAGTGACCCGCGCCATAAGCCACATCGTTGAAGCCCGGCACTCCGTAGGCGTCCGGCTGCGCCAGCCCGAGGTCGTTGGACTTCCAGTGGACGCCATCCCGCGAAACCGACGTTCCCTCACCAAAGGGACTCGCGGCCAGGTAGAGCCCCGCGCAGTAGCAGATCCTGTCCCACCCAGAGTCCTCCCCCCCGTCCACCGTGGCCTTTACCCACTCCTTCCCGTCACGGGACTGCCACAAACCGTCGGAAGCACCGAATGTCAGATGCCCCAAAGCCAGGAACTCGCTGGCGGCAAACGTCAGGCTCGAGAATCTGTGGTTGGTGGCCCCCCAACTCCAGTTCACGCCGTTGGTCGATCGCATCAGCCCGGCAGACGACTCTGGTGCCATCAGGAACACGCCGTTGCCGACCACAACCCGCGAACCGCCGCAGCTCGGTCCCGAATCATGACCCACCCATCGGCTTCCGTCCGCGGAAGTGAACACCAGGCCATCTCCACTGATCGCCACATACTGGCCGTCCCAATACACGACGTCGGCCAAGGTCTCCACGACCCCCGAGTCGGCCTCCCGCCACGTCCGTCCATCGTTTGATGTCAGGATCAAGCCACCTTCGCCAACGGCAACGAATTGACCGCCTCCAAAGGTCAGCCCCCGCAGCTCCGCCGGTCGGTAATCCCAAAACCCCCGTTCCCAGTGATTCCCATCGGCCGACGTCACGAGGCTCACCTCACAGCCGAAGAGGGCATTGTGAAAGTCGCGCTCGAATCGGTTCCCCAGCGCCACAAACCGGCCGTTGCCGTAAACACATCGCCGCAGTTCGTAGCGCGTCGGGTATGGGTTGCGCGCGGCCCAATGGTCCAACGGGTCGTCCGCCAACACTCCCGCGTCGGGCGGTTCGATGAGCCCGGACTGGAGAACCGTGCCGCTGTCGCCCACCGCCACGACGGTCGCCCCGTCGCTGCACAGCGCGTTCAGCCCCTGCACCTCGCCCGCCGGCAGAATCTCCCATCGCGCCCCATCGGCCGATCGCAGCACCCCGCCGATGTCGCCCCCCACCACCGCCACGAACCACCCGCCCACGTAGGTAACGTCCGTCAACCAGGGCAGACTCGACAGCTTGTGCTGCTCCCACACGTCCCCATCGCGCGACGTGTAGGCCACCCCCATCCTCGAGCCGCTGTGCTTTCGGACCTCCTCCGTTCCTCCCACCGCCACCCACAAGCCGTTCCCATAGGCCACCGCATTGAGGTCGCGCAGCCCCGCATGCGCCTTCCACGCGACGCCGTCCACCGAACTCAACAAACTCCGCCCCCCCACCGCGACAAACCGTCCCGCCGCATAGACCACATCCTGCAGCCAGTCCGTCGTCCCGGATCCCCGCGCTTCCCAAGTCCTCCCATCGGCCGACATCAGGATCGCCCCCTCATGGCCCACGGCCACATACTGACCCGCCCCATACGCCACGGCCGACAACCACACGGTCGTGCCCGACACCTGCAACTCCCAATTCACCCCCTCGGTCGAAGTGACGACCGTGCCTTGTTCCCCCACGGCCACGTAAAGGCCGTTCCCCTGCGTGACGGCCAATAGGCCCTTCCTTCCTTCCACCGTGTTCGTCGCCCAATCCACCCCATCCCTCGAGACCCACACCGCTCCTCCTTCGCCGACAAGCACGTGTTTTCCACCACCGAACACCGCCCCGTGCAGATGGGGCCCCTCTGCCAGGTGCGATCGAGCGAGCCAGCTTTCGAGGCCCTCCGCCCCGAATCCCGGAGGCAACGCGACCAGCAGGATCCCCAATCCGGCTGCCCGCCAGGCCCCTCGCCCGCAGCCCAACCTCGGAAAGCGTCCAACGTCCAGCGTTCGTCTTCCCACACTCGAAGGGGGGCGTCGCTGAACGTTATGGGTGGCACGGTGTTCGTTCGACGACACCCTAGCCCCTCGTTTGGCTCGCGCATTCATACCCTCACGGCGTCCACACGACGCGGTAGAACCGACACGGCTCGGCCGGGAATTCTGGATCGATCAACTCCATCGGCCCGTGCACACCCGCTGCCACGGTCACGTCCGTCCAGCGGATCAAGTCTTCCGACCGCTCGAGCCGGTAGGTCCGGCCCGCCACCCCGGCAAAACCGCAGACCAACCCCCCGTCCACCGTCAACTGCAGCGGGTCCAGAATCGTGGTGGCGTCGGTGCGCAGCATCAGGCCAGTCGGCCCCATCGCCACGAACCGACCCTCGGCCCAGGTGACCGTTCCCCAAGAGTACCTGGCACCACCCCAACCCGCCCTCCAGTGGATCCCATCCAAGGACGTGAGGACGGTCCCGTCGCCCACGGCGGCGAAGGCTTGGTCACCATACGCCACGGCGTTGAGATGAGCCCCGGTTCCGGACTCGAGCGCGCTCCAGGTGCGGCCGTCGCTCGAGGCGAGGATGACGCCAGCCTCGCCCACCGCCACAAACCGCGCCTTCCCATGCGCGATGCCTCGGAGGTTCACGTTCGGCATCGGGCTCGAACCGGCCTGCCACTGCGCCCCATCGACGGACCAGACGAGGGCGCCCTCCGGGCCCACGGCGACGAAGCGGTCGGTGCCGTAGGCGACGGCGTGGAGACCTTTGAGCCCTCCCAGGTGAGCCACCACCCAGTTGGTCGCGTCCGGTCCGGTCGAGTAAACCACCAGGCCCGCGTCCGGATACCGCCCTCCCACCAGGACGAAGCGACCAGCGCCGTAGGCCCCCGCTCGCATTTCCCCGGAGGTCGGCAGGGCCCCCGCGGAAATCCGTTCCCAGACCCGGCCGTCCTGCGAGCGCCAAAGCGAACGCGAGACGTCCGTCGTTGAGTGGCCCAGCGCCACATACCACGCGTCACCGTAGACAACCACCTCTGCCCATTGGCCGTCGGGCAGGTTGATGGTCTCCCAACTCGACAAGTCGCTCGATCGGACCGTTGCATTCCCCCGATGAGCCAAATACTCGCGTCCTGTGTAAGCGATCGAGCTCATGCCGTGGGAAGAGCCACTGGGCTCGATAGACCAGTTAGCCAGTGGGTCCGGCGAGATCACGCGCGCGCTGGCCAGAGCGGACCAGGCCGAGCACCCGCTGTCATCGATGGCCCGCGCCCGCCACTGGTATACCCCAGGCCCCAGATCGCTCCTTTTCCACTCAAACGGTGCGGCTGGATCTGTCCCGACGAGTTCCTCGTTCTCGTAAAACTCCACCCTCACCACAACGCCCTCGGCATCCCCCGCCTCAGCCTGGAGCGACACCGACGCCGGCGCCACTCGCAACCCCTGTCCGCCCATCACCCGCAGCTCCACTTCGGGCGGTTCACTCACAAGCACCTCGACCGGCCCGCCGCGCGTTCGCCCCACGTTGTTGCTGACCTCGACGAAATACGAGCCCCCATCGAGCGGGCCGGCCGCGTTAACCGTAAGACGCGGACCGGTCGCGCCCGCCACCGGCGTCGGTCCCCGCAACCACTGGTAGCTCAGCGGCGGGCTGCCCAAGGCGGCGACGGCCAACGTGAAGGGCTCGCCTGGGGCGACCTCCCGCCGCGCATCCAACATCCGGACGACGGGCCCGGTCGACTCGACCGGGTCCGACTGCAGGACCAAGCCGGAGCCCCAGCAGGGGTAGAAGAAGCCGGGACTTGTTCCCCCTGTGAGCACGAAACTCGCCTCCGCGAAGCCCGCTCCCCGCAACTGGAATGCCATCCCTGCGTCATGCAGCCTCCAGGTCCGACCGTCGACGGAACTCAGAACCGTGCCGCAGCCTCCCGCCACCACGAAGCGGCCACCGCCATACGCCACCTCGAACAACGCATCGAACGCATCCGACCGGTACGCCTCCCACGTCTGCCCATCCGCCGAAACCAGGATGGTGCGGTCCGCCACCGCCACATAGCGATCGTTCCCCCACGTCACCGCCCGAGGCGGGTCGACCGGGAGGCCGGCTTGCTGGGTCCAAATCCAGGCGTCTCCATCCGGCGACCGCCCGATCCACCCGCCGGAGCCGAGGATCACAAATCCTGGCTCCCCAAAGCCCACCGCGGTCAGGCTTGCCTCCAGGCCGCTCGGATGATCCTCCCAAGCCAAGCCGTCCGGCGAGGTCAACAGCGCTCCTTGCTCACCGACGGCGACAAAACGTCCCGCCCCATACGCCACCCCCGCCAACGGAGGAGTGAGTTGGTCCAGGATGGTCCATCCTCCATCCGGTTCGCTCACTGCGATTCCACGCAGGCTCGAGTCTGGCTCCGCACTCACCACCACAAACCGGCCCCTTCCAAAGGCCACATCCCCGGTCCGCATGCCGTCAGGCACAACACCCTCCGCCCAGGCCAAGCCACCGTCGGCCGAACGCAGCGTGCCTGAGCCCTCCTCCCGGAACGCCACCATGACTCCGTCACCCAAGGCGATACTCTCCAGCGCGTAGCCGGGGCCGAGGGAATGAGAGGTCCAGACCGCGCCGCGTCGGGAACTGGACACCCGGCCTTGCCAGCCCACCGCCACATAGTGTCCTGCGCCATACGTCAGGTCGTTGAACGAGGGAAGTCCCGCGGGGACGGTCCTTTCCCAATGCTCGGCGTCCGGGGAAATGAAAGCCTCAGTGCTCCCCCACCTGTCCCCGGCGCTGGCGAAGTAACGTCCTTGGCAGCGCCAGATCCTCGACCAGGAGGTATCCAGGTCGCCCGCCACCGCCATCTTCGTCCAAGTCGTCCCATCGGAGGATCGCCACAGACCGCTGGCGCCTGCGGGACAGAGCCGGCCCAGCGCCCTGAACCCATCGGGGCCGAACGCGATGTCCGAAAACTCATGGTTGGTCGCGGTCAGGGTCCAGCTCACGCCGTCGGTCGACCGCTGAAGTCCGACCTGCCAATCGCTCCTCGCCAGGAACACCCCGCCGCCGAAGCGAACCCAAGGCAGCCACCCGCTGGTCGCGAGCTCGCTTCTCGACCAGCCCCTCCCATCCCGCGAACTCAACGCGGAGCCTTCACGACTGACGGCCACGAACTGGCCATCGCCATACACCACATCGGTCAGGGTGTCCTCCCCCCCCGAATCGATCTGCCGCCAGGCCAACCCGTCGTCGGACGTCAGCACCAACCCCCGTTCGCCCACCACGACGAACTGACCTTGTCCATAGGCCAAGCCGAACAGTCCCACCAGTCCGTAATCCCAGAAGACCCGCTCCCAATGCACGCCGTCCAACGACGTCAGGATGCTCGCTTCCTGGTTCAGCAGGACACCGTGCTCCGCCTCAGCCCGGTTGCCCAGCGCCACGAACCGCCCGTTGCCGTAGGCGCAGCGAACGAGATCATGCGCCGTCGGATATGGGTGGCGCGCCTGCCAATGATCGAGCGGATCATACGCCCACGCGTCGGCCTCCGGCGCCTGGATGACGCCCGACTGCACGATCGTCCCGCTGTCGCCCACGGCCAGGATGGTCACCCCGTCGCTGCACAGCGCGTTCAACCCCTGCAGGTCGGCCGCAGGCAGAATCTCCCATCGCACGCCGTCCGGCGAGCGCAACACCCCGCCGATGTCACCCCCGACCACCGCGACGAACCATCCGCCAACGTGGATCACGTCCGCCAGCCACGGCAGGCTGGAAAGCTTGTGCCGCTGCCATTGCTCACCATCCGGCGAGGTGTAGGCCACTCCCATCCCGGCCCCACTATCCTTACGGGCCTCCTCGGTTCCCCCCACGGCGACCCATCGCCCGTCCCCGTAAGCCACCGCCTCCACATCGCGCATCCCAGCGTGTGGCGTCCACTGGACACCGTCCAGCGAACTCAACAGGCTCCGCCCGCCCACCGCCACAAAGCGCCCCGCCGCATACACGACGTGCTTCAGCCAGTTGGTTGTCCCCGAAGTCCGCGATTCCCAGTTGACCCCGTCCGATGACCCGACGATCACCCCTTCGTTGCCCACGGCCACATATTGGCCGGCGCCATAGGTCACAGCCGACAACCACGTCTTGGTGCCAGACACCTGCGGTTCCCAACTCACTCCATCGGTCGAAGTGACCACCGTGCCTTGTTCCCCTACGGCCACGTAGCGGCCGTCCCCATGCGCGATCCCGAGCAAGGCCTTCGCTTCCCCCGCCACCAGCACGGTCCAATCCTGGCCGTTGGTCGACCGTCCCACCGTTCCCCCTTCGCCCACCGCCAGGAACCGGCCCTCGGCGAGAACTGCCCCGTGCAAGTGCCGGCTCAGGGAAGAAACCCCGACCGAGAAGTCCATGGCAACCGCCAGTCCGTTGTTCCCCGCCACGACCCAGCCGCCCGTGCCCCACGTCACTGCCGCAAGGTCGTCTGTCAAGGAACCGGGGCCTGCCGTCCAGGCCGTGCCGTCGCTCGACACGAGGATCAGGCCTCTCTCCCCGACCGCCACAAACTGATCATTGGCAAAGGCGATTCCTCGCAGGTGCGCGGACTCGAACCCAGGCACCCCTGCGACGGTCCAGGTCTCCGTGTCCGTCGATACCGCCACCCGGGTCTCGCCGGTCTCATCGCGCCAGCCTGCGGCGACGTAGCGCCCGTTGCCGAAGGCTAGGGCGGTCAGCACGAGCGGTTCGCCGATCGTGCCTGCCCTCCACGTAATGGACTGGCCCAGCGCCTGACCGACCAGAATCGAAGTCGCCCGAGGCGGACTGGGCCCCGTTATCGACACCACATATCGCCCCCCCGCATAGGCCAACAAATCTGCCCCGCTCAAATTGCGGCTCAGCGTCCAACGCTCGCCGTCTACCGATTGGAACAAACCGTGCGCCCCCTGGGTGGTCCCACCGTGAGCGACAAAGCCGCCATCGCCATAGACCACCCGTCCCGCCCAGGCCATGGGGGCACTGCCCCGGCTCTGCCAGGCGATCCCATCGGACGAGGTCCAGACCACGGAGCCGTCCGCCACGGCGACAAACAGGCCATTCCCGTAGGCCACCGATTGCACGTCTGTGGGTCCCTCAGCCACCTGCCAGGAAGTGCGATCCGCCGAACCCCAAACCGAACCTCCGGCGCTCCACACGAGGTAGCGCCCCGAGCCGTAAACCACCCCGCGCAGGTCCTCCTGTGCCACGCGGGTCTGGCGCAGGACCGGTCCATTGCGGATCGTCCAGGTTTCCCAGTCTGCGGCTCGGATCCGGGCGCCGATTGTCGCCAGGGGCAGGAGCACCGCCAGTAACATCGAAGGAGCAGGACTCATAGGTCCTTTCTCAGGGGATGACTCACTCTAGGACGTCTGAGCCATCCGGTCAAGGAACGCCCTGAGCGCGCCTGCAATTCTTATTTCGAGGTGTGGATGACCCCTCACCCGGCCTCCGGCCACCCCCTCCCCGCGCCGATTCCGCGAAAGGGTAGTATCCGCGCGGGGAGAGGGCCGAGGAGGTCACCGCGGAGCGTCGGGGGGAATGGCTCGTTCCCAAGTCATGGACGCATCGGCGATCTGTCTGCTGTGATCCTCCCAGTTGCACGTCATGGCCCCCCACCTCTCCCTGTCTCCCTCCCCCCAACCTGAGTCATCGCTGCGCTGGAAATGGTTGGGGGGAGGGTCGGGGTGAGGGGGACCGGTTCATGGAGAGATTCCAAGTCGAACGAACCGACGCGCAGGGGGACCATGAACCGGGCGGACCGGGAG
>CAZVRY010000006.1:0-76922 GCA_964629545.1 uncultured Verrucomicrobiota bacterium | reverse complement strand
TCATGAGGGGGATGACCGGATTGGGCAGGAGGGGGTGAGCCTGTCACCTTGTTAGGTGGTGAGGAAGCGTTGGGGGGAGAAGGTGTCTGGGGGGATGGCTTCCGGGGTTTGGCCGGTGCGGGCCAGGTGGGCGGCGAGGGCGCCGGTTTCCACGCAGTAGGTGCCGCCATAGCCGTTGAAGCCTGCGGCGACGATGATCGCGTCCTGGGGCCAACCGGGGCGGTGGAGGAACCCGATGACAGGCAGTCGGTCGGGGGTGAAGGCCATCGGGCCGGTCCACACGCGGGAGGGGGGCTGGCCCTTGGTGTCCGGGAACCGCTCGTCGGTCTGGCGTTTCACGAGAGAGAGGATGGCGCTGGAGCGTCGGGGGTGGAAGGGGTCGGTGGCGGGGCGATCGAGGCCGCCGCCGACCAGGAGCATGCCGCGGGGTGTGCCGAGGTGGTCGCGGTATTGGCGGGACTTGGGGAAGTTGTAGTAGAGGTCGCCCTTCTTTTCGGTGACGGTCATGCCGCGGATCGTGTTGGGGACGTGTTCGAGAGTGAGGATTTGGCTTTGGTAGTATTGGATGGCGGACAGTTCGGGGAGCAGTCGGGAGGTGAAGGCGTTGGTGGCGACGATGACGCGGTGGGTTTCGATGGGGCCGCGGCTGGTTTCGACTCGGACGCGGCCGGAGCGGCTGGTTTTCAGGCTGGTCACGGGGGTGCGGGTAAAGAGGAGCAGGCGGCGCTGCAAGGCGCGTTCGAGGACGCCGCACACGAATTTGAAAGGGTGGTAGTTACCGTTGCGTGGGGCCAGGCGGCCTCCGTGGCGGGCGGGGATGGTCAACGCGCGGCGGATGCGCTCTGGCGACCAGGCTTCGAAGTGCACCCCGGAGGCAGCGGCGAATGTGATTTCATCGAGCAGGGCCTTCTCCTCGGCGGGGGTGTCGGCGATGCGCAACCACCCGGTTTCGGAGACATCGCAGGCGATGCCTTCGGCATGGACGAGGTCGAGGAAGCGGGAGGCGTTGCGCAGGCCGAACTGGAGGATGAGGCGGGCCTGGCGTTCAGCCTGGGTGCGGACGGCAGGTTCGGGGAGGCGCCGATGGTTGCGGCGGATCCACTTTGCGCGTTCGTTGGGGAGGCCTTGGTATTCGCCCAGGAAGTTTTCGGGGATGAGTTCGAAGTTGCCTCCGTTGCGGCCGCTGGCCTGGGTGCAAGGATCGCCCTGGTCGAGGGCGACGATGCGCCGGGGGGTGGGGGCCTGGACGAGGTGCCAGGCGGCGGAGCTGCCGGTCAGGCCGCATCCGATGATTACGACGTCGGCCTGGGCGGGGAGGTGGGGGCTCGATTGGTAATTGGCGAAGGGGTGATGGCCGTGCAACCAGAAGGGGAGGTCGGCTTCGGGCAGGGTGATGGGGCTGCGGGTGCGGCCGCCGATGCGGGCGAGCAGGGACTGGAAGGCGGCGGCGGCGTTGCGCGGCAAGGAGGCAGCGGCGGTCCGTTCGAACTGGAGCAGTTGGCGTTGGAGGTCTGGCGTGATGCGGCCCCAGGCGTCGAGGTGGGCGTCGATCCAGGGGGAGAGGGCGAGCACGTCGGGGCCGTGGAGGGGGCGGCGGGCGCGGATGCGGTCTCGGAGGTGGAGGAGGGGACTATCCATGAGCGCGATGGAGGTGGTCGTGGAACCTTCGGACGGTGAGCGCGAAGAGGGCGAGGAGCGATTCGGGGAAGGCGAGCAGGAAGCGTTTGAAGTGTTTGTAGTCGAGGGCGTCGCGGATTTCGTCCATGAGGAGGATGCTGGCTTCTTTCGTCTCGGGACCCAGGGGTTGGCCGCGGAGCCGAAGCTGAAGCTGTTCCCATCCTCCGGTGTAACTGCTGTCGCCTCCGACGAACAGGGTTGGCAATCCCATCTGGCGCGCCGCATTGGTAATGGGGTTGCCTTCGGTTCCGTGGATCCAATGGGCTCCGAGGTCCAGGCCGTCAGCGGTCCACACGCGACCGCCGATCCGAGGGCGGGCTTCAAGGATGACGGTTTGCCAGCCGGCGGCAGCGAGGGCCCGGGCCGCGGTCAGGCCGGCCAAACCGGCTCCGACGATGACGACGCGGCCGGGGGAGGTGCCGCCGCTGGACCTGGGTGTGGCGCCGATGCCTGGGTGCATGGACGGGCGGAGCAAAATGGCGTCTCAGAGGGTCCAGGGGGCGCGGAGGGTGCGGTGCATGAGGCGGGCGGCGGAGTCGTCGCCCACGATGGTTTCCCGGGTTGGGTCCCAGTGGAGTTTGCGGCCGGTGCGAATGGCGAGGTCGCCAAGGTGGCTCATGAAGTCGGATTGGACGGCGGAGTCGATGTCGCTGATGGGGGTGCGGCGGGTGAGGACGCAGTCGAGGAAATCGCGGTAATGGTTGGTGTCGCGGAGGAGGTGGATTTGGCTGGGCTTGATCTTGACGTCGAGCAAGGAGGCCGGTTGCGCGCTGATGCCACCGCGGGAGGCGGAGACGGAGCCTTCGGAGCCGACGAAGGTCGTCAGGTCGGAGCCGGTTTTGAGGGTGAAGGCGATGCCGCTGGCGTAGCGCCCGTGCACGTCCCAATCGACGATCGTGTCGAAGAGTCCTTCGGTGGGGAGGCGGCCCGTGCCTTCGTATTCGACGGGGATGTGGGGGTAGCCCCAATGGGCGACGTCCAGGGGGTGGGCGCCCCAGCCGGCGATGAAGCCGATGGCGTAGTCGTAGATAAACCAGCGGCCGGTGCCGAGGACGCGGTCGTCGGTGTAGGGGGTGACGGGGGCGGGGCCGAGCCAGAGGTCGTAATCGAGGCCGTCGGGGACGGGTTGGGGGGTGGCTCGGCCGCCGGTGGAGCCATTGGGGGCGATGACGTGGATGGCCTTGAGTTCGCCGAGGTAGCCGTTGCGGACGAGTTCGCAGGCGAAGCCGCAGTGCTGGCTGAAGGAGCGTTGTTGGGTGCCGTATTGGAAGATGGCCCCGTGCTGGCGCACGGCCTCGCGCATGGCCTTATTCTGTTCCATGCAGACGCCCAGCGGCTTTTCCACATAGACATCCTTGCCTGCGCGCACGGCGGCTATGGCCAGGGGGACGTGCCAGTGGTCGGGAGTGGCAACGACGACGGCATCGAGGTCGTCGCGGGCCAGGAGTTCGCGGAAGTCTCGGTAGGGGGTGCAACCGCGGTAGGCGCCTTGGCCTTTGGCGGCGGCGTAGAACTCCTCGACCCGCTTGGCCGCGCCTTCCCGGCGGTCGCGGATGGGGTCACAGACGGCGACGCTCTGGTTTTGCGGCAAGCGGAGGAGGCCGTCCATGACGCCGCTGCCCTGGCCGCCGACGCCGAGATGGCCTACGGCGACGCGCCGGCTCGGGGCGTTGGCGCCGAGGACGGAGGCGGGGATGAGGGTGGGCCAGGCCACGGCGGCGGTGGCGGTCCATTTGAGGAAGCTACGTCGGGAGGCGCAAGGTGGGTTCATAGGGGGGTGTAACGGTCGGAATAGAATCTACCCCGGCAGCCGGGTTGAAGTGATGTTGTGCCTTTATGGGTCCGGAGGGGGCGGGGCCATGTCGTAGAGTTCGAGTTCGCGGATGGCGGGGCTGAGGCCGTAGACGCCGGTGATGTGCAGTTCGACGGTGTCGCAGGTGACGGGTGGGAACGGGACGGTCAGGCGGGCATTTTGGTATTGGGCGTTGGTGACGGTGTGGACGAGGCGGTCGTCACAGAGGATTTGGAAGTCACGGGGGGCGTAGTCGTGGTGGGCGAAGGCGAGGAGGCGGAGGAATCCGAGGGTGGAGCGTTGGCGCAGTTGGATGCGGAGCCGATAGGATTTCTGGCCGTCGACTTCGTCCCAGTAGGTTTCCGGGTTGCCGTCGATGGCGGCCTGGTCGCCGCCGGCGTGGCCGTCTTTTTCGAGGCCGTCGGGGCTGCTGGCGACGCCGCCGCGGGCGAGGTTGGCGGGTTGCTCGATGCGTTGGAGGAGGGCATCGGTTTGGCGGAGGAGTTCGGGGGAAGGGGCGGAAGTTTTGAGGGCATCGAGGGCGGTTTTGACTTCGGCTCGGTGCCAGGGGTAGATGGCGTGGGCGATGGTGAGCACGGCGGTCTGGGCGTCTTGGGAGAGCGTGGGGTTAGCCAGTTGGTTTTGGGCGGCTTGGAGGCTGGGGAGGGAGGGGAGGGCGGCGAGGGATTCGAGGTAGTTGCGTTGGGCGGCGGGGTCGGAGGCGGCGGCGAGGGCAGCGGCGAGGGCCTGGGCGGCGCGGGTGGCGAGGGGAGGAGAATGGGCGGCCATCCGGCTGACGCCGCGGGCGGCGAGGGCACGGGCTTTCGGGTCCTGGCTGGTTTCCACCACTTTGGCGAGGTCTTCGAGGGGCGCGCTGGTGGGCCAGGAGGCCAGGGCGCGCACGGCGGCGAGGTGCACTTCGGGGTTGGCGGAGGGGAGGCAGGTGCGGATCGCAGCGCAGGCTTCGGGGGTGCTGGTCGAGCCGAGGACGGAGAGCAGGACGATCTGGGAGGCGGAGGGGGCTTTGGGGAGGGCGTGGGCGAGCGGGGTGACGGCGGCGGGGTTGCGCTCGCAGATTTCGATCAAGGCGGCTTCGAGGGCGTCGCGGGTGCGGTCGTCGGCTCGGTCCAGGAGTGGGACGAGGCTGCGGGCGGTGGGGGTGTCGGCGAGGAGGCCGAGGGCACGGATGGCTTCGAGGCGGAGGTTGGGGTTGGGGTGTGAGGCGCACGAGAGGAGGGTGGGGAGAGCGGAGGAGGCTCGGCGGGCGGCGAGGGCCCGGATGACGGTAGGGGGCCGGGTGGGGGGGGTGTCACGGAGGGCGTCGAGGAGGGCTTGGTTGACGGCGGGTTCGCGCAAGCGGGTGAGGGTTTCGAGGATGGCCTTGCGGTCTTCGTCGGTGCCGGTGTCGCTGAGGCGGGCAAGGGGTTCGACGCTGGTGGCGTTGCCGAGGGTCGCAAGGGCAGCGATGGCGGCTTGTCGGACCTCGGGGCGCGGGTGGGCGAGGGTTTGGGTGACGGCGGGCAGGAGGGAGGGGTCGGCGCAGTCGCCGCAGAGGGTGAGGATCGCTTCGGGCCAACCGATGGGGAGTTGATCGAGGTGATCGGCGGCCGCACGCAGGAGGGCGGGCGAGCGGGTGGCGCCGAGGGTTTGGAGGGCGGCGCTTTGGAGGGTGTGGTCGGTGCTGGTCAGGGCGGCGAGGAGGGCGGCGGCGCCGCTCTCGCCGAGGGCGATGACATGGGCTGGGAAGGCGGCGCGGCGGACGGGGTTGGGGAGGTCGGGTTGGGCGAGGCGAGCGAAGAGGGCGGCGGCCTCGCTGGCTGGGCCCATGGTTTGGAGCGAATGAGCGGTGCGGAGGAGGGCGATCCCCCAGGCGGAGCGCAGGCTGGGGGGCAGGGTGGGTTCCGCGGCTTGGAGGGCGGCGGCGGCTTGGGGGCCGCCGAGGCGGCCCAAGGCGTCGAGGGCGGCCCGGACGGTGGTCGGGTCGGGGTCGGCGAGGTACTTGGCGATTTGGGGCAGTGCTTTCGGGGACGGGCGGTGGGCGAGGGATTGGATGAGGGCGGCCCGGGAGGGCCCTTTGGCGGTGGTGAGGGCGGCCTGGAGGGCGTCGCCGGCGGCTTCGTCGGGGATACGTTCGAGGGCTTGGCGGGCGTGGTCGAAGAGGTCCGGTTGGGTTAAGGCGCGTGCGAGGGCAGGGATTTCGGGGGCGGAACCGAGGAGGGAGAGGGCTTCGAGGAGGCAGCGTTTGGCATCGGGGGTGGCGTTGCCGTGGAGGGCGGCGGCGACGGCGGCGGCCGCTTTAGATTTCGAGGGCGGGTGGGCGGATACGGTGTGGGTCCAGCGTTCGAGGTTGAGGATGGGTTGGCGGTCCTGGCCGAATCGGTAGGTGGCGACGGCTTGGAGGATGGCGTCGGCGTTCAGGGAGGGGTCGAGAGTGGAGGGGGCGCTGACTTGGCCGGTGGCGGCCCATTCGGCGCCGCGGAGGAGGAGGGTTTGGAAGCCCGGGTTCTGCATGAACTCGGCGGAGTGCCCGAGGAGGAGGGCGAAGCCGCGGCCTTGGCCGAGGGCGGTGGTGGCGGCGAGGGGTTGGTCGTCGGCGAGGGCGATGACCTGGGCGGCGGGGTGGACGCCGGGGCGGAGCCAGAGTTCGTCGCGGGTGCGGAAGGGGTCGAGGCCGCGGGTGACGGGGTGGTCGTGGGGGAAGGTGACGGTGAACTCGTGCGGGGGCCCGTGGCTGGTGACATCGAGGTTCCAGAACATCCCGCCGATTTGCTGGTAGTCGGGCCAGTCGTAGAAGGACGAACTGCCGGCATGGATGGAGACATAGCCGCGGCCTTGGCGGAGGAAGTCGAGGAAGGCGTCGCGGGCGGCGGGCGGCCATTGTTTGACGGGGGCATCGCCCCAGGCATTCCAGTTGCCGACGATGACGTGGTAAGGGGCGAGGGCGGTGGCGGTGATGTGTTCGGGGTGTTCGGTGACCTCGACGGCGAACCGTCCGCTTTGGGTGAGGATGGCGTGGAGCGCGGGCGTGGTTGTTTTCCAATCGTGGTTGTTCTGGCCGCTGAGGAGGAGGACGCGGAGGGGTTTGGGGGTGTCGGGGAGGGCAGGGGGTGCGGGGAGGAGGAGGAGGGCGGGGAGGAGGAAACGCCAAGGGAGGCGGACGCGGGGGGGAGTAGTCACGGCGGCGTGGGGGTGGTGGGTGGGGGGTGGTGGGGTGGGGGTGTGGCGGGCAGGGCGGGGGGATGCTGCTATTGCCGGCCGATGGTCTGGCGGAGCGTCTCGATGTAGTTGCGGGAGGCCGGGCCCATGCGGAAGGTGCGGCAGGAGCGTTCAAGGCGGTTAACGATGGCCTCGTACTCGGCTTGGCTGTGCGGGGTGAGGCCGAGCATGAGGGCGGCGGCCTGCCACATATAGCTGTGGAGGGGGCCCAGGCTGCGCCGGTCGGGCCGTCGCCGTAACGCCGAATAAACATCGAGCATCTCCTCGTCCAGGCGGTCGCCGAAGAGGGAGCTGAATTCGAGGGCGTGAAAATCGAGGATGATGAACGACTCCTCGTAGGCCTCGGGATAGTCGCCGAGGACGGGCGGTTGGCGGTCGCCGCGGAAGAGCGATGCGAGGGACTCGACGCGCCACCACCGGGCTTCCTCGCCGAGGACGAGCGCAACGTTGTGGCGGTCGATTTCGGCGGGGACGGGACGGGTCGTCTGGCTGGGGCGGGAGGCGGGGGCACCGATCTTGATCAACTTGGAGGGGTCGAAAGGGGAATTCCGCAAGGCCTCTTGCAGGCTGGGGGCGAATTGGTCGGGGTCGTAGATAGGCTTACTCATGGGAGGGGAAGGGTTGCGAGCGCGCCGCAGTGGCGATGGGCGGCGCGGGTTGGTGCAGGGGCCCAATGGGATCGGTTGGGGTTGGGGAGGTCCGGAAGGCGGGGGTCTCGGCGGGGCGGATGATCGGCGGGAGAGGCCCGCGTTCGGTCCCACAAGGCGGCGCATCCACCGGTGAGTGCATGGGGGTGACTTTAAGGTGCGGGACACGGAAGACAAGGGGATTGGGGATGGGGAACCGGAATCGAGATCGGTCGGCCAGTAGCCAATGTGAGTATCAGATCGCGATGATGCGCCCGGTCGGACGCCGGAGCGCATGTCGCTCAGCCTGGTTGCGGTGGTTTGACGCCCACCGGCACCCCCATACCCAATCTTGCAGTCCACTCCAGTACCAGTTGCCTGCGTCCTTCATTGATAACAGCCTTCCGCCGTCCAACCACCCGAACCGTCGCCCCCGGCTGACAGGACCGACGGATTCGAGCAGGTGCGCATGTCGAGGACGGCCCGTTCGCCGTTTGGCCGCACGCCGGTTGTTCACTCCTACCCACTCCTTACGACTGGTGAGGCGGAACATGAACGATTCGCCAGCCAGCGGTCATGCCGCACCGGATCCGACCGCCAGGTGCGGGCCTGCGGTGGATTGCCGCAAAACCGCCTCAGCCCGTCGGCAAGGAAGGGGGCCTATCCTTACCCCGGTCCCGTGTGTCACCGTGGCGAGTTGTACGTTCAGGCAGCGCTCCGCCGACTGTAGGACAGAGGCGCCGGCGTCAAGACTGAGGGTGACTCCGGCCTTCGCAAACATGCCATGAACTCGAATACGACGACCGTTGTCCCCACGGAGCCCGCTCGCCTGGCGTTCAGCGTCCAGGAGACCGCCCAGATGCTCGGCGTTTGCGACAAGTCCGTGCGCCGGCTGATCCTGCGAGGGTTGCTGCGCCCTGCGCGTGCACTGCGTCCTATCCTGATCCCGAAAGCTGAGATCGAGCGTTTTCTCCGCGACACAAAGTGAACCCACCCTCGGACCCTCATCGGTTGGTTCAGGCTCGCTCCAAGCATCGTTGGACCAGGCCAATTGTCGCGTGCCTGTTGGACCTGCCAGGATGCGAGTCCAATGATTAGGCGCGGGCCGCCGCCGCGCTGATCCTTGACCGAAGTGACGAGCGCGGCGGCCCCAACGACACGTTCTTGCGTTTGAATCGGCGACGCGATTGTGGGAAGGAGCTCCTCAACAAGGAGAAGAAGGGACTTCACATCATGAAACGTACGAAAACCGCACCCCGCTCGGGCGCAACAACATCCATCGGGCGACCCTTTAGCGCGTAGGGTTCTCCGTGCAAGGCCTCATCGCGCATGAAGACGTAGGTTCCGGAGTTGTTCTCCCGGCCGGAGCGAGAAATCGCCCCTGGAGAGCCGCCAAGCGGGCGCCAATCGGTGATTGTCCCGGTGAGAATGCCTTTGATCTGGGCGAAGGTCAGAGACGGAAGGGGGTTAGAAGGATGCACATAAATCGAGAGCCCGTCGATGGCACATCGGACAGCCACTCCCCTGGTGCCGAACCGGCATTGGAGCCGCTCCCGCTCAAGTTCGCTCAGCGGACGTGAGGCGAAACAGATATCCGTGCTCCCGGTGATCAACGCTCAGATCCCGGTCCCGGATCCCCCCGCGGTGACCTGCACGATGACTCCGGGAAAGGAGATTGACGGCACTGAGCCACCTGGCCGCGAGCCGGTCAACCCGTCGACCGGCCTCGACGGTCAACCTGTCACTTTTTCTCTTCCTTTTCCTGGCGATCTCGGCAGCCGCGCTAATTCCTGCTAAACGACCAGTGGTAGAAGTAGATCTCTATGTCGTCCAGATCCGCCAGGTTCACGCTGTTCGGGCCCGTGACAGGGATGGCTAAGTGCCACCCCGAAGCCGCCACCGGACGCTCCCTGAAGACGTCAATTCGGGTCACGGAAGGAAGGGGGTCTGTAATTCCCGCGCTGCCATCCAGGCGCGTCTCGGTGCGCGGAACGGCCAGCATCGTCACGAGCTGGTTGATTCCGTCCGTGTATTGCCACGGTTTGTTGTTGGGCTTGAACCAGCGGCGCGTGCTGTAGGCGGTCATTTCATTCAGCAGCCGATCGGGACGATTGGGGACGCGGATGCCGGGTTCCGGGTTGCGGAGATAGCTGGTGCCTCCGTAACTGAGGTACCCGTTGATCGTCCCCTGGGCGTGGCCCCCTGGCAGTCGGATTTTCACCCAATTGATCTTGTCCAGATAGGTGCCCTTCTTGGTAGGGATGACATTGCCGTTGGCATCGTAGTCCGGCCCCCGGAAGAAGGACCCGTTGGCCAGCTCCCGCACGGTGCTGAAATCCAGTTCGACGTAGCCGTGGGCCACCAACCGACTCAAGTGGAGGCGAAACGCGGCTAAAGCATTGTTGGTCTGCCCCGTCACGGGGTCCACATAGGTGGCGGCTTGCCCCAGTTCATTGGTGAGCCGATAGCCCAGGAAGTTCTCCCGGACCGAGAACCAATCAAAGCGATCATCACCAATGGCGGAGATCCTGGACGCGTCATCGGCATCCCTCATGGCGTCGTAGCAGGCCGACAGCTCGTCGGCGTTGCGCGCCTTAAACAGATCGGCCATGGTCCTTCCTCCCGGCAATCCCAGATCCTCCAAGGGAACGTTCCACTTGAACTCGAGCGCCCGGGCCATAAAGAACAGCCATTCCTGCGCCTCGGCGAAGGTGACGTCTGCCTGCGAGAGAAGGGACTGGACCTCCGGCCGCTGCAGGGGGTCGGCGAAGGAACGCCTGGCGAGGGCGGGATCGCTCTCGGCGATGGCCGCCTCGAGTCGCGCCTTTTCACGCAGCAAGGCCGTGAGTCGGCCGGTTTCCTGGGCCAATTGCAGCACGGCTTGCTGCGAGTCGATTAGCAACGTGCCCATTTCCAGCAACCAGGTCTTGATGGCGGCCTGGCTGTTCACGGTCAGGAGGCGGCCGTCCAGCGCCGTCAGATCGGCGGATTCCCGGGCGGCCTGTCTTTCCTTTTCAGCTTCCAGCTTGCCCTTCCTCAGTTCGGCATCGGTTTGGAATACGGCGTTCAGGCCATGTCCGGCCACGCCGAACAGGGAGGACGGGTTCGAATAGTCAATGGAGGCCGCCTGGTTGGCCAACTCGTTCGCCCCGGCTTGCTCCGCCTCAATCTGGCTGATTTGCTCCGCCAAGGAGGCCCGCTTGTTCCCGTATTGGATCTGAATCCGTCCCCGAGCATTGTTGATGTTCTGTTCGCTGCCCCAGCGGTCGAGTTCGATGTTGACCTTCTGCTTGAGATTGCTGATCTCGGTGTGGTTCCTCTCGATTTGCAGCCTCGCTTTGTCGATCTCCAAGATCTGCAGGGCGATGGCGCTCCCGGGCAACGGTGTGTCATCGGTGCCTCCGGGATAGGGATACTGCCCCACGATTTCGATCAAACGGGGCGCAGCCTGATTCCTCACGGCCATGAACTTGGCCAGGAGTTCGTCCTCGTAGGACCGCGAGGCAGCGACATAGTTGGCGTAAGAACTACGCACCGCGGCCAACGCGTTGTGAGCCCGTCCCAGGACGCTATCGGGTTTGGCCAGATGAACCAAGAAGGCATCGTAGGAGTTCGTTTGCGGCAGCTCCCCGGCAAAAGCCCCCTGGATCAGGACGAGGAAATCCGGAGCAAAGCCGAGTAGGTTCTGGTCACCGTCGAGCACCTGTTTGAGTTGGTCGAGACTGGCCAGCGCCTTCTCCCACCCAGCCTGGCTCTCCGCCAACCCGGAATGGGGGACCGCGCTCGGATCCAGCCCCGGGAACAAGCCCCGGACCAAGGTGCCCTGCAGGTAAAGAGTGCGCTGGGCCTCCGTCAGCAGGGCTTTGGCGGCCGGGAGATCGTACGGGCCCCGGCGGGCGACATAGAGCCGGACGAGG
This sequence comes from uncultured Verrucomicrobiota bacterium, assembly GCA_964629545.1. GTDB lineage: Bacteria > Verrucomicrobiota > Verrucomicrobiia > Limisphaerales > CAZVRY01 > CAZVRY01. Next base: position 65,694 of record CAZVRY010000006.1, on the reverse strand, counting down.
GATTCCGCCGCCCGCCCGTAGTCGCGCAACAGGCCATGGAGGAGGACCAAGTCCTTGTAACCGTTGAATAGCGGCGTGGTATCGGCGGTGACCGCAACCCCATTGGTCATGCGAGCCGGCTCCAAAGACCGGCTTGGCACCAGGGCCTTGAAGATCTGGGCCCCGGGATTCTCCGGGACGGAGGGATTGGGCGACGGACGGCTGACGGTGAACAACGAGAAGTAATCGGACAGTGCCGAATGGTAGGCGGCGACGGCCTGTTCATAGAGCGGGATCTCGTGATCAATCACGTACCCGCTGCTGGGATTGGGGAGGGAGGAGACTGGAGGGCCGTAGTGGGAGATCCTGGCCGTTTCGAGCAGGTTCCCGGCGAGGATCGACGCTGCCACGGCGCGGTCATAATAGAGATCCAACAGCAGGCTACCGTAGAGAGTATCGCTGGCGCTGCCGGTGGCCAACTTCCCGAGAATGATGGCGGCAGCACTGGCCGCACGCGCCTGTTCGGCCGGTCCGTAGAGATTCGTCATGCCGTTGAAATCGGCGTAAGCCCTGCCGTGATCCAGCTTGTAGAGCAGTTCTCGATAGCGAAAGGCGGCGTTGTCTTTCAGGTAGATCCCCGTGTTATCGGCGTCGGCCGCGTAGAGGAGTTTGCGCAATTGATCGGGTGCCGTGAAATCCGCGGTGAACGCGTGCTGCCCTTGGAACAGGGCGAAGCCCAGCCCAAGCTGGCAGGCCAGTCGAAGGAGGCGACGGCGAATGGGCCACCTCCGGTGGCTGCGCGGGATGGAGTTCGGCTCGTGCCTGAGAGATTCGAGAATATGCATGGCGTTGGTCTCCAGCTTCAGGGCGCCGTCACGAGGGTCGCCTGGTTGGTGGAGGCGCGGGGCGGTGCCTTGAGCAACACGAAGCTCCCGTGGTTCGTGGTCTCAAGCGCGGGGAAGTTCGGCGTGCGCAGGACGAGACTCGCCGGTCCCGTCGCCGCGTCGGGCGTGACGCTCTGGCCCGGTGGGCCGTTCGTCGCCATCAAGGTCAGACTGAGCAAGACCGGTTCGTTCAGCAGCGTGCCGCTGGCGGAGACAGGGACGTCCAGAGCGGTGGCCGAGAAATAATTGGACCAATAGGTGATCGAGACCGGGTGGCCATTGGTGGGGAAGACCCCATAGGCCGCGCTATACAAGGTCCCGCTGGTGATGCGCCCGTTGTCGTTCTGGAGCTTCATCACGAAGCCGAACAAGGCCTCACCACTGCCGAAGGTGCCCTGCCATTCATTGGCGGAATCCTCCACGCTGAAGCTGGTTTGCGAACCGCCGACGATCCGGCCCGCGGTCGTGTCGAGCAAGGTCACGGTGAAGTTGCGCAAGGTCCCCGGTTCGGGGTTGGGGCCCACCGGTACCGAGAGCAAGGCGGTGGTGCCGTTCACGTACACCGTGTTGGTGGTGGTCGGCCGGCCCAGTTGACCCACCGAATACGTCACCCATCCCTGCATCGGCGCCGTAAACGTCAGGGACAGGAGGCTGGTCCCGGGAACGCCATCGACAGACAATCCATCGGCGCCCAACTGAGCGGTCATCAAACGCACGGCCCGCACGCGGAAGAACCCGGTGTCGTTCGTCATCCCGGTGATGGACGCTTCGTAGTTGCCCCCGCCCAGATCGAGGAAGGTGGCGCTTGGGGTCGTCCAGTCCGCAGCCAGCATGGGCCGATAGTCGAGGTTCAAATCCGTCACGCCGGCTCCACCGTCGGTGAAGCGCATGCGTAGGGTCTCCGGTTGGGCCACTTCCAAACGGGTAATGAGAAGCGAGCTGAAATCCTCGGGACCGGGCGGCACGGTCACCAGAAAGGACCTACTCGTGCTCTGCTCGCCGTCATTCACGGTGACGGTGATTAGCGTTTCACCGGATTGGCCCGGGACCGGGACGACCCGGAGCGTCCGGTTGCTCCCCGTGCCGCTGAGGCTGAGGTTGGCCGGGGCATTGGGCACCAAAGCGGGGTTGGAGGAGATCGCCGTGACGTTGTTTCCGTTCACGAGCGTCAACGCTATCAGGGCGGAAGTGGCGCCTTGGGGAATCGTCTGGTTGGCGGGGGCCGAAGCAAGGCCCGGGGTCGGGTATTCGGGAAGGACGAAGACCCGGTCCTCTCCATACACGGTGCCGCCGCAATTTTGCGCCACGGCGCGGTAGTGAAACGGTTGCCCCTGAACGGTCAAACCCGTCAGCGCTTCTCCCACTGGCACCTCGGCCATCCCCGTGCCAATAGCCCGGCGCGACGTGGTGGCGCCGTAATTCGAACTGGAGCCCCACTCGAACCACACGTCGGTGGGGTAGTTCCGTGGATTGACGCGCGCTTGTAGGGTCACCCGCGTTGGACCCGCGCCTGTCGCCGCCAAAGTGTTGACCACAGGCAACCCTCCCGGCAGGACGAGGGTGCGGGTCGCGCGATTGACCCCGCCCAAACGCGTGGTGGCCGTGTAGGTCCTCGTGTAATGGCCGGGCACAGCCAGATTCAGGTTGTCGGTGACAACAAGGTCGAAGGTGGCCGTTGCCAAGGCCTTGGGAACGGTGGTTTGTCCGTATTGATTACTTCCCCAGGCCACAACCGTGCCGTTGCGCTTGACCGCCGCGCTGTGATCCCACCCGGCAGCGATGCCCACCACGTCGGCAAGCCCCGACGGCACGGTGGCCTTTCCATCCGCATCATTCCCCCACCCCACCACCGTCCCGTCGCTCTTGAGAGCCAAAGTGTGATCGAAGCCCGGGGCCAGCGCGACCACGCCACTCAGTCCCGCGGGCGGACTGGCTTGGCCAAAATCATCTAGTCCCCACCCGACCACTGTCCCGTCGCTCTTCAACGCCAGGCTATAGTGGAAGCCGGCAAACACCGCCACCACGCCATTCAGGCCAGCGGGCACGGCGGTCTGCCCCTCTTCCCATCGTCCCCACGCGAATACCGTGCCGTCACTCTGGAGCGCGAGGTTGTGATAAGGTCCCGCGGCGATGGCCACGACGCCGCCGAGGCCGGTCGGCACGGTGGCTTGGCCGAAATCGAATCCGCCTCCGTGGACACCCCAGGCCACCATGGTGCCGTCGCCCTTGAGCGTCAAGGTGTGCACCGAGCCTGCCGAGACGGTGATCACCCCGTTCAAACCTGGAGGCACGTTCGTCTGACCGCTGGTGTTATTTCCCCAGGCCACGACCGTCCCGTTGCTTCGTAAGGCCACACTGTGCGTTTCACCCGCCGCCAGGGCCGTCACACCCTCGAAGTCCGAGGGCACCCGGGCCTGACCGAATTCCGGAGCGACTCCGGTCTGGGTCGTTCCTGCTCCCCAGGCGCTGACCTTGCCATCGCCCCGCAAAGCGAGGTTATGGTACCGACCGGCCACCACAGCCGTCACTCCCGGCGAACTCGGAGGCGGGCTGGCTTCGCCGATCAGGTTTTGGCCCCATCCGACAATCGTGCCGTCCCGTCGCAACGCCAGGCTGTGCGCGGATCCAGCGGCGATGGCCACTACGTTGGTCAGCGACACCGGCACGTTCGTCTGGCCATAGTAATTGTCTCCCCAAGCGGCCACCGTCCCGTCCCCGCGCAGCGCCAGGCTGTAACCATCACCCGCGGCCATGGCCACCACGTTACTCAGACCTACCGGCACTGTCGTCTGACCCGCGAACGACGCTCCCCAAGCGACGACTCGCCCGTCGCTGCGCAGAGCCAGGCTTTGCGACCCGCCCGCGGCAATGGCCACCACGTTGTTCAGTCCCGCGGGCACGCTGGCCTGGCCGCTGGTGTTCCGGCCCCAGGCGGCCACCGTCCCGTCGCTCCGCAAGGCGAGGCTGTGGTAGTAGCCTGCGTCAATGGCCACCACGTGGCTCAGTCCGGCGGGTACGTTCGCCTGGCCACTGGTATTCAAGCCCCAGGCGACGACCGTTCCGTCGCTGCGCAGCGCCAGGCTGTGAGCATCGCCTCCGGCAACCGCCACCACGTTGCTCAGCCCCGCGGGGACGTTCGTCTGACCGCTGCTATTCTCTCCCCACGAGGCGACGATCCCATCGCTGCGCAGCGCCAGGCTGTGAGTGGACCCGGCGGCCAGCGAAACCACGTCGTTCAATCCCGCGGGCACGGTGGTGCGACCTGAGCCGGTGAAACCGTTGAATCCCCATGCGACAACGCTCCCGTCGCCGTGCAAGGCCACACTGAAGGTATTGCCCGCGCCGATGGCGATGGTGGAAGTCGGGTCGGTCACCTGGACCCCGGCGTCGTTGAACCCGCCCGGACACTCCCGGATCAGGGTCGCAAGCCCATTCAACGTCACCACCGGCGCGCCGAACACGCGATCGGCGCCTCGATAAACCACGCCCTGATCGTTGCTGGAAACGACGCGGTAGTGGTAGGCCACGCCGGCGGCCAACCCCGTGAGTGGGTGGGTCACCGCCACATCAACACTGGCCGGGGACAGCGTGATCGTCGGGGTGCGCTGGCCGTAGAGTTGATGGGTGCCCCACTCGAAATGAACGTGGGCCTGGTTTCCACCGGCTCGGACGCCGGCCCTCAAGGTGGCGTTGGTGATCCCCCCCCCGGCGGCGGAGACCGGATTGGCGGCCAGCGTGGTTACGGCCGGCTCGGAGGCGCCGCCGCCCCCACCGATCTGATCGGCGGTCAACGCAGTGTCGTAAAGGCGGGCCTCGTCAATCGAGCCGGCCAGGAACTCGTCGAAGCCGTCAGCCGTGCCCGTTCCTCCCGCCAGGTCGCTGTGGCGCACGCCAATCAGGACATCGGCCACCCCGGCGGGATAGGCGATGCGCGGGTTGGGCGGCGTGTAGTCCGCGTAGAGCACGCCGTTTCGGTAGATCCTGATATTGTCTGAGGAACGGGTGGGGTCGCCATAGACGATGGCGATCCAGACCTGGCCCAGACTGGTCTCCTCCGGGCTGGCCAAGGTGCCGGCGGAGGTATTCCAGCGCAGCGCGTACTCGCTGCCATTGATCCAGCGCCGCGCCTCCTGTTCCCCGAAGATGATCCCGTCAAAGGTGTCATCATCCGTCGGGTTCTCGAGGGTCAGAGCGCTGCCCGCCCGTTGCGTCAGATTGGATAGCGTCACCCACACCATGAGGGTGCGGGCGCCGAGGGTCTCCGGCAATGGACTCGTGCGGACATAATCGTTCACGCCGTCCAGGTGCAACTGGCCGCCCGAGATCGTGGCGCCATTATAGAGGGTGCCGTGGGCCGTGCCGACGGAATCGTTGGCGGTGCCATCATCGAAGGACCAGCGGTGAACCAAGGCGGCCCGGGCCGAGCCTGCCGTGGCGAGCAGCGCCACGGCGACGAGGAAGAGGAGACATCCGGGAACGGCGCGGCCACGTGGGAGGCGTGAGGAACCACCGGAGGCTGGGTTACCTGATCTGCGGGGATCAGCGGGGCGAGGCATGCTGGACTTCATGGAATTGCGCCCGAAAGGCTGGTCGTCATGAGAACCGCGCCGGCACCCGACGCTTGCGGGTTGTTACTTCTGGGCATTCGAGAACCATATGATTCATCCCTTATACCGCGAGAGTTCGGAGAATGTTTCATTGCCCGGAGAATTTTTTTGGGCATATTCGCGGCCGTTTTTGCAGACGGATCTACCATGTCGTGAGCCGACGCTGACCGCCCAGGGCCGGGCCTTCCCAGAGACGCGCTGGACCCTGGTCCTGGAGGCGCGTCGGCCCGATGAGCCGAGAGCCCGGCAGGCCCTGGAGGAGTTGTGTCGGCAATACTGGTTTCCCATTTATTCCTTCCTGAGGCGCCGCGGCTGGGGCTGGGACGACGCCCAGGATCTCACCCAGAGTTTCTTCGCCGGGATCCTGAGCGGCGACACCTTGCAGAGGGCCGACCAGGCGCGGGGACGTTTGCGGACGTTGCTCCTGGCGGAACTGAAGAAGCAGGTGGCGGATCAGGCGCGCGCCAAGGGGGCCCTCAAGCGGGGTCGCGGGGTGGAGGTCGTTTCCCTGGACCAAGTCGCCGCGGAGGAACGCTTCGCGCTGGAACCTCAGAGCAACGAATCCCCGGATCGGCTCTTCGATCGGGCCTGGGCTCATGACCTCCTGCGTCGGACCAAGGCCCGGCTGCGCGAAAGCTACGCGGCCCGGCTGCGGACGGCACTGTTCGACGGACTCGTGGCATGTCTGGCCTGGAACGATCGCCCCGTGCCCTACCGCGAACTGGCCGCGCGCCTCGATCTGAGCGAACCAGCTGTCCGCTTGCAGGTCTTTCGTCTGCGGCAAAAATACCGCGAACTGCTGGAGGCTGAAGTGGCCGACACCGTGGCCTCGCCCGCAGATTTCAAGGAGGAGCTGGAGTATCTCTTGGCGCTGCTCCGGGAGTGATCCCGATGAGGCGCGCCCCAGACCGAATTGCTATTCACCTGGGCGTGCCTCAGTCTTCTGGTTGATCCGATTCCCCGCGCCTCGCGATTACGGACGATGGCGCTGCCGGAAGCGATGCCACCGGTCCAACCACTCCTCCTGGCTCATCTTCACCACGCCCCCGCCTTCGATCCGGGCCCCGGCATCGATCTCGGCCTGGAGCACCGAATCCGCGAGATCCAAGGCGGGGCCGGACCCAGCAAACTCCCGGGTCAGGTCGACCGCCTGGAGTTCCCCTCCCAACAGGGCCAGGGCGTGGCTTCCATCGGGGGAGACGCGAATCATCTCGGCCGAGAGCCCAAGCGGCGGCGACACCGGCCAACCCCGTTCCAACTCCCAGAATTCCAGCATCCGGTTCGGGCTTTCGGCCAGGGTGAGCCCCCAACCAGTGCCAGGAACGACGCGGCCTTCCCTAATCCGTGTGCCCATGTCGGGTCCGTTCGCCCGACCGGCCCGCCAATCCCATAACCGCGCCCCCGACTCGCTGGTCGTGAAACACCAGCCACCATCGGCCAGGAACGCGATGGACCGGGCCTGGGGCTGGTGCATTAAGGGAGGGCGGACCGAGGTGCCGCGCCGGAGGTCGATGCAGTGAATCTCCTGGTCTCGGACCGCACCGGCGATTTCCCCCGTCACATCCCAATCGATGAACCCGCCAGCAAACGAGGCGGATTGCGAGAGCAGCCGCGCGCCGCGCACGTCCCAGGCATAAAACCGTTCCCCGGCCACCACCAGCACATCGCCTCCATCCATAAAGCACAGGGAAAGTCGCTCCCGGCCGGAGGGGGGCGTGGACCAGGCATCGGTCTTGAAGAGCAGACCGGCCAGGCCGCTGGCGACCTCCACGCGCATCACTTCCCCGCCCAGGCAGATTGCCGCCAGCCATTGCCCGTTCGGATGGAAACCGACGCCGCGGGGTTCCGACGGCATGGGTGTGGGGTCTAGGCGGCGGTGAGCGGCCCTCCAATCCCACACCTGGACGTTCCCGGCCACCCCCCCAGGCTGGAGCCAATCCTCCGTGCGCCGAGTCAGACTCCGCGCGCTGGCCGTGGCCAACGCCTCGCCGTCGGGAGAGAAGGCCGCGTGCAAAAGGTGGCCGCCGGTGTCCATGGCCGGGTCGGTCTTCAGGCCGTTTGCGAAGTGAATGGGCACGGCCTGGGCGGCGACCGGCGGGGATCGGGAGACCCCGTCCGGCGAGGTATTCATCGAGGGCGTGCCGGCCGGCACCACGACCTGTTCCCGTGGATGAAACGCCAGCTCCCGGCTCTCCGGGAAGACCGAGTAAGTTGAAGGGACTTCTCGTGGACTGGGCAACTTCCAGACCCGGATCAGGCCGTAGGTTTCCGCGGTGGCCAGCAGCCGACCGTCCGGAGAGAAGGTGCAATCTTCCACCATCCGGAACAGGCCACGCACCGGCAGGGAGGTCCGTGGGGGATCTAAAGGTTCGATCCGGAGCTCCTCCCGGCCCAGCGCCACCCATTGGCGATCGGGAGCGCATCGCCCCGCGCGTCCCGTCTCATCCGGCACCGGCATCCAGGACGGCGCGTCCGCCAGACCCTCCGCATCGCGGGTGATCAAGAGTGGTCCGGGCGCCACTTGCAACACCATGCCTCGGGTTGCTTCGCGAATGAGACCTCCCGTCCGGGAGTCGTGCAGCATCAACCGGCCGTTCTCGTTCACGCGGTAGAACCGGCGTCCTCCGTCGGCGAACGCGGGCGTCCACAGGTAGTCGTTTGTCAAAGGCGCAAAAAGAGGCGGCACGATTTCGCCGGACGCGGCCACCCGATCGGTCGAAAACACCCTCAATTCATCCGTAGCCATCTCCTGACCTCGCGTGGTGGAGAGAATGAACTCACGATTCGCGCTGAACTGCAGGCCAGTCGGTGGCGCAGGATGATCCAGGGCACCGGCCCAAAGCGCGTCCCGTTCGAGGTCCCAAACACGAGTCTCCCGGGCGCCCACCGCCAGGAGCCGGCCATCACCGCTGAAGGCCAAGGCCCGGATTCGCCCGGCGTCCCGGCCCAGATCCAATTCGCGTAGCACCCGCTCGTCGGAGAGACGATGGATCCGCGCCACTCCCGCGGATGAAGCAACCGCCACCAGGGGCTGCTGCGGATGCAGGGCCACCGCATCCTGTGTGGTCGATGCACCGCCGAAACTCAGGGCCCGCTCGCCTTCCAAGTCCAGCACATGGCCGCCGCCCGCCGAATCGTGAACCGCGAGGAACCGCCCGTCCCGGTCGAACTGCATGCGAGTCGCTTCGGCAATGTCCACCGGCACGGCGCGCCACGGCACGACGGCGGCCCGCTTCCAGTTCGCCGCCCGTAGCAGATGAGTCTGCCGGGTCTGGGGGCTATGGGTTGCCAGGTGCGCGGCCTGGGCGAACCAAAGCGCCGCCAGGCTGGCCTCTCCACTGCGGGCGGCATTGAATCCTTGCTGCGCATAGGATTCGACCAACGTATTGACAGCGTCCGCGCGAGCCAGGGCTTCGCGTTCCGCGGCCTCCTTTTGTTCGCGGAAGGCCTGGGCCAGTCTGGCCCGGGAACGGGCCTGCATCACGTTGATCGTGGCCAGCGCTCCCAATCCGACGGCGATCGCCACCAGCGCCGAGAACGACGTGCCGCGGTGCCGTTGAACCCACTTCCGGGCCTCGGCCCAAGGACCGCTGCGATGCGCCTTGACCACACGCTGGTCGAGATAGGCCTGAAGTTCCTCGGCCAATTCGACGCACGACGGGTAACGCTCAGCCGGATCACGCGCCATCGCCTTTTCACAGATGGCCGCCAATTCAGCGCTGGCCTGGGCGTTCAACTGGCGGATTTCCTCCGGCGGATGGCGGGTCACCGCGGTCAACAACTCGCCGGCCGACGCACGCCTCCCTGGCCCCAGGTAAGGCGGATGGCCCACCAGCACTTCATAGAGAATGGCCCCCAGGGCGTAGATGTCGGAACGCTCGTCCACCTCGGCCGCCCGGCCCGCGGCCTGTTCCGGCGGCATGTAGGCCGCCGTACCAACCACGGCTCCATCCAAAGTCTCCAGGTCCGGTTCTCCGGAAGCCCAGCGGGCCGTGGATAAGGGTTCGACCGGATGCCCCTCCGTCACGCCTCCCGCGAGACCTTGCTCCCCCCGCTTCCCGCTCAGTTTCGCGACGCCCCAGTCCAGGACGTAGACTTCTCCGAGATCCCCGACCATGATGTTGGCTGGCTTGAGGTCGCGGTGAATCACGCCCTTGCCGTGGGCGTAGGCCACCGCCTGGCAAACGCGCACCATCACACCCAACGCGCGCTGTAGATTCCAAGTGACCCGCGGCGCCGCTTTTGGAACGTCTCCACCCTCCTGCCCCGTCGCGTTCCCTTCACGCGTTCCGGGTTGCCCCTCGTGAATCTCTCGAATCACCTGCCCAAACTCACGGCCTTTGACCAACCGCATCGTGTAGTAGGTCCGCCCCTCGGCGTCCGTCCCCAATTCATGGATGGGGACAATGGATGGATGATCCAGTTGGGCGGTCAACTGCGCCTCTTCGAGAAAGCGGGCGAAGCGCGCGACCTCCGCATCTCCGCCCGTCTCGTCCGGGGGCGTCAACATGCGCTTCATGGCCAATGTCCGGTCCAAGTTCCGGTCCTTCACGCGCAGGATCACCCCCATCCCGCCTCGGGCGATCTCCCCCTGCATCGTGTAACGATCATGGAACGTGTCGTCGACCATCCCCCCGAGTCTCACACGATAGGCCAGCGCTGTCAGCACCCCAAACCCGCGGCTGAGTCGGGCGGGGCCGAACGGACCCGAAGGCGCCTATCAGGCCCGGGCAACGTTCCGGGGACCGTTGCAGGGCGCGCCGGCTCGCTGGGCGGACCGCACCCTGCAACGCGGTGCGATCCTCCCCACCGGATTCTCCCCAGACCGGGCCTCAGCCCTCGACCGCGACGGCCGTCGACGGCGGGGATCGAGCCGATGGTTCTTCCCAGAGCCGGCAGTGGCGGAGAATCTTCTCGATCACCTCGGTCTGATGCCGCTCCAGAACAGGCTGGAGGCTGGAGACGGGAGGCTGGAGGCTTGCTACTGCGGGCGAAAGGAACGAAGGAGCCCATTGAGCACCTTGGCCGTCTCCGTCGACCGCGCGCCCAGTTCACGTTGTGCCGCATCGGAGAGAAAGCCGAGGCGATGAGCCAGTCCGAGCTGATCCTCCACTTCCCGCGCTGAACCGCAGGCCATGTCCAGAACGTGCAGGTATTCCGCCTCGGAGGACCTCGCGCAACCCTCGACGATGTTGGACGCAATCGAAACGGCCCCCCGCCGAAGCTGTGCGGTCAGTCCGAACATCTCCGCACGTGGGAAGTCGGTTGATCTCGTCTCCAGGAACTTGGCGACCAACTGAATTCGCCGCGGATGAATGCCGTTTTCCGGCTCTTCGAACGCCACCATCGTCGGCGGCTCTTTGGCCCCGCCAATCGCCAACCATCCCAGCATTCGCAACGTCCCTTCCGACACCAACCGTGCCGGCACCGGGATGCCATCTTCACGCGGACGCAGCCTCACTTCGAGGCCCGCCAGCGATTTGTAGCCTTCGATCTTGAGTCTGCGAATCATAGCAAGCTTGGTTGCGCAGTCTGCCCTTGATTCGCCTCCTCTGCCAGACGTCTTAAGTCCGGCCACGCCAGCACCAGCGCGTTGTAGCCGATGGCTTCTTGCGACCACTTGCGGCGCTCGCAAACAGTGTAGAGGCGATAGCTCAGGTCACGGGCGGTCTCGGAAATCGGGCCAAGCTTCCGCAGCAACACGGCGGCGGACTGCTCGCCCTGGTCGAGCGCGCGAATGGGCAGCTTCGGCGAGGCCCACACCGGCCAGGATCGACCGGCGATTGCGCTGGGTGCGGGTGTCGTACTTCTTGATGCCCTCCTCGAACATGGAAAGGAGCGCCTCCAGGGTCATGGATTCCTGGCGAACGTCCACGTGGTCCGCGCCGGCGAGTTCGTCGCGGAGTCGTCGTTCGGCCAGTTCACGGTCCTGCGTCCGCAGGCTCTTCCAACGGAGCTTTCCCTGGCGGCGATAGACCGCGTAATACGTCTTGGTTGCGGAATACCGGTAAAGGTTGTCCTTCACCTTGGAAAAGCGGCCGTTTCTGGGGTTGGCGGACATTCCGCAATATACCAGTTAGAAGGAGAGTTAGAAGGAACTCGCTTGGCGGGCTTTGGATTCTCTCTAATCCTTGGCTATCAGTGGAGCGAGCGAAGGGATTCGAAACCAATCGGGCCGCGCGGTTCTTTTCCTCAAAAACCCCCGCAATATAGCGTGTTTGAACAGGTAACATAAATCTTTCAACGTTCCGAAAACGAAAGGACACCACGTTTTCCCGAAGCGGTTTTGTCGCACGTCGTCATACAATCCGTACCGGGGGGGTATCTTGTCGGTGATCGTTCATTCGTTTGGTCTTCTGCGTCCCCACTCGCAGGCTCGACGGGAGAAGAGTCCTTGTCGCGAGGCGTCGGCCAGTTTCGACGCGAGGTCATCGCGGCTTGGTCTAAACCCACGGTCGGCGAGAAGGTCTCCCTCTCGCATCCGGCGACACAATCTCTCCACCAGATCCTCTTCCCGCGCTCGCTGCGTCGGGGTCAGGTTCGGCCGGGGCTCGATCCATTGATACGGCTCGTTGTGCCGGAAGATGAACTCCGCCAGTTCGATGGTTGTGGCTGCTTCCGAATCGAGGGCTGCATCTTTAACGAAGTAGATATACTCGTAGACCCTGTCCCCACGCCCCAGCACCGCCTCGTTGAACAGGGTACGCGCCAGCACCCGGAATTGCTCGGCCGGCAGGAGTGATTCGCACTCGAACGGGACTGCCCCGCTGTCCAAGGGGGCGTGCTCGATTATTCGGAAGGTCGACATGAACGCCTGCCATTGGAAGTCTGCAGCGTCATCGCTCAGAGGTTCGGCCACCAGGAGGCGAACTTCGTTATCCGTTAGCACCGCTCCGATTGAGATCGAGTCAAGCAACCGTCGGGCAGCCCGCGCGTCGATCTGCATCGGCGCCAAGTTCTGCCCGATGCGGAGGCGATGGCAGTAGGAATTTAGCGCCAGATCCAATTGACGCTTGAGCAACGAGATTGAGGCGCCCCGTGCAGGCGCATCCTGAGCTCGGTCGTGGATCAGCTTCAGCAGCCCCAGGAAGTCCCAGTCGGCAATTGTGCAATCCGCCACTGACTGCAGCGCGCGCCGAATCTTGCCTGGATCGAGGCCAGCCGAATGGGATTGGGACGGAATCATACGGGCGCCCGTAGGGAACACGGCACGGGGGCTCTAGACGACGCGGATGCTCCGACAGCGCAAGCCAAGCCGAATACGCCTTCGTTAGGCACACGCCGAGGATCACTCAGGCCGCGCGTCAGGACGTTTCTGTCACCCTGCCTGGCAGGGGGTCTGTGCAATTGTGCCCGTGTGGGGCTCATCCAGAAAATAAAACCACATGTTGTAGACAAAGTCCAGGACTGTATACATTATTATTTAATGGACTTTATGGTCTCCATGGAGGAGTCTGGTTCAGCGATGCCGCAGCCCACAAGATCGAAAACGCGGGAGAAGGCCTTCGACCCGGTCTTCAACATTTCGACCATCTTCACGGTGCGTCGCGACCTGCGGCCCTACGCGCGAGAGACGCTGGGGAATTCCGGGCTCAGCGTCGAGGAGGCGGACATTCTGATCTACCTGATGGGAGCCCTTGAATACGGCTGGGAGGAGGTGCCAGCTGACAGGGAAGGGTTTGTTGCACTGCGGGACCTGAAAGAGGCGCTCGTGCATGATCCGAGCCTTTTCGCTCGCCGGCTCAAGAAGCTCGCCGCGGGCGAAAGACCGCTCATTGAGGTGCGGCGGGTCAGCAAGCGGACCCATTCAGACCTGCATGGCAACAGTCAGCAGGCGCGGATCACGAAAGCGGGCGTCGGAGTAACCGTCCCCATCTGGGACAATTTCAGGAGACTCTCAGCCAAGTTGCTCGCCGGTCTGCCACAGGCTGACTTGGAGGCCCACCTGCGCGTGAACGAGGCGATCACCCGCCGTTTACGCCAGCTCCGCGATCCGGCGAAGCAACTCATTTCAAATCGCTAGCGTAACCTCCGGACGAACAACCGCTGACCCCAAAACACCCATCCTTGACAAAAGGAATCTCATAACAATGAAGACTGAGGAAGCATTTGAACACCTTGCGCACTTCGGCGACCCGATCGAGCGCCACATCTGCACACTTCAGTGCGATCTAGCGTGCGTACTCTGCGATAGTCACCCGCGCAGGAAAACGCCTCGGCGCTCGCAAAGCGCGACAGCGATAGGGTAGTCTCCAAGGCCGAAATTGTGACGAGATCGCCGCTCATAATGCGATGGTGGCCGGCGTGCCTGGGGCTGCTGCTGCTAGCCCTAGTCACACTCGGCGCTTCCGCCGCTAGCCCCAAGCGGGTCCTCATTCTGGACCCGTTTGGGCGCGATGTCGCCCCGTTCAGCGCGGTGGTGTCATCCTTCCGGGCCACGCTGGAGCGGGAGATCGGGGAGCAGGTGGACATTTACGAACTACCCCTGGAGCTGGCTCGTCTCGCGGAGGCCGAAGGAGAAGGCCCATTGGTGGCATTCCTGGAAGGCCAAGTGAAAGCTCATCCCGTGGACCTTGTAGTGCCTATCGGGGGTCCGGGAGTGCAATTTGCCGCACGGAACCGCCAACGCCTCTTTCCGGACACGCCGGTCCTGGCCGTCGCGGTTGCCTCGCAGATGGTACCACCCGGCTTCCTGCAAACCAACACCACCCTGGTGACCCAGCAGGCTAATCTCCCGGCCATCGTCGAAGACATCCTGCAGTTGCAGCCACAGACCACCAATATCGTGGTGGTGTTGGGCACTTCCGCGCTGGAAAAATTTTGGGTGGAGGAGTGCCACCGCGAGTTTCAGCCCTTCACCAACCGGGTGACGTTCACGTGGCTCAACGATTTGTCTTCGGATCAGATTCTGAAACGGTGCGCCACTTTGCCGCCGCGCTCGTTCATCTTCCACGCATTCTTCATAGTGGATGCCGCCGGGATTCACTACGAGCACAACGAGGTCTTACGGCGCCTGCACGAGGTCGCAAATGCCCCTGTCTTCGGATACTTCGCTAGTGAGCTCGGTCTGGGGCCGATTGGTGGCAGGCTTTTTCAGGACTCCGAATTAGGGGCGCAGGGAGCTCGCACCGCCATCCGCATTCTCCGCGGGGAACTGGCGGGTCGTATTCCCGTGCAAACAATCCAGGCCCCGCGTCCGACCTACGATTGGCGCGAACTCCGGCGCTGGGGAATCAGCGAAAGCCGCTTACCGCCCGGAAGTATCATCCAATATCGGCAACCGACTCTGTGGGGATTATATCGATGGCACATCGTCGGCGTCGTTTTGTTTTGCCTCCTGCAAACCGTTTTGATCATCGGGTTAGTGACAAACGTGCTGGCCAGGAAACGCGCCGACCAGGTCTTGCGCGAGAGCGAAGAGAGGATGACCCTCGCCGCGGAAGCTGCGCGGTTTGGCGTCTGGGTGTGGAGCATCGCCCGCAACCGGGTCTGGGGATCGGAAAGATGGCGCGGTCTTTTCGGATTCGTATCCGGCAAGGATGTAAGTTTTGAGGAGGTCATCCAGAGAATCCATCCGGACGACCGCGAGAGGGTGGAACGAGAGGTGCGGGGCGCCTTGGCGAGCCAAAGCGATTACGCGGGGGAATTCCGCGCCCTGTTGCCGGACGGCTCGCAGCGGTGGATCGCGTCCCGGGGCCGGGTGTCCCCGGACGCGAATGGGACGCCAGCCCGGATGCTGGGCGCGGCCGTGGACATCTCCGAGGCCAAGCGGTCGGCGACGGAGATGCAAGGACTCCGTTTGCAGCTCTGGCACGCGGACCGCGTGGCCCAGACCGGGGCCATCACGGCATCGCTGGCGCACGAGTTGAACCAACCTCTGACCGGAATCCTCAGCACCGCTCAGGCCGGCTTGCGCTTCACCGCCAGCGGGAATGCCGACTGCGCGTTGATCCGCGAGATGCTGAGCAATATCGTCCATGACACGAAACGGGCAGCCGGCGTTATCAACGGCCTGCGGGCCATGCTGGGCCGCAAGGAAACCCGGCGCGAGCCCCTTGACCTGGCGGCCACGACTCAAGAAGTCCTGGACCTGGTCCACAGCGAACTGATCGGCCGGCAAGTCCAGACCTCGCAGAACCTGGAGCCTGACTTGACAGTGGTGGCTGACAAAGGGCAGATCCAACAGGTCCTCCTCAACCTTGTCATGAACGCCCTGGAAGCGATGCAGGATGAACCCGCGGAGCAGCGGCACCTGAAGCTGGCCTTGGCACGGACCGAAACCGGCGAGGCACTGGTTTCACTGCGCGATTCCGGGCCGGGCGTTTCGGAGGGGGGGCAGCAGAAGTTGTTCGAGGCTTTCTGGACCACCAAGAAGGAGGGCATGGGGATAGGTTTGGCGGTCTCGCGGTCGATCATTGAATCCCACGGTGGGCGGCTGTGGTTTGCGAACAACCCGGACCGGGGCGCGACATTCTATTTCTCGTTGCCCGTTCCAAGTCCCTCCGACGGCCAGGCGTTTCGAGGGGAGGCCACCACTGATGGCAAATAATCCATCCGCCCCCCCACGCCCCTCGTCCCCTATCACGGTCTTCATCGTGGATGACGATCCCTCTGCCAGGAAAGGTCTGCTGTGGTTGGTGCGCTCAGCCGGCTGGCAGGGCGAGGTGTTTGGCTCCGCTCAGGAGTTTCTGGCGCGGCCGGCCTTTTCCGGAACCGGCTGCGTGATTCTGGATGTGCGCATGCCGGGCATGACCGGGCCGCAACTGCGCGATTTGATGGCCGCTCGCAACATGTCCCTGCCGGTGGTGTTTTTGACAGGACACGGGGACGTGCCGATGAGCGTGGATGCGATGAAGAAGGGGGCGGTGGATTTCCTGCAGAAGCCCGTCAACGATGAAGCCCTACTGCAGGCCATTCATCGTGCGTTGGAGCGGCATGCCGCGGCCCAACTTCACCGCCAAGAAGTGGAGCGGATTCAAGCCCGCGTCCAACGCCTCACGCCGCGCGAGCGCGAGGTGCTGGAATACGTCATCGGCGGCTGCCTGAACAAACAGATTGCCGCTTCCCTGCAAATTGCCGAGGCGACGGTTAAACAACACCGCGGGCTTGTCATGCACAAGATGGAAGTGAGTTCAGTTCCTGAGTTGGTCCGGCAATGCGAAATAGCCGGCATTGCTCCGCGCGCAGCCACTCCCTGACCCCGGTCACCGATCAACTGATTACTGATCGCTGTCCTCTCCTTTTCCCTCCGTCACTCGCCCCATCCTACCAAGGTCGGATACTGCCACGAGCTCCTTTCGGGTATAAGACGAACCGTGCTTCGATCACCAGACAGAACAATGGTCTTTATCGTCGACGACGAGGAGTCAGTTCGAAAGGGCTTTTGTCTGCTGCTGCGATCCGCTGGCCTGCCACACCGCGCGTTCAGTTCTGCGAAGCAATTCCTTGCGGACGTGGATCCGCAGGAGGAGGGCTGCGTTCTGTTGGATATCACGATGCCGCAGGTGACCGGGTTGGAACTCCAGAAGGAACTCACTCAGCGCAAATCCCGTCTGCGGGTGATCGCGATCTCGGCGCGCGATGACGCGGAGACCGGCATCCTGGCCCGCCAGCTCGGTGCGCATTTCTTCTTCCGTAAACCTGTGGATGACCAGGCCCTGATCGATGCCATTCACTGGGTCACGGGCGGTGATTGTCCCAAGCCAAGCTCTGCGCCTATTTCATCACCCTGACAGCGGCACACAATGGAACAACGTAAGAAAACAAGAGAAACATTATGAGTAATGAAACCACACCTGCGGCACTATCCGCCCAGGAAGCCGCCATCGAGAGCGGCAAGAAGGTATTGCGCGGAACCGCGACCGACCGGGTTCTCAGAATGTTTGAAGCCATCCGTACCTCCGGTCCGCCCCGCGTGGCTCTGGAACGGGCGGTCTATTTCACGGAGTCGTTCAAGACCACCGAAGGTCAGCCGCTGGTTCTGCGCTGGGCCAATGCCCTGAAGAACATCGCAGAGAAGATGTCTGTCGCCATCTTCGACGATGAGCTGATCGTGGGACGTCCCTGCACCTGGTTCGGACGGTACTCGCTGGTGTACCCGGAGCTTGACGGCACGATCATCCAAGACGGAGCAAAAGCTTTCATCGAGGCCAAAAAAGCCGGAGCCCCGGATGCTGTTACCGTGACCGAGGAAGACAAGAAGATCATTGATGAGGTTCTTTTCCCGTATTGGAATGGCAAAGACTTCACCCCTAACTTTATCAAGGCCCTGCCTCCTGAGACCCGGCACTTCACCTGGGGTTCTGACCCCAAGAATGTGGGGACCACGCAGACGTTCGTGATCGTCTCTACTTCCACCATGCGACATTCCCAGAATTGGGTCCCTGATTTTGAGAAAATGCTGAAGCGGGGTTGCAAGGGCTTGCGCGAGGAGGCCCAGTCAAAGTTAGCCGCGCTGGAAGACCCGCACGACCTGGCCTTCAGGAAGCCCTTCTACGAAGCGGCCGTCATCACCTGTGACGCCTTGAGCCTCCTCGCGAAACGGTATTCCGAGTTGGCTGCGCAGATGGCAGCCAGGACGCAAGATCCGCAGCGCAAGACGGAGCTGGAGCAGATCGCGGACGTCTGCGCGTGGGTTCCGGAAAACCCCGCACGCAGCCTCCGGGAAGCAATCCAGGCGCAGTGGTTCACCCAGCTCTTTTCGCGTCTGGAAGAGATGGTCGGTGGACAGGTCAATCAGGGCCGCATGGACCAGTATTTCTATCCAACCTACAAGAAAGACATCGAAGCGGGGCGCCTCACGGCGGAAAGCGCGCAGGAACTGTTCCAATGCCTTTGGCTGAACATCATGCAGAGCATCGAGTCGCAAATGTCACCCTCCGCAGCCAAGGGCCGCGAGGGGTTTTCTCACCACGAGACGGTGACCATCGGCGGCCAGACCACCGACGGTTTCGACGCCACCAACGAGCTTTCTTACGTGATCCTGGAATCGACCCGGCCGCTTCGGAGCAGTTACCCAGAGCTGGGGGTGCGGATCCACGCCAATACTCCCGACAAGTTCCTGCATGCAGTAGCCGAGACCATCAAGGACGGCAAGGGCTCGCCCAAGCTGATCAACGACGAGTTCGAGGTGCCGTGGTTCATGAGCAACGGGATCGTAAAGCGGGAAGCCCTGGATTACGCCATGTCAGGGTGCTCGGAATCGCGCCTCCCTAACCGTGAGACCCACAAGACCGGCAATGGCGGCATCAATTACGGCGCGGTCATGGAGATGACGCTCCGGGACGGCAAGATGAAGATCTACAAGGACGAGCGGTTCGGCCTGAAGACGGGTGACCCGCGGAACTTCAAGACCTACAACGACGTGTGGAATGCGTTCAAGATGCAGCTGGAGAACGTCGTGAAGCACATCATGATTCAGAATTACATCGCGGCCGCGCAGAAGCCCAAGTATATCGCGGCTCCGCTGGCCTCCACGCTGCATGACCTGTGCATGGCGCACGGCCGGGACCTCCACACCCATGCAGAGTATATACCGGGGGCGCTGGATGCTTCCTGTATCGACGGGCTGGGAGGGTTCGCGACCTGCATCGACTCCCTAGCTGCCATTAAGCACCTCATTTATGACACGAAGAAGCTGACCTGGGACCAGCTCCTGGAGGCGCTCGAAAAGAACTGGGAGGGCAAGGAAGCTATCCGCCAGTTGTGCCTCAACGCGCCTAAGTACGGCAATGGCATCGAGTGGGTAGATACCATCGGCTACCACATCCAGCGAACCGTCATGGAGTATACCCACACTCATCCCCGGCCCCATGGCCAAAGCGCCAATATGCGCATCATTCCGATCACCTTCCATAACCCTTGCGGCAAGGTGACCATGGCGACGCCGAACGGCCGGCCGGCCGGAGAGTACCTGTCCGACGGCATCGTTCCTTCGCACGGCTGCGACACCAAAGGGCCCACGGTGACCCTGCAGTCCATCGCTCGGGCCACCTGCCAGATTTACAAGACCCATCGTGAAGACCTGCTCAACATGAAAATGGCCCCCGCGAACGTGGCCGGGGAAGAGGGAACGCGCCGGCTCATGCAGTTGATTCGCGCCTGGAGCGCGCAGAAGCATGCGCACATCCAGTTCAATATCCTCAATAGACAATCCCTGCTGGAGGCGCAGAAAAATCCGGAGAAATACCGGGATCTCGTCGTGCGGGTTGCCGGTTACTGCGCCTACTTCACGGACCTTTCGCCTTCACAGCAGGCGGAGATCATCGCGCGCACTGAGGAGCAATGAACCGAGCCGAGAGGATTAACTGACGAATCATATCGACGAAGAATTTAAGGGCTCCCGGCGCCGGATGGACTGTCGCCGGGAAAGAGATCCGCACCGTGAATCCCGCCCAGGAGAGCGGCGCCAAGAATGAAAGAGATAGCAATGAAAGACAAAACCGTGCTGAAAGGCCGCACCAAGGCCAAAGGCAGAGCCGAAGGCGAAGCCCTGGTTAGCGAGATGCCTTTGAGTTGGGCCCCGTGTTCCATCCTGAACGACGGAACCATCAAGTTGGTCGGAAACCCCGTTAGCGGCCAAAACGTGAAGGGTAAGATTGTGGTCTACCCGACGGTGACCGGCTCCACTTCCGGCGCCTTTGGGTTGCTCTTCAAGGTCAAAGGATCCCAAAAGGGGCCTGCAGGTATTATCTGCCAAAACGTTCACACCATCGACGTCTCCGGCGCTATTGCAAGCAACATCCCCGCCGTGGATGGTCTGGATGCCGACCCACTGAAAGCCATCAAGAGTGGCGACTGGGTGACGATCGAGGCCGATGAATACGGCAAGCCGGCCATCGTTACCGTAACCCCGAAGAAGTAGCCCATCCCGACGGGATAAGAACGACAACTGAATTAAAGATATGAACATAAAGCTTACAACATACGAACAGGAAATGCTCGACGGAGTCCACGGCGAGGCCAAGAAGCTCGCTATGGAAGGGTTGGTGGCCTTCGGCGAGGCCGTCGAGGCTAAGGAGATGGTCAAGGTTTCCTTCATCCACTATATCGGCTGCCAAAAAGGGTTACCGAAAGATTCAAAGGAATACCAGCAGTTCGAATGGGGGCAAGGACTGGTTCTGGAACCCTTCTGGAACATGGGCGCCCAGGCGACCAAGGATCCCAACGTCGTCTGCTCCTGCGACCCCTACGTTGCCCAGGTCGACGCGTACGAGAAGGAGGGCACGCCCTGGAACAACAAGTACTTCAAGATGTCGCCAACGGTGTTTAAAGCCGTCAAGGATGGCTACGAGCACATGCAGAACACGGGTTGGCTGCCGACCCACTCCTGCACGCCCCACTTTAACAGTGCCTTTCCGATCCACGGAGAGTACGCCGCGAGCTGCGAATCCAGTTGTGCCTGCTACCTGAATTCCGTCCTGGGTGTCAAAACGAATCGGGAGAGCGCCATTATCGCGCCCTATGCGACCATCACCGGCTGCATTCCGAAGTACGGCATGTTGCTGGACGAAAACCGCGTGGCGAAGGTGATCTATGAGTTGGATGACGACATCAAGGAGAACATCGTGGACGATCCGGCCGACTGGGCTGCCTTAGGCGGCGCCATCGCTAAAAGGGCAAAAAACCGGATTCCGGCGGTGCTCAACCTGCCTCCCCGCATGATGCCTTCCGCGCTCAAGGCATTGACCGCATGTGCGTCCCCCGGCATGAACGACCCCATGCTACACCTGATCGGCAAGACCCCCGGCTCGCCCACTTTGGAGGCCGCTTTCGGGGGCAAGGTACCCGCGGACGTGGAGCGAATCCACCTGACCTTCGCCGATGTGAAGGCGATGTATGCGGAGCTGCGCACCGCCAAGACCGACAAGGTGGATATTGTCCACTTTGGCTGTCCCCATCTGCTCTTCGAGGAGGTTCAGCAGATCGCCCGTGCGATCAAGGGGAAGAAGGTTCACAAGGACGTCATGCTCTGGGTGCAGACCGATACGCCGAGCTACTACATGGCGAAGCATTACGGAGATGCCAAAATCATTGAGGACGCCGGCGGGAAAATCTATCACCAGGTCTGCTGGGGCATGAACGCGCTGAGCGTGGACTGGGGCAGCAACTTCACCGTCGCCACCAACAGCTTCAAACAGTTCAAGATCTTTGGCGGCCTGGGACACAAGGTCATCTATGGCAGCTTGAACGAACTCATCAACGCCGCGGTGACCGGCAAGTATACGTCCACTCGGTTCAGCGAGCCGCTCCAATACGTAGAAGGACGCAATCCCGGCATCGAGGACATTGAAGAGTTCAAGGGCCACACTTGGGCTCAACACTGACGAGTGAGGGGTCCCCTGCGTGACGCGCCGGGGAGCCCAGAAGGTCTTGTCGGGGTCCTTGCCGAGCGCCCCCGGTTCGCCGGGGGCGCTCCGGCCCAAGTCATCGCGAAGACCGAAGAGGCGATCTAGCAAATGGAACAATTTCACATACCAAGCCCAAAGAAAATGAACCTCAGGTGCATGGCAAGCCTGGGCTGTGGCGCACTGGCTTGCGTGCTGCTGGCCACAAGCGCCGCACAGGCCGAGGCACCAGCGAAGATGACTACCGATACGAGAGGATTAACTATGAACAGTCCTAAGATGAGAACGGAGATTCCGGCGTCCATCACCACGCCGGATACCGTTGACACCCCGCTCGGCACGTTGAGGTTTTTCGACGGTCTTCCAGATGCCGACACCGTTCGGAAGGTCTACGACAACCTCGATCTGATGCGCGGAGTGGACGTCTTCCTCAATACGATGTCCGCAGCCTCTGCCCTCGCCAACATCGAGGGATTGAAGAGTGTGGGCTGCGATATGTTCTCGGTGGTCGTCCACGAGAATCGGGTGGACGCCAAGACGCTTCTGCTCACGCCCAACACCCAGACGGCGACGCTCTGGGCATTCTTGAACCTGAAGGACGGCCCAGTCGTCGTCGAAGTGCCGCCGGGCGTGCTCGGCCTTGCTGACGATCTGTGGATGCGCTACATCATCGACCTGGGTCTTGCCGGGCCGGACAAGGGCAAAGGCGGCAAATACCTCTTCCTGCCACCGGGCTACGACGGCCCGGTGCCTGAGGACTACTTTATCGCTCGATCCCGCACCTACAACGTGTGGTACGGCTTGCGCGGTTTCGCGGTCAAGGGCGACTTGGGTCCGGCGGTAAAGGTATTCAAAGAACAGTTTAAGGTCTACCCGCTTGCTCGGAAGACAAGCCCGCCCGCCATGAGGTTTATCAATGGCTCCGGTCTGTACTTCAACACGATCCATTCCACCGACTTCAACTTTTTCAAGGAGATCAACACCGTCATCCAGGAGGAGCCCGTCGATGCAGCCGACCCCGAGATCCTTGGACAGCTCGCGGCGATCGGCATCGTGAAGGGCCAGCCGTTCGCGCCGGACGCGCGAATGAAGAAGCTCCTCACGGACGCGGCTGCGATCGCAACCGCCACGGCCCGAGCGCTCACCGTCCGCCCGCGGGACGCCGCCAATTACTTTTACCCAGGCGAATCGGCCTGGACCGAGCCCTTCGTCGGCGGCAGCCATGAGTTCATCAGGAACAACGCCCGGCTGCTGGATGCGCGCGCAGGTTTTTTCTTTTTTGCCAGCGGGATTTCTCCCGCAATGGCCGTGAAGATCGTCGGCGGCGGGTCGCAATATGCGATGGCTACAGTGGACGCGGAGGGCAACTACCTTGACGGTGGAAAGACCTACTGTCTTCATCTACCGCCCAATATCCCGGTCAATAATTTCTGGTCATTGATTCCCTATGACACGCAGACGCGCTCGGTGTTGCAGACAGATCAGCGCGATACGGCGCTGACCAGCGAATCCGGGACAGTGCAATCAAACGCGGACGGATCCGTAGACGTGTACTTCGGACCGAAGGCGCCGGCCGGCAAGGAAAGAAATTGGATACAAACCGTTCCCGGAAAGGGCTGGTTCACGATGCTCCGTCTTTACGGCGCGCTCGAACCCTGGTTCGACAAGACGTGGCGTCCGGGGGAAATCAAGTTATGGCATTGAGACACAGTCCAAAATGATCTCCGAGGGTGGATCACCAATGAGAACTATGACTCATTCGCCTAAGACCATCACCCTCTTGGAACTGGGCGCGGAGTTCGGTAACTCGGAAGCGGATTTCGGCGGCAAGCTGAAGCTTCACCCGCCGTTGGGGCCGCACTTCAGAGGCGAACCGAACGGGGCGTCAAAGCTGGACTGGCCGGTGTTCACGAACGAGGTGCCCGACAAGCAAGGGACTCAATGAGTTGTTGAGCCTCAAACCGGGCGAAGGAGATCCCCAATGGAACAAATACTTCAAAAGATTCAGGCCGTTACCATCGTCATCTTCATGGTGGGTAACCTGCTGGAGGTGGGGCTTCGGCTCAAGGTTCCGGAAGCCTTCGCCGCCCTCCGCAATGTCCGCTTCCTGGTGATATCGTTGCTGTGGTGCTTTGTCCTGGGTCCCGCTTTGGCGGTCCTCCTTACCGAGATTGTTCCGTTGGCTGGACCGTACGCTCTAGGCCTGGTGTTACTGGGGATGGCGCCATGCTCCCCGGCTATCCCCGTGATGATGAGAAAGTCGGGGGGAAGCCTGGCTTACATGTCGGCCTTCATGTTGCTGGCCTATGCCGGAACGGTGGTGCTGATGCCATTCCTGGTGCCATGGTTGGCTAAGGGATTCACGGCTGATCCCTGGACCATCGCCAAACCGCTCCTGTTTTTCATCACCCTGCCCTTGGTCATTGGAGCGGCGATCCGCCGCGCCGCCGAACCCGTCGCGGAGAAGGCGGCTCCGATCGTCAAGAAGGTGACGGGCCTCAACACTCTGATCCTGTGCGCCGTCCTGCTCTGGGTTTACAAGGGCGAGATCATCGGCGCGGTTGGGGCCTATGCGATCGCTACCCAGATCCTTTATTACGCCCTGCTTGGCACCGCCGCGTATCTGCTTGGCTTAGGGCTTTCCTATGACCAGAAAGCCCCGATGACTCTCGGCATCTGCACGCGCAACGTCGGCCCGGCCCTCGCCACGTTAATGGGGGTTGCCGGAGCGCCCCAGGGCGCGATCACGATGTGCATCCTGGCCATCTTCCTGGGAGCTATCCTGTCCGGGTTCGCAGCGGCGGCGCTACTCAAGCGTTTCTGCGCTCCGCAGGGTGAGTCGATCGCGGCGGAACTCGTCAGGCCTGGCGTTCATAGTGAAAAGCAATGATCGTGTACAGTTCACCGAATCCGTCCTGAGAAGCCGCGCTGAAAAACAGATCGGACGAAAATATGAGACCTTTGAAACGCATCGGGATTAACGTCGGCGGCGGCTATGTCGCCGGAATCAACTCGGTCATCGCCGGCGCGGTTCTGGCGGGACACGAGCTGGGTTGGGAGGTAATGGGCATCCGCGACGGCTTCGATGGACTGCTCTTTCCGGAACGCCACCCCGAGGGCGGTTTGCTCAAACTCGCCCCCCAAATGGTGGAGAACCTCGCCGCGGGCGGTGTCGCCATCCTGGGCAACGCCACCCGCACCGATCCCTTCCGCGTCCGGCAGGTGAACGCCGAGAATATGGTCGAGGAGGTGGACCGTTCCGGCGACCTGATCGCGAGGGTCGCTGCCGAAAAGATCGACGCGGTTATTTCCGTAGTCGGCCCGCAGGCGTTGAGCATTCTTTTCCGGCTCCACCGGCAAGGGTTCCGCACCGTTTGCGTCCCGACTTCCGTCGAAAACGACGTGGCCGCGACCCAACTCTCGTTCGGGTTCAACAGCGCCCTGAGCTTCGCGGTGGACATGCTCGAACGCGTCCGGCAGGCAGCGCAATCGGCGCAGAAGATCGGTGTGGTCGAGGTCCTGGGAGAACACGCCGGCTGGCTAGCCCTGCAAGCCGGCATCGCGGTGTGCGCCGATGCGGTGCTGATCCCGGAGATTCCCTATGACCTTCAGACCGTTGCCGCGAAGCTGACGGAGAAGCTCAAAGCGGGACGCACATCTGGGTTGGTCATAGTGGCCGAGGGAGCCGTGCCGCGAGACGGACAGCAAACCGTCGGGGAAGGGGTTGCGCCAGACGCAATCAAAGCCTCGCTTTCTCCGGGAGCCACCGGGGAAGGAGGCTCGCACGTCATCGAACGCTCCGGGCAAGCCGCCCAGGTAGTAGCGCTGAAGCTTCAGCGGTTGACTGACCAGGCGACCTACCCGCTAGTCCTGGGCCCGTTGGTCAAAGGCGGATCGCCCACAGCCGTGGACCGGCAACTGGGGCTCGCTTACGGCGCCGGGGCGGTGCGCGCACTCCATGAGAATCAAAGTGGCGTGATGGTGGCCTTCCAGCCGCCGGATCTGAAATTCGTGCCCCTGGCGGAGGCGATCAACAAGGTGCGCACCGTGCCCGACAATAGCGTATTCGTCCAGATTGCACGATCGCTTGGCATCGCTCTGGGAAACTGAGGTGATGTTATGGAAAACTCTCCTGTGAACACCTCGAGTCCGAAGGGCATCGTTCTGAACATCCAGCATTTCTCGACGCACGACGGACCGGGGATGCGGACCAACGTGTTTCTCAAGGGTTGCACGCTGCGCTGCAAATGGTGCAGCAATCCCGAGAGCATCCAACCCAGGCCCGAACTGGCCTACAATCTGAGCAAGTGCATCGGCAAAGACCAGTGCGGCTTTTGCCTCAAGGAATGTCCGGAGTCGGCCATCTTCAATGTGGATTCCGACACCAAAGTGCGGATCAACTGGGACCTTTGCACGAACTGCGGCAAATGTGTGCCTGTTTGCCCGCCCCAGGCGCTCTACCTTTTTGGACAGGAGATGAGCGTCGACCAGGTGCTCGACGAGGTCGAGCAGGACAGCAGCTTTTATCGCGAATCCGGCGGTGGCATTACGCTCAGCGGCGGCGAGTGCCAACTTCAGGCCGATTTCGCCGGGGCGTTGTTGGCCGGCGCCCACCAGCGGGGCATCAACACCGCGATCGAGACTGCCTTCAACGTCCCGTGGTCGCATGTGGAAAAAGTACTGCCGCATGTGGATGTCGTGCTCCATGACCATAAGCTGACCATTTCCGAGCGGCACAAGAAATGGACGGGCGTGGACAATAAGCGGATCCTGGAGAACTTCAAAAAGGCCTACGAGACGTGGCCTGACAAGACGTTCATCGCTCGGACCCCTCTCATCCCCGGCGTGAACGACGACGAGGAGCACATCCGCGCCGTGCTGGAGTTCATCAAACCCTATAAGAACGTGGTGGATTACGAACTTCTGCCTTATATGCGCTTCGGCGAGAGCAAGTATGGGTTCCTGGGCAAGGTGTACGAAATGCAGGATTTCGAACCCCCTTCGTCCGAAACACTCGCCCGGCTGCGAGCGATCATCGACGAGGCGTTCGGCCGGAACGCCAATCGGACGCAGATGTGAGAGGCTGGAACGACGAGGAGTTTCCATTATGCGCAGAACTCACCCAAAAGTCGAAGCAGGGAAATGACTCTATGAGTTGGCTTCAGCGTTATCGTCTTTCCGATTACTTTAGAAGGTCGATCTGGATTCTTCCTGTGCTGGGCATGGTCCTGGCACTCGGGGGCGTTAGGATCCTGCACTGGACCGAAACGGCTATGGGTTGGCAGTCCTCGTTCGATCCGTCCACCACGCTGACGCTGCTGGGAACGCTGGCATCGTCGATATTCACGCTCATCGTCTTTGTTTGTTCCGCACTCCTGATTACGGTGCAACTCGCCAGCGCCCAGCTCACGCCCCGCGTCATTGGTCTCGTGTTGCAAAACCGCTTCATGAAGCTCTCCTTAACTCTGTTTGTCTTCACGTTTACTTTCACGCTCGCGGCGCTGATCCGAATCAAGGGTGGCGTACCTCCGCTCACCGCCCATGTCGCAGTTTACAGTTGCTTGGTGAGCTTGGGTGTTTTTCTCTACCTGGTGGACCGCGTATGCGCTGCGCTCCGACCAAGCGGCGCTTTGCGGTCAGTAGCCCGCTTGGGGCGCGAAGTGATCACGGACGTGTATCCCCGGCGCCTCTCGGAGTCGCAGCACGCAACACCGCCACCAGCCAAATTACTGAACGGGGAAGCCCGATCTACCGTCCCTAACCTCAGAGAAGGAGTCGTCCTCGCCTTTGACTTGGAAGGACTCGTGTCCCTGGCCCAGCGCGCCGACTGTGTGATTGAGATGGTGCCGCAGGTGGGCGATTTCGTGGCGGCCGAGCAACCCCTGTTCCGAATATTCGGCGACGGCGCAGCGCCACCGGTGGCAGCGCTTTACGAATCGGTGGCTGTGGGTTCCGAACGAACCCTGCGGCAGGACCCAGCCTTTGCCTTCCGGATCATGGTGGACATTGCCTCGAAGGGCCTCTCCCCGGCGATCAACGACCCGACCACCGCGGTTCTGGCCATCGATCAGATTCAACACCTGCTCCGCCACATTGGCACCCGCCACCTGGATGAGGGGCTCAAGCGGGATGTGCACGGCTCCGTTCGGCTCATTTACCGGACGCCGGACTGGGAAGATTTTGTCCACTTGGCGGTCACCGAAGTGCGTCATTTCGGCGGGACGAGCATTCAAATCGCCCGCCGGTTGCGGGCCATGCTGGAGAACCTAATCCAAACTTTGCCGTTAGAGCGACTCCAGGTGCTGAGGCGGGAGTTGGATCTACTGAACCGCTCCGCCAAGCGATTCTTCCCTGAGACAGAAGATCAAGCTATGGCAGAGGTCAGCGATTATCAGGGTGTGGGTGGCAACCTGGCCCTGAAGGACGAGCGCGATGAAATCCGACCGATCCCAATGACGATACACCCGAACTAACCAATTATGGAAATCATCAGAACATTTCTTGAACAGCAGCCGTTGCTCTCGCTCTTTCTTGTCATCGGGCTGGGTTACGCGCTCGGCGGAGTAAACGTCCGCGGGTTTGCCTTGGGCGCTGGCGCGGTGCTTTTCGTGGGCTTGGCAGCAGGGATGCTCGCGCCCAAATCCGCCCCCCCGGCGCTGGTCGGCTCGCTCGGCTTGGTCCTGTTCGTCTATGGCATTGGAATTCAGTATGGGAAGCAGTTCTTCGCCGGTGTGACCAGCCCCTTCGGGCTGAAAGCGAACGGGCTGGTGCTGCTGTCGCACATCGCAGGCATCGGGGTCTGCTGGATCGCCTGGGCCGCATTCTCGGTCGCGCCGTCGGCCGTCGCCGGGCTCTTCTGCGGCGCGCTGACCAGCACGCCCGCGCTGCAGGCAGCCATCAGCGCCGCCGGCAGCAACGACCCAGCCCTGGGCTACAGCGTGGCCTACCCCTTTGGCTTCATCGCCCCGATCATCTGCATGTATTTCGCCAATGTCTGGATCAAGCGGAAGGTGATGACTCCCGCCACCGCCGGGCTCGATCATTGCGAGGTCTTGGTGCGTAATCCGCGCGTCATCGGCCGTCCTCTGGCCGAAGTGAGCGCCCAACTGCCGACTGGCGTCCGGGTTTTCGCTGTTCGGACCGGGAACCAGAACCGGGTCCCTGCGCCAGATATCGTTCTTGCAGACAATGACGTTGTGGCCCTGACGGGCGAGTCCGAAGCGGCTATCGAGGGCGCCCGAATACTTATTGGGGAGGTTGCTGCAGGCCAGATCACCGCGGATCGCGGGGACCTAGACTATTTCCGTCTCTTCGTCTCCAGGCCGGCGGTGGTCGGCGTTTCCCTGGCGGATCTTCGGATCCCTGGCGTGCCGGAGTTCTCCGTCATGCATGTGCGTCGCGGGGACGTCGACCTTCTTCCCCGCCCCGAGCTCAAGCTCGAATTTGGCGACCGGGTCGGAATTATGCTCAGCCGCGAGTATCGAGACACCGCACGCAAGCATTTCGGCGATTCTATCAAGGGGACCACCGAGTTCAGCTACGTCTCGCTCGGTATCGGCATGGCCCTCGGCGTGCTTCTCGGCGTGCTGCCGCTCCCGATTCCCGGGCTGGGTTCCCTCTGCCTTGGCGTCGCAGGCGGGCCGCTCATCGTGGGGCTCATCCTCGGCCGGCTTGGTCACACCGGGGGGTGGGTCTGGACCATGCCGCCTTCGGCGAACATCATCCTGCGCAATTTCGGCCTCACCGTATTCCTCGCTCAGGTCGGCATGACGTCGGGGCCGAAGTTCCTCGAGACCGTGGCGCAGACGGGGCCGATCTTCCTCGCTTTGGGCGCCGCCATGGTGCTCGTCGCAGTGCTCTTCAACCTTCTCGTCGGACATTTCTTCTTCAAACTTAATTTCGACGAGCTCCTCGGCGCCACCTGTGGCGTGGCCGCCAA
The DNA here is from genome assembly GCA_964629545.1 of uncultured Verrucomicrobiota bacterium. Lineage (GTDB taxonomy): Bacteria > Verrucomicrobiota > Verrucomicrobiia > Limisphaerales > CAZVRY01 > CAZVRY01. The sequence goes on along the minus strand of CAZVRY010000006.1, from coordinate 35,939 downwards.
TCCGGCCCAAATGGTTTTCGCTTCCAAGCTTACGGCCAGCGACCGCACCGACGTCGTGTATGCTATGACCTTCCCGACTGGGACCATCATGAAGATCCTGCTTCTTCAGGTGATGCTGGCGATGATGGGAAAATCATGAACGCCAAACCCGAGGTTTCCGCCGACGAAGCCCTCCAAAGACTGATCGCTGGCAACGAACGGTTCCTCCAGGGTAAAGCGCATCTCTCAGGGGTGCCGCGTGAAACACTGGCCGAACTGGCCCGGGGCCAGCATCCATTCGCGACTATCTTGGGTTGCAGTGATTCGCGTGTGCCGCCCGAATGGATTTTTGACGCGGGGCTTGGAGACCTGTTTGTTGTGCGGGTGGCGGGAAACGTCATATCTCCGGAAGTGGCGGGCAGTCTAAATTATGCGGGCGCCCATTTGCGGACTCCATTGCTGGTGGTCCTGGGTCATGAGGGGTGTGGAGCAATCCAGGCGGCTCTGGCGACGAAGTATGAGGGGGTTCAGCAACGTTCCCGGATCCAATTGCTGGTGAACAGCATCCTGCCGGCTTTGTCCGGGCTGGATGCTCGATTGCCGCTTCCAGAACGCCTCGCGCGGGCAGTCGAAATCAACGTTCGCTGGACCGTGCGTGCGATCCTCGAGTCACCCGAAGGTCAGGCGCGTGTGGCCAAAGAAGGCGCGAAGTGCGTCGGCGCCATCTACGAGATTCAGACAGGCCGGGTGCGGTTTCTGGAAGCGACACAAGCACCATGAACACACTTTTAAGGGAAATCCGTCATAATCCGTTGCTTCGGCTGCTGGCCTTCGTGCCCGTGGTGTTCGCCGCGCAGCAACTTAAGCGGACAATCAGCAACAATCGGTACATGGCAGCATTTAAGGCCAATCGCGGGCTTTTCGGTGCCGGCTTCTTACTCTCCGTCCTTGTGTTTCAAGCGGCCGCACAGGACGTGGAGCCCACCACCTTTTGGAAACGCATTCAGGAGAAGGGCCTTTACGAGCACATCTGGGAACAGACCCGGCTCTATGAGAACGAAGAAAACCCAGTCATTCAGGCCTTCTCCATCATTGGCCGCTATAACGGCCAGTATTGGTCCGTGGACGCAGACCAAGGGAATGCCGACGGCTGGGAGAATCGGCGCATGTATCTCGGTGCGGAAGCGTTGCTCTACCACGATTTCACCCTCCAGGCTCAATTCAAGATCGGCGAGAACTTCGATCCCTTCTACGACGGCCTCTTCCAGGCGTTGGTAAAATGGGCGCCGTCCAAAGCGGTCACTCTTGTCGCGGGACGGATGGATTTTCTCTTCGCGGGCCTGGAACGGTCGATCTCCTCCACGAAGATCGCGACCTTTGAGCGCGGTCTGCTGGCCAATCAACTGCTACCCGGCGAAGTCGTCGGTGCCGGAGGCAAGGTCGAGTTGGGGGACTTTTCCTATCGCGCGGGTGCTATGAGCGGCAGCATAGAGGAGGAGTTCACGAGTTTCGCGGGCGGTTTCGGCACGGTGGCTGGTGTCGGTTACAAACTGCCGCTGTTTTACTCCGACGGCAGTCTCCACCTCGACTACCTCTACAACAACGGCAATTCATCGAACAATGCGCTCAAACCTTACGATCACGTTCTCACGCTGTGGCATCAGGGACAAATCGGCCCCTTCGGACTGGGAGTAGACCTGACCTTCGGCCACGGACTGGAACCCCGCCCGGATGTCTTCGGCGTGACGGTATCGCCAACCTATGTGTTCGCCAGAGATGTGATCCGCAAGGGCGACGTGTTTCAGGCGGTCCTGCGCTATCAATTCGCGGTCAGCGACGGGGATGACGGGCTGCAATTGCAGCCGCGCTACGAGCAGGAAATCGTGCCCGATGGTTTCGGAAACCGCTACCAGGCGGTGTATGCCGGCATCAACTACCTCATCTTTGGTGACCGGTTCAAGCTGATGAATGGGGTGGAGTATTCGGTGATGAACGACTCGGCCCACAATGGCGGCACCTTCAAAGGTTGGACCTATTTTGCCGGGGCGCGCGTTTACTTTTAGCATACTCAATGACTCCTGCAGACCTCCTTGTGTATGCCACTGAGTGATCATCTTCTGCCGACGACCAGGACCGTCTCAAGGTCCTTCCATTCACAGCCGTCCTCAGACTCACCATGATCTCTAGGCGCTCCTGCTCCTGCCGGTCCTTCGTTTCCTCCACCTGACCACGAACTTCCCATACTCTTTCCGAACGGTGTCCAGAACCGACTCCTGCGCCGCTTTTGCAAGGTGATCCTCCTGACTTCCTACCTGCGCAGCCGTGGGCGCGGAGCGGCTCCTTGGTCCGCCATCATCCCGGGCAGTTCGGGTTTCTGCTGAGGATTCCTTGACGCTCGACATCGTTCATAGCTAGAGTCTGTCCCCAAAGTCTGGGTTTTCTGAGCGTGTGGATTCGGCGGACGCTTCGCCGCGCACGCGACCGCGAGTTATTCACACAAGCCTTGGGGAAAAGTCGTTAATCACCCGATTCCGCCGACACTCCTCCTGTTCTTGTCCGTCCGTTGAGCCGTTATTGGCGTCTACGCCGCTTGCAGCAGCGCCTTGGGTTTCGCTTTCTTCCTGAGGCGGGCAAACATCCAGAGGTTGTGCGTCAACACGCCCCACGCCAGGGCCAGTTCCCGATGAGCAAATCCTTTGGCCCGCATCGGTTGACCCAGGAACCCGTGCTTGAGGATCCCGATGCGCCCCTCCGTCTGTGCCCGGCGGCGCTGCAATCGCGCGAACCTCTCCTCGCGCATCCGCTCCCGAAGAATCGATGGCTTACGCGGGCACAGCGCGTCAAAGGTCTCCGTCTCCCGGAGGGTGCCGCTGTTGGAGGCACTGGCAAAACCCCGATCTCCCACCACGGCTTCCACCTGCTTTCCCGTGGCCTCCATCACCCGGACCAAACTGGGAAAGAGCAGATGGCTATCGGCCGGAGCCGCTTCCCGGAAGAGCGCGTAATCGAGGACAATACCCTGCCGGTTCTCGCCCAACAGCGCGGTGTTCCCGAACTCCACCTCCGCGCCCGCCTTGCCCCGCACCATCACCCGCACGTCCGGGTCATACAAACTGAGGATCTTCTCCGCATTGGCCACCGGGCGTCCCCCGATGATCCGCTCGTGCGCCTGCTTGCGAGCCCGAGGCAACAGTTCCAAGACTCCGTCGATGCGGCGCAGCACCGCTTCGGCCTGCGGTCGGGTCCACTCGGTGCGCTCCCAGTGTTGATCCAACAACTCCCGGTGCCGTCGCGCGTGGGCCTGGACCACACCCACCAAAGTCTTCATCTGGCGCAACACCCGTTTGCGACCCCTCTTGCTGCCGGCCCGGCGAGCCTGTTGGGTCATCTCCATGCTCAGCCGGTTCATGCGTCGCAGAAACGCCTCCGGCCCTTCCATGCGCCCCTTCAAGCCGGCCTCGCGAATCAGCATCGTCGCTTTCATCAAGGTGCGCACCCCATCCCGCAGCAACACCCAGTCGGTCGGAAAATGAATGTTGGCTTTCAGACAGGTGCTATCCAGAAAATAGGCCTCCAGATCCAGCGCCTCTTTCAACTCCAGCTTCTTGGGTTGTTCCACCGCGACGCGCAGCAGACCGTCGTGGAGCGCGCGCATTTCCGAGGCCGGCAGCCAGTGCGCAAACCGCTGCACCTCGCTCTTGGACGGCACTTGGATTTGATCCAGCGCATCGATCAGACAGAACCATTGGTAGAGGGGATTACCCGCCAACTGGCAACTGAACCCACGGTAGTCCTCCCGCAACAAGGTCCGCAGAATCGTGCACCGCAGCGCCCGGCGCGAGCGCTCCTGAAACTTCCGTTGCTGTTCGGCGGTGGGTGGCCGCTTGCCCGAACGCGTCCACCGCTGCAACGCCCGCTGCACAAAGTCCCGCTCGACTCCACCATCGCGCAAAAGGGCATCGATTTGTTCCAGCCGCCGGCGCAGAGTGTGGTAGTCAACGTTCCCGACAATGGTGGGCAACTTCGGGCGAAGTTCCTGCGGGAACGGAATGAGCTGGCAAGGCATGCGCTAGTGTATAGACTAGCGCAGGGCCGTCCAGCACAAACGGCCAGTCCACGAACAAAATATCTCCATGACCTACCCCCTGCGCGTGCAAGCCATTCGTTCCCGCGGTCAGACCCCTCGACTCTACGTGAGCTTCCCCCTGGCCTTGGCCGCCGCCATCGGTCTGGAACCCGGCGACGAGGTTCAGTGGGAACTCCTGGATCGAGGCGAACTCCATCTGGTCCGGCTCACCAACCCTCCACCCACGGCCAAATCCAGGGCCAAGAAATAATCGCCGCCCCCATCATAGCGGCACGATTTGCCCCCTATCGGTCAAATCGCCCCTCCTTGCTCTCAACCCAACGACTCCGCGCCCTTACGCTCGCTGGCTCCCTCTGCCTTGGGGACAAGCTCTAGCTACGCCGTGTGGCTGCGTTGATCTTAAAACCCGCGAACTGAATGTTTTGGGAGCGACTTGCCTTAACGAACTTGCGTTTGCAGTTCGCCCGCATCCTCAAAGCACTGGACGAAGCGTCTTTACAGTTTTTGCGATCAGTGGAATGAGAGAGAAATTCTGTCTACTGACTCGACCGAGCGCCCTTGAGCGCGCGTGAGGGTGTTTTGGTCCGAGTCGCTTGACAGCCGGTGACCACAGGAAAATATTAAAGTGTTGTCGAGTGTTAGCCCCTTCGTCGTTCTTCTCTCGAGCGTTGTTCCGTTAAATATCCGTGATCAGCTCCTAGAGTGAATATGAAAGTGGCAAAACACATTGATCAACAGACGCTCGGGGAATATCTAGAGTCAAAGCCCCGAACATTCAAAGATATCTGCCGGCCGTGCGCGTTTGGGATGTTATCAAACGTGACGAAACGCAGAAAGCTGCAATCTGGGGTTGGGGGAAAGACACAATCTCGACAGCTTCCTTTGATTGGGAAGCGATTGGCCCGGGTCCCGGAGCGGTCTGCGTGTGGGGACGTGTTACAAAGGATCCGTGGGATGGGGTTCCGGATGCATACTTCAAGAGCGAGTACTTGGAGGCTAGTGGGTTCCGACGTGGTTCACCTCCAGCCTCCATTCTCTCGGCGGCGACGATTGATGTCATCCCACCTCTGCTTACTGAGAGTTTGATCTCCATCCGCAATCGACCTTGCGGCCCTGGTTTAGCTCCCGCTGTGAAGCCAGCCAGGCGTATCGGCTAAGCGGCGGCTAAGAGACCGCATTGGCTACCCCTCTTTGCCGGAAAACCGACGCGGGGCGGGTCGAAGTCCTCCGGAGTTTCGCCCACCCGCGGTAGATAGGTTATGATTATTGTTGAACCCGAAAGTGTTTTTGGGGACCGGAAGCAAGCAGCTGCCGTTCAGCTGACTAGTAGAGCTGATCGGACCGAGAACCTCATACTGAGCACCCTCCGCGAGTTCGGCGCCTGCACGGTGTGGACGGTGCTGAATGCTCTCAGCGAACAGCAGAGCCACCTGGATCGAAGTGCTAAACGCGGCTTACGTCTAGAACTGCTGCGCCGCATCCGAATGCTTCGAGCCAAGGGAATCATCTTTGGGGTCGGGCGCAATTCGGTCGCTCTGGAAAAGCCCTCACCCAAGCCGCGAAGACCACGAACCTGGACTGGCCAACGGTCTGTTCGTCGAACGGCTGCTATTCAGGCCGTCAGTGCTTCAATCCAGCCAAGCCAGCAGTCCCGCGTGATTTTGAAAGATCCAGTTGGCGCTAAACTGGATACTGTGGGCAATTCTCCCAAGGTGACCGCTGAGCAGGTTGAAAAAACCCAAAGCGCTGAGAAAGATCTCGAAGCTAAGTGGCGCCCGTTCAATTTTGAGCTCCTGTTGGCCCGGAGCATCGGGGACGGGCAGGCTGGTGAGGTAGGTATCGCCGCCGCGGCTCTAGCCAAGCGACCACGATCCCTCCCAAAGAAATGGTCCGGCTACCTCGATCCGCGTGACAAAACAACCCGTCTGTGGCGTGGGCGCCGATTGCTTATTCCCGATGGCCGGGTGGTCAACGCAGTAGGGTGCCGCCGTGGCTTGGTGCTCACCGAGTGGGCGGATCCGTACGCCATCGGCGGCCGTTGGCACCAGGTCTTCAAAGCGGATCAACTCCGGATTTTCAAAGACCCGGGTGCGGTTGTTTTGGGAGGCTGCAAGTTGGGCAAAAGGGAACGCCCGTCTGGCCTCAAATCCGAGACCGCGCGACGAAACGGTTGTGCACCTTGCCGTCCCGGGGCCCGCCCCCGCGGGCGACCACGGCGTCTGCCGGTTGCCTGCGGCGCTTAAGGTTTTGCGTCCGGGGGGGCTGCCGACATTGAACCCTGAGATCTCCTTGCCCTGACATTGTCCCGGTGCTTTAGCACGTGCAACCGTCGCCGTCCTCGTTGCCGAGCACCCGCAGCACCCGAGCACATGGGGTCATGCACTCCGCATCAAATCGAATCAACTACGGTCCGTATGCCCCCCCCCCTCGGCATGTAATGGCAAGGGGTGCTTCGGGTGCTGAAAGGTGCTGATTCAATACTCCCGTGGCTGGGCTTCGACGCTCTCAGACCATTTGTCAGACACCGGATTGCGCGAGAAGTGGTACACCCAACCCTTTTTCGTTCCCTCTCCATCTCGTCTCTTGAACATCTCCCCGTGCCGACGGATGAAGAAGCCTTCGAACTCAATGCTCCCGCTTTCGTTCTCGCCGCCCACCGTGAAGCTGTTGGCCATAATCTTGCCGATCGCCATCGCCGCATTGTCCGGGTTCTCTGTTGCGCCGGGCCCGAGGGCAATGCGTGCCGAAAGAGCCAAGTTCCCGAGTTCGTGAGGCCTGATGGGGCGGTCCAAGTGGCCGCGCCTCTCCACTTCCAAACATACCTGGCGAAGGATGGCAAGGTCGGGGTGCTCGACGCGAGCGATGGTCTCCGTATGTCCGTCGAGGAGTTTCGGCAGGTGGAAGATGTTCTGCACCACCCAATCCAACACGCCCGCCCATTCGCCGAAACTGTGTCTGGCCTCGTCAGTGCGCTGTCTGCCCCTTTCCAGCCACTCAACGACTACGTAATAGACCGACGCCAGGAACCGTTCGAAGTTGGCTCGCACGTGGTTTGGCAGCGAGCCTTCAAGAAACACTGGGAAACGGTAACCGCGCCGCTTCTTTATGCGAACGATGCTTACCCGGTTGCACAGGTCCTTCGTCGCGCTCATGCCGTTGGACGTTGCCGCGAAAATGAACCTGTCGGCGTCCACATCGGCGGCCGTCCTGAGCGCGCGCGCATCGACCCGGCCTCCGCCTGTGAGGACACACTCTAGAAACTGCGAATCCAAGTCGCCACGCCAGTTGTCCAACACGATGAATGGGCGGCCTTTCATCATGGCGTTGCCGATGGACTCGTCGACGCTGCCGACGCCCTTCTTACGCTGCGAGATCAGGGTCGGGTATTCCCCGTAGACAGCGGGAACCGTCGCGGCCAGTTTGGATTTCCCGCTTTGGCTGTCGTCAGCCTCATACAGGGTCATGGGCACGTGGCCGCGAATGAATTTCCCGATCTTGAATGCGGGGGTGAGCATGGCAGCGACCGCTCGGCTCTTGTCGTTGGGGGTAGCAAACTCATAATCCTTCAGAATGCTCAGTATGCCATCCGTGGCTTCCGTTAGAGTGCGAATCGACGGGAGTTGGTGGTTGCCCGAAACCAGCAGGCCCAGGTCGCGGCAGTAACCGTCCTTGATGTACTCGGGCCGCCCGCTAATTTCGCACAGCAGTGGAGCCTCCACCACGCTCTGAAGCGGCGGCAGCTTGTGCCGGTGGTAGGCTTTCACCACGATGCGACACGACTTCTCACTGATGCTGGTGGGGCGCCGAATCCCTTCCTTGTCGGTGACGTAAATACTCGCGAACTTTTCGATCCACGTCACCATACTTGGAGCGTCCACTCTCTCGATCACCTTGGTACGCAATTCCGGATCATCGACGAGCTGGCACACGTGACCACCACGGACATAGGCTTGCCCGCTCATGGCCATGTGCTCGTAGAGGCAGGCGCAAAACTCGCCTGGCGTGAAACCAGACCCGAACATCGGCAAAACAATCCGCCCTTGCTCGTCGAGTTCCTCACCTGAATGTTCCCCTTGGGTCCTGTTGAGAGCCGGCCTCCAGCCGTTTTGGCAGGCCAGCTTCAAAATGCTCTTCGGCGTGACAACCTTCCCCTCGCCGTCGTCACCCCGCTTGTGCCCGTCCCACAGCTTCCTACAATCCTCGACGCCGCGGTAGGCATCTCCTCCGAGCGAGGACCACAAGTTGAAGTGCGCAAATGCACAGTCCCCGTAGCCCAGTTTCAAAGCTGCTCCGATCATTCGCCACTGTTCACGATCACAACACGGGTGGATGTAGCGCAGCGCATCGAGGCACCGCGCCAACGGTATGCCCTTCCAGCCCACGTCTGGCACGCCGCCCCAGTCGATCTCCAGAGGCGGCCCGGCATTGGATTCAGGGGGCTGACTTGCCGGCGCCAGACCGGTCTTCGGCGGCGACGTCCTTTTCGATTGGTTTGTTACCCGTTCAGCCACTGGCCTGGAATCCAACTTGGGCAGGTCGCTCAAAGTCAACTGGACCGCGTCCCAATTCACGTGCAGTCCGGGGTCGTGAGGCAGGAAACAAAGCCTGGCGCAGTCTTTGGTCGCATTGTCGATCTCGGCTTTTAGACCCCACGCTTTCGCCTTCAGAGTCGCGATGCGCTCGTAGTGGTCTGAGTACTCGATAGCCGTCAACGCCGACGGTCCGCGGACGCACGACTTCAAGCCACTGCCCGTGATCGAAACAAACGCCAAAGCCACGTTTCTGTCGCTGGCCAGCCGAGTCAGTACAGTGCTCACGTCGTCCACGCCGTCAAAGTCCAACGCGTAAAGGCCCGTTGCGCGCAGGAAGTAGTCACTGTTGCGCTCCGGACCGAAGACACCTGCAAAAAGTGCCGCCGGAGTCCGCTTCTTCAGGTCGTCCGCAGTCTTCTTGCCCAGTACCTCGGGTTTGAAGAAGACGTGGCCCGGCGGCACCTCACGCTTCTCTCCATCGACCTCAAAATGCGTGACGACGAACTTTTTCTCGTTCCCTTTCGGCTGGGCGAAGACCAGTGCAGCGGCTTCCGGGGAAATGTCTAATCCACAAGAAACGAGGATCTTCTTGGTTGTCTGCCGATTGAGATGTTTTGCCTCCGCTACGCCCTGCAGGTAGAGTTCGCGGACTTGGTTCTGGCGCTCGGATAGGGCCACGTCAACCGGGCCGTTACGAGGGTCCCAGATGGTGATTCGGCCCCGGCGGATCGCTTCGATCACTTCGACCAGCTTGAAGTTTTGTACGGCGTGGGTCGTGGCGGAGCCGCAGACGCTGACCCACGCCATGCGCAGGTCGTCGGCGCCGTTCTCCAGCCAAGTATTCCTCTCGGCCTCGCGCTCTCTAAAGTGGTTGTGAGTAGATCTGGGCCTCTCCTGGGCTGCTGCTGATGACACGATCGGTGAATTGCTGAAGCGAACTGCGCCCGCGGGAGAAAGGTCGAAAGCGGCCAGCAGCGAGCCACGCTTCCTCCGCAACGGACGCAGTCCAAGTGATGATTATCGTGCTGCTATTCATCGTGGGGGCTTTCGTCCCCGCTTTTAACTACAACCACACGCTACCGAGGTCTGTATCACGTGCGGCCCTTCAATTTTGCGACGCGAGCCTCAATCGTCTCAGCGGTGGCACCCTTTCGAAAAACCTTCGTCGGTTTTTCGCCGGTGTCTGGTTCGGGTTCAGGTTCATCGCTAGCGGGCAGGGGCTCGGCTGGTGGGACCGTGTCCTTGTCCTCCTCTGGCAAGTTGTCGTCGTCGTCGTCAGCGTGCTGAGGTGCAGCCGATTCGACTTCGGTTTTCATGCGAGCGCGCTTTTCAGTTAGGGGGAGCGGACCAGGGGGCTTAGTCGTGGGGTGTGCCTCTGGGTTGTGCAATCCCTGCGCAGGGCTTTTCGATTCAGGGGGGAGTACCCGAGCTTTACTGCCACCCTGAACGTCGTTGCGCACACGGTTACCTGCATTCTCGCCTTGCGCGCCGGATCCGCCCCCTTCGAGGCTGACCCGGTCACGGTCGGGTCCGCGGCCACTGGGATCATCCTCGTCGCCTTGTGGCATACTGGCACGCTCCTGCGAGCGACCCGGATCATCGGTCTCATGGCGTCCGTGACGGAACTTGACTGCTTCGTCCCAAACCTTTGCGACGAAGGCCTCCAGTTGGTCACGTGTGGGAATCTGGACTTTGGGACTTTTCAGTGCCTTTTCCAGTTTCGAAATATTGGTGTCGAAGTTGTGATCGAGTTCGAAGATGGGACCCTGACTGCCTGGAAACAGTCGAATCCCCTGATGCGTGCGGTTCGCAGTGAAGTCGGTGCCGCTGCGATAGTCCAAGACACTGTCAGGCGACGTACGACCGCCGGCCACAAAAAAGGCGTGGAGTTCGAGCCACGTAGCCTTCGCGAGTGTGAATTCGTAAGGCACGAGAATCTCTTCCAGCGGCTTCGTCACACCGTCCTTCTCAAACAAGACGCAATAGGTCAAATACGTCGGATTCGCCTTTAGACGCCAGCCGAAATCGCTGGTGTCCTTGTCGCGATCGTCGTTGAGTTCCTCCGCTAACGCGCACACCGGACAATCCGCCCCGAGCTCGCCGCCGAAGTCTTTGCCCGTCAAACGCGGACAGACGATGGGCACCTTGTTGAGCCAGTGGCGTGCTATGCGAGCGTACCAAAGGGCGTTTGGACCAAAACGCGCCGGTAAAAACCGAACGAGAGCGTTTTGACCTTTTTCCAGTTTAATGCGACGTGCGGACCGTTGTTGATTGCTAATGAAGGCCATTTCCTCCTTCATCGCTGCCAGGACCGCCGGATCCAGCGAGCTTGCCTGCCGATTTCGTGTTTCTTTCATGCAGTTGTGTTTATCTGTTTGTTTTGCCTGTTCAATTCGGTCTGTGTGTCCGTGCGCAACGCAACGCGACTCTTCGACCACAGCTAAAGAACCAACATTTTCAGTTTTGGGATGCCACAGGGGAGGTGGACGACTAAATCGAAGGCGAAATGCGGTCGGCCTTTAGTAAAGGAACTTGGAGCGCAATAGGTCCTCGATCTCTTCGACAAACTCGCAACTGCCGGGAAGCCCGCTGGATGCGGACGCGTCCCGTGCCAGTTCCAGTTGCTTCTGTATGACGCTCTGGATGAGCCAACGAGGCACCCGCGGGGTGATTGCGGACTTCTTCACCTGCTTCGCGGAGGCGCGTTTTCGCAGCAAGCGCCGTTGCTCCATCCGCTGGTCGGCCTGAGAGGTTGGCGCAATGTCGCAGTCTTCCGGTGGACCTATGTCGTAATCACGCTGGCGCGCTTCGAGCTCATCCAGCAGCCGTTCAATGTGTTTCTTGCCGTTTGTTTTCATATGTGAGTATCGGTCGTTTACGTTGCGGCGTGGGCCGCAGTGCACAAAGGTGCGTTGTTACTGAGAACCGACTTTCTGCCAGCTCGGCCTGCGTGCGTTTCTGATCAGTCCAGAACAGACGCTGATGCGTCGTCTGTTTCCCCTCCGCCGGACAACACCGTTTCAAGAATGTCCTGCACTTCTTGGCCAAGTGATTTGTGAAGGTCCGAAACAATATGATTGCAGATCGTGTGGCGAATCTCGCCGAGATCTCCCCAGGTGATGTGTGTTCCGGGTTTGGGATCCCCGTCTCCGTCGGCCATCTGGAACACTTCATCGACGCGCGCACCCAACCAGTGGTGGACTGCCTTCAGGATCTCTGTCTTGGCGGCGCGGCGGTATTCCTCAGCCGGCAACTGAAGTGAATCCGGTGCGTTTCCGGCACAACGGTCCGCCGCGTTCTCTTCCCAGAATTGCCCAACCTCCGCTCTTGCCTCCATGAGTAACCGTTTCCACAGGCTGCCGTGGCTGCGGTCGAGGCCACCGCGCTTGATCACCTGGCAGGCGAGCATCGTGCCGGCACGAAAAGACCACTCGGCCGCAAAGTGGAGCTGGGGGCCGTTGCACGCTTCTCCCAGACACACATTCCGGACAAACTGCAGGGCCCACTCCCCCGCTTGGTTTCGCAGCCAGTGTTCGAGCGGGACACCGCCGCCGATAGCGTCATCGGAAACGCGGGCGCTTAACAGTCCGGATGGACTTTGCACTGAGCAGGGGGGTAGAGGTGGCTGTTGCCGAAGGGCCATGAGCCGTTCAGCGAGAGTTTTACCTGCGCGACCTTTCCACGAGCGGCGTTTGGGTAAACGTTCCTGAGGGTGGCCAATATGAGTTGCGTGTTTGTTTTTTGGTTTCATGGTTGTCTTTTGCCTCTTTAGAACTGGATAGCCCGCATGTGCGTCTGGTGTACGAACTAGCCACCCCTGTCGCACTTGATTCCGCCGGCTAGAAAAGCGACGAACTGGGCAGGTCATCGACTCGCTTGCAGAGTTGAATGTCTCCGGGAGGGGATGGGGCGAGGAGGAGACGGGGGGAAAATCGGCGCGACGAGGTGAGTACCCTTCGCCAGTGAGCACCGCGAGGCCGTGGTGGCTAATCCAATTTACAAGCGAAACCCGGGGGGCAGAAGTTAAGCCGAAGTGGATATCTGGCAGCGAGGCTCAACCCGACCGTGGAGTCATCGGTTTTGAATTGTAGCGACGTCCCCGGACTGGGAGCCGCGCCTACGCGGTTAACTACGCACAACGTGTCCTCTTGAGCGATGCTCACCACGCTGGGCGTCGCCCAGTCAAGGGCAATGGCGATTTGCCCATTCGTGAAGTTGATCGCAGAAGGCTTTTCGGCTGGATTCTTGTCGGGATTCCAGCGCGGCAGCAAGGAAGCACTCTACCTTCTGCCAAGTTACCGGGCAAGGATTGGAACCCGTCGGTTCATCAGGTTTTGTTTTGGGGTGATCTCCCCCCACGTCCTGTTCTTCTGCCTGTTGGTTCCGCGTCGCCTGACCATCACGGGCTTGCTCAGGTTGGTCATTGTGATCTTCGCGCTCGTGGGGGGCGCTGGGCCTCCTGGCGACGCGGCGCTTCCGTCCGTCGCGACCGGTGCGAACCTCCGAACTGGCATCCGTTGCCAGTTGACGGATCTTGCTGACAAACGTGTGACTGACCTTGGCCATTTGTGCGATGAGGCGGTTGCTTAGATCCCCGAATTTCAGCACTGCCTGAGTTACACAGTGGCGCTTATCTCGATTGGTCAACGCTGCGCCGTGCGTGGAATTTGCTTCCATCGCGTGTAGGAAGGCGTCCGTCCTTGTGCCGCGCCGCAGTTCACACTCCAAAGTGTTGTATCCGGCCTCCCGGGCTGCGAAGTAGCGATGCCATCCGTCGGCCAGTAGAATTTCGCTGCCGACCACATAGACAACTGGACGGGGAAACACATCCCCTTCAAGCATCCGCTGAGCGTATTGCTTGACCCTTGATGAGTTCAGCTGTGCACGCACCTGGAGGTTCGTGTCCAACGTGATTTCGGACAGTCCAAGGGTTGTCACCGCAGGTGCCACGGCAGTGGAACCTTCGCCGGTCCGCGCTCCGCGTTTGCTTCCAGAGGGATCTCCACCCTCGGTTTGTTTTGTGGGCGTAGTTGGTTCCGGCGCCAGGATCGCAGCTTCAAAAGGCTCCTTACCCCATTCCGGCACTGGTTGCCGAGGCGGATCCCAGCCAAAGAAGGGCGCAGAATTATCCTCAGCCTCACAAAGCAGACGCAACACTTCATCCCCGTCACATCGCAGATAATCTTCGCAGAAGTCGTACCACGAGTCGCTGACGGCCTCATATGTTTTGGAGTCGTAGATCCACCACGCATTTTCCGCGTAATCTAGCTTGGTGGATTTGCCGAGCATTGCGGCGACACGACTTCGCAGTTCAATAAGTTGTTCGTCGGTAAATGAATTGGCGGGATTTGTCTTTCTTCGACCCAACGCGGCGTCGAGTGCCTGGAGAATCTCAGGGCTACTCTTTGGGACTGTTGTTATGATTGGAAGCTTGGATTCTTGAGGGTATACGGGAACAGCTTCTTTTGGCGTGGCGGCTTTCTTGTGGGACTTTGGCCCTGGACGCTGGTCCCTTCGACGAGCACCAGCACCTTCTGTTGCCATGAACATACGACATCACTTTCCATAAAGCGCTGGCCGATGCCCCGCGGGGTGGAAAATTGCGCGTGGGATGGCGCACCCGCCAGACATCGGCCAAAACCGTTACCCCACAAACCGGCTTTCCACAGCCATGCAAAAAAAAAAAAAAAAAAAACCGAACCCCGGTGTGCTCGCGGCACGACCAGAGGTTCGGACAAGTATTTCGGCCCGAACGGCCAGTTGTTCTTACTGGGGGGACAAATAGCCGAACGAGCGACTGACCGCAAGCAAAACGAGCAGCAAGACGAGCAAAACGACCAGCAAAGCCAACTACAACGGGTACTCGTGCTTCGCTCTCCCGTTGGAAAGACGGGCACGCGCGCACACTCAAGCTCAGGCACCTCTCATTCGCCGTCGCCGATCACGAATCTCCTGTGCGGCCTTGCGTAGCGTCTCGGCGGCCCCGGTCGCCGGTTTCAGGCACACATTGTCCTGCCGGGTATTCGTGCGTCGCGCCTCAAGTGCTGAGCGAACCTCGCGCAGGTCGAATCGAACGGTGCGGCCAATCTTGTGGTAGGGGATCAGCCGGTTCTTCATCCAACTCTCCAACGTGCGCGTGGACACGACCAACCTCGATGCCATATCCGCTTTGGACACGAACACGTCGTCGCTGCCGCGCAAGTTCTCGGTGTCTACATCGACCATCTTCACTGCTCAGGCCGGCACAGCGCACGGCTGTGCGGCCGCCAGAACTAAGAACAGCGGAAACGAGCTGCGGGCCGGGTGCGCAGGGAAACGCAAAAAAGGGCTGCCCGAAGGCAGCCCGTGGAGCTCCAGCCGTTATGGACGGCGGCTTATCCCACGGAAGCGGCGAGGTCGACCGTTGCTGCCGCATCAGCCTGCGGCAGCTGGATTACGCGATCGGTCTGAGGTGGGTAGATGTTGAACCACGCTTTCCCCGCGGTCTCGGTGACCACGCGCAGGTAATGCCGAAAGATCATTGACGCGGAGTTGCCGCACTCGAACGCGACCTGAGCCACATTCTTGATCTCGGCAAGCCGGTAGGACACGTATGAGTGGCGCAAACCGTTGCGTTGCCACTTCACGCCGGCGCGCCGCGCGAGGTGACTGTAAACAATTGCCAAGTTCGCGTAGGGGCAGAGCGGCCCGGCACTCCGCCGGTGCGGCCACAGCCAAGCCTTGAGGTTGGGCGACAATGGGGCAAGACGGCGCTCGCCCGTTTTGGCAACGGTGTCGGGCACGACAATGTGCCCTTGCTCGAAGTCGACATGCTGCCAGTCCAAACGCCGGAGCTCGGTAGCTCGGAGACCCGCAAATGCGCTGATCGATACCGCCACCACCTGCTCGGGTGCCGTCCCCGCGGCCAGCAGCTTGGTGAGGTCTTCCGGGGTGAAGATCTTCACCGCCAGCTTTGGGCGGCGGCGTTTGGTCGACCGCGGCACACCCTTGTGGTCGGCCGGCAGATAGCCTTCCGCACGGGCGAAGTTGAACAGCATCGCCACCGTGGTGCGCATGTTGTGACGGGTCCGGTGGCTGACGTCCAGGTTCAGGAGGTAGTCGCGGAGGGCCGCGCTGCTGACCTTGCTGATCGGGCACTGGAATTCCTTGGCGAACCGGGTCAGCCGGTAGCGGAGGTCGCGCAGGTGCAGCTCCCCGATCTCGCCCTCGCGCTGCCGCAGTTCGAGGAAACGGTCCACCACCTCCTGGACGGTGATGTCAGGCGAGGTCCGCGGCCGGTTCTCGACGTAGTAGCGGACGGCGTCCGGGATGCTCCCGCCGCCAGCGAGGAGCTGGATGTTGTCCACGACAAGGCGGACGGCGTCCGGCAGCGACAGGCCGGTGGGCCCTAGCTGCGTGGCGGCTCGCTGGTAGTCGTACGCGTCTTGGCCGCGCAGCGTGACGAAGTTCGTGCGCTTGTCGGCCAGCTCGCGGACGACGCGCTGCGCGAATTCCTTGGCCTCGTCGTAGTCGGGGAAGGTGAGCCGTTGCAGGGAAGTGTCCAGGTCGTAGTAGCGCACTTCGAACCGTTGCTGGTTTCGGTGGCGGGATTTGTAGATCCTGGCCGATGCAGACCGGTATTCCACGGTCTCCGGGAAGGCGGGTGTTTCGTCTTTGGGAGGTGTCGTTTTTGTATTCATGACGACCTCCCAGAACCGAGGATTTCAGACCCGGCAGCCGGGCCGGTTGTCATACAATCGTCATACAAGGCCCGTTTCGGGGGTCCCGGCTCCCGCAGGCGGACACGGCGAAGCTCACGCAACGCGTTGCGAACGCGGACGTTTGCGTGGGAAAAGAGGGGTGAGAAAAAAATGGAGCGAGCGAAGGGATTCGAACCCTCGACATTCACCTTGGCAAGGTGACGCTCTACCAGGCTGAGCTACGCTCGCGCTCCGTTGAAGCGCCGCCAACTTAGGAGAACCCGGCCCGATTGCAAGCCCGGAGTTGCACCCGTTTCAACGCGTCCCAACCTCGCCATGAGAGTCCCCGAAGCCGGGTCGCTCGCGTTGCGCCCATGGACCGGGGCCGTGAGGCGGGGCGGGCGAGCGAGCCGCCCAGGGCGTTCGACCTCGCGGCTCATCGGCAGCCTCGCCCCGCCGACGGTGACCGGCCCCAGGCTCACCTGTTGCCTCACGGGCAGAAATGCTGAAAGCCATTGCCCCCCAACCGCCCTTCTGACAGGCTCTCGGCCATGAGCGGACCCCGCCGCAACTCCTCCGTCTCGCCCCCTGCTCTCCTCCCCCGCCTCCTGGCGATCCCCCTCTTGGGGCTCTTCCTGCCCCTCCCCCCGCCCGCCCAGGCCAGCCAAATCCCCGACACCCCCGCCAGACCCGTTGTCAACGTGACGTCCCCCGTCCTCCCCGAGGAGGTGGGCTTCGACGAGATCGTCTTCGTCAAACGCAAGCCCTACTCCTCCGACCACTACTACACCGACATCAATAACGGCACCCACCCCGACCGTTTCGACCCCGCGAACGGAATCTACGTCTTCAACCTCCGCAGCCGGACGTCCCGCCCTGTCGTCACCGCCGCCCACCTGCCCGGCGGCCGCGGCCTCATCGGCAAGATCAGCCTCTCCTTCGACGCCCACAAAGTGGTTTTCGACTTCCGCGAGCACCCCGGCGCCGGATTTCGCATCTGGGAGGTGGCGCTCGATGGAACCGGTTTGCGCCAGGTCTCGTTCCCGCCCGCGGACGAGGCCCAGAAGGCCGCGCGTTGGGCGCCCGGATGGCACACCGACGACATCCACCCCTGCTACCTGCCCGACGGCCGTATTCTGTTCTCCTCGACTCGCAACGAGCACACGGTGCTCTGCGGCGGTTCCAGCCATCTGGTCGCCCCCGGCCTCCATCGCATGAACCCCGATGGATCCCAGGTCGAACCGCTTACCCGCAGCCCCGTCAGCGAATTCTGCCCGGTCGTCCTCGACGACGGACGCGTCATGTATCATCGCTGGGAGTACATCGACAAGGGCGCCCGCGTCGGCAAGACCATCTGGTCGATGAACCCGGACGGCTCGCGCCCGCGGGAACTCTTCGGCCTCGCCGAGGACACCACCACGGTCTACATGTACCCACAACCCCTCCCCGGCCCCGAGCCGCGCCTCGTCTGCGTCGGCACCTGCCATTACCCCCAGGGCGGATGCGTCGGAACCATCCTGCTCGTGCATTACGGCCAGGGCATCCGCGTCCGCGGCCCCGACCCCAACCAGCCCGAATACGTCCCCGCCGACCCCCGCTACCCCGTGGTTAACCTCACGCCCCACGTTTTCGTCGAGCGCCGGACCGAGCCCGGCTGGCACTTCCGCCAACCGGACGGCTCCTATGCCCACGATCCCACCGGTCGCCGCGGCCACCTCTACACCCACCCATGGCCCGTCAACGACCGCCAATTCCTGGTCTCCTACAAGGTCCGCGCCGAGGATCACTACCAGAATGTCCCCAACGCCTACGCCCTCTACCTCCTCGACGCCGAAGGCCGCCACCGTCCCATCTACGCCGACCCCGATCTCTCCTGCTGGCACCCCATCCCCCGAGTCGCCCGCCCGGTCCCGCCCCTCCTCGAATCGCCCCGCGACCCGCACCTCGCCTCCCGCAACCAGGCGGTGGGTGTCGTCGCCAACGTCTACCAGGGGATGGAGGGCGTCCACCCGGGAACGGTCAAGTGGCTGCGCATCAACGAAGCCCTGCCCCGATATTGGTCCACCGGCCGCCGCTGGGACCCCTCGCTCAGCAGTTCCAGTTGGAAAGCCGCCCTCTGGCCCAGGGTCCAATGGGGCGTCGTTCCGGTCGAGCCCGACGGCTCCGCCCACTTCGTCGTCCCCGCCCAGCGCAGCATCTTCTTCCAGGCCCTCGACGAGAACTTCCGCGAGGTCCAGCGCGAGCGCACTTACGTCAATTATGCCCCGGGGGAAACCCGTTCCTGCACCGGCTGCCACGGTCAAGCCAACCAAACCCCCCACCTCGCCCCCTCCCCCACCCCGCTCGCCCTCACCCGCCCCCCCAGCGTGCCCCAGACTCAACCCTGCGACCTCGTCGAACACGGTGGCGACGGCCAACCCGGCCAAGTCATCCATTACCCCGCCGACATCCAACCCCTCCTCGACGCCAAGTGCGTCTCCTGTCATGGCGCTGCCGACCCCGCCGGAGGCCTGCGCCTCACCGGCGAAACCACCCTCTACTACAATACCTCCTACGAAGAACTCGCCCGCAAGGAACTCGCCGGGCCGCTTATCTCCGAATTCACCTCCTTCACCAAAGGCGATCAGGGCAACTTCAACGGCGCCTACCTGCCCCCGCTCAGCCTCGGTTCCCCCACCAGCTCACTCGTCGCCCTCCTCACCCAGCCCCACCACCCGAAAAACGCCCGGGACGACCACACCACCATGCTCACCGCCATCGAACTGATGATCCTCTGCCGCTGGGTCGACAGCAATTACCAGTTCTACGGCGCCTACTTCGGGCGGCACCATCCCCGCTGGGCCGGCGCCGACCCCGCCCACCCCACCTATTCCCCCGCCGATTTCCGGCGCAAACCCACCTTCGACGAAGCCATCGCGTTCCTCGCCCCCGCCTGGCACCGCTAGAATCCTTGAGCCCCAGAGATCCCATGACCCGTTACGGTTCCGTCATCGGCCTGCGTCCCGAAAAAATGGACGAATACAAACGGCTCCACGCCGCGGTCTGGCCCGGCGTCCTCGCCATGATCGAGCGGTGCCACATCCGCAACTACTCGATCTATTTGCGGAAGATGCCCGACGGTCAGCACTACCTCTTCAGCTACTTCGAGTACACCGGCGCCGATTTTGCCGCCGACATGGCCCGGATGGCCGCGGATCCCGTCACCCAACAATGGTGGGAGGTGTGCAAGCCCTGCCAGCAACCGCTCCCCGACCGCGCGCCGGACGAGTGGTGGGCGACCATGGAAGAGGTGTTCCACCACGACTGACCGCGACCGCTCACCCTTAACGGCAGCCCCTCTGGCCGGGCCCGCCCCGGCTGCCCCCCGCATGCACGAAACTTACGACCGCGACATCCTCCAAATGGTCCCCCCGGCGCGCGTCGCCGCCGCCATCAACCCCCGCCTCGGCATCGTGGGCGGCGGGCAACTCGCCAAGATGACCGCCTTGGCCGGGCTTCAACTCGGCTGCGACGTCGTCGTGCTCGAACGCAACAACTACAGCCCAGCCGCTCATCTTGCCTCCCACTCGCTCGTCGGCGACTGGAACCAGCCCGACGCGCTCCTGAAACTTGCCTCGCAGGTGGACGTGGTGACGTTGGAGAACGAGTTCGTTGACGCCGCCAGCCTGCGCACGCTGGAACAAGCCGGCTACCACCTCTATCCCACCGCCTCCAGCATCGCCCTCGTCCAGGACAAGCTGGTCCAAAAGCAAACCCTCGCCGCCGCCGGCCTCGCCGTGCCCCCGTTCGAGGCGGTGTCCAGCCTCGCCGAGGTCGAACCGGCCCGCGTCCGGCTCGGCGGAGCGCTGCTCCTCAAGGCCCGGCGGAACGCCTACGACGGCAAAGGCAACGCCACCGTGCGCACGCCGGCCGAGGCCGCCGCCGCCTGGACCAAGCTCGGCGGCGACGCCGGCCGCGAGCTGTTCGTCGAGGCATTCTGCGCCTTCACTTCCGAACTGGCCGTCATCGTCACCCGCAGCCGCACCGGCGCCAGCGTCACTTACCCCGTCGTCGAAACCGTCCAACGCGACCACGTCTGCCACCTCGTCAAAGCCCCCGCTCCCCTGTCGCCGGACACGACCGCCCGCGCCCTGGACGTGGCCCAACGCGCCGTGGCCGCCGTCGGCGCCGTGGGCAGCTTCGGGGTCGAGATGTTCCTCACCCCGGCCGGCGACATCCTGGTGAACGAACTCGCCCCCCGGGTGCACAACTCGGGCCATTACACCATCGAAGCCTGCCTCTGCTCGCAATTCGAGAATCATGTCCGCGCCGTGCTCGGCTGGCCGCTGGGCGCCACCGCCATGACCGCACCCGCCGCCGTCATGGTCAACCTCCTCGGCTCCGCCAAAGCCGCCGGACATCCGCACGGGATCGAACGCGCCCTCGCCGTCCCCGGCGCCCACCTCCACATCTACGGCAAGGCCATGAGCGGGCCCGGCCGCAAGATGGGCCACGTCACCGCCCTCGGGGCGACGCTCGAGGAAGCCCTGGCCACCGCCCAGCAGGCCGCCAGCCTGATTCGCTTTGGCCAACCCCCGTCTTCCACCGACCTCCAGCCCTAACCACCCCATGCCAACCCCTCCCTCCCCCCGCCCCCTCGTCGGCATCATCATGGGCAGCGACTCCGATTGGCCCACACTCCAGCCCGCCGCCGAGGCCTGCGCCGAATTCGACGTCCCCTGCGAAGTGCGGGTCGTCTCCGCCCATCGCACCCCGGACGCTATGGCCCGCTACGCCAAGACCGCCCACACCCGCGGCTTGCGGGTGGTCATCGCCGGAGCCGGCGGCGCCGCCCACCTCCCTGGCATGGTGGCAAGCCACACCCCCTTGCCCGTCATCGGCGTGCCGGTCGAGAGCAAATCCCTTCGCGGCCTGGACTCGCTGCTCTCCATCGTCCAAATGCCCGCCGGAGTGCCGGTCGCCACCGTGGCCATCGGCGGCGGCCGCAATGCCGGCTTGCTCGCCGTCCAAATCCTGGCCGCTCACGACGCCCCACTGCGACGACGCGTCCAGGCCTTCAAGGCGCGCCTCGCCAACTCCTCGCGGGCGAAGAACCGCGACCTCCAGGAACGACTGGCGCGCGACCCCCGACCGACGCCCTCTCCATGAAGCTCCCAGCCCTGCGGGCCACCGGTTCGCGTGAACGTGACCCGGCTGATTTCCCCCCCCTTGCGACCGCCGGGGACTTCGCCTCGGGTCGTGGCGAACGGGCCGGGCCAGGGCGTCAGGCGAGTCGGAGGGGCTGCCGAGCCGTCGGCGGGTGGGTGGCGCCGGTCGGACCCACTGCTGCGATGACGCGCCGCGCCGCATTGATTGGCCTGATCCAACTGGGCGCGATCGGCGCCTCCGTCCTGTTCGTGGACCCGTGCCCGGCGGCCGAGTCCGCCGGGCCGGCCTCGCCGGGTCGGAGCCCGCTGCCGCCTGCGGTGGACTTGCGTCCCGTCTTCACGAATTGGAATCTCGCCCTCCGGTTGCAGGGGGACCGGGGCACGTGTTCGGTGTTCACGATGGTAGGGGCGTTCGAGTACGCGTTGGCCAGCCGTCGGCCACCCGGTGAGGCCTTGAGCGTGGAGTTCCTCAACTGGGCCTCCAACCAGGCCACGCGCAACCACGCGGACGGGGGTTTCTTTTCGGATCTGTGGCGAGGGTTCAAGCGGTATGGGATTTGCCTGGAGTCCGAACAACCCTATCAGGCGGTCTTCAATCCCGGGCTGACCCCCGCGGAGGACGTCATGGCCCGCGCGCGTGAGCGAGGGGAAGCGGGGCTCAAGTGCCATTGGATCAAACCCTGGAACGTCGAGACCGGGCTCACCGAAACTGAGTTCCAAGACATCAAACGCACGCTCCACCGGCAGTGGCCGGTGTGTGGCGGGTTTCGCTGGCCGAAACACGAGCGGTGGGTGGACCACGTGTTGCAGATGGCGTCTCCGACCGAGGTGTTCGACGGCCATAGCGTGCTCCTGGTTGGTTATCGGGACGATCCAGCGCTGCCCGGCGGGGGGGTGTTCCTGATTCGCAACTCCGGTCGTGGCGACCACGACGCGGCGATGTCGTACGAGTATGTGCGCGCCTATATGAACGACGCGGCCTGGATCGAGGGGCGCACGGGCAAGGGCGGCGCGGGTAATTGAGGCCTTGAGGCCAAGGACCTCCTTCCCGTCCATAGCCTTCGCTCTGTGACTGAGGAGCAACGAAGCCAGAAGCCAAAAGCGCCCCAGCCCGCAGGGGCGGGGCGGCACCGGGCCGTCGGCGTCGTTGCTCGGTCGGTCGAGTATCGCCTTGGATACACTCCCTCCCTCGCGCCTAGCCGCCGGCCCGGTGGCGCTCCCGCCAAAATCGGAAGTTATTTTTGCACAGACCCTAAGGGCCGGGGTGAGGGCTACGGTCGGGTAGATAGACAGGCGGTGGCTGTTGCGAAGCGCGTGGGAACCGTGGGGGCCCGGCGTTGGCCGGCTGCGCGGTCCGAGCGACCCGCGTCTACTGCTTTGGCGGGGTGGCCTCGCGGACGACCGCCCCGTAGGCGTCGCTCAGGATGAGGACGGCGAGGCGCTCGCTGCTTTCGAGTTCTCTGGTGTTGAGCGACGCGTAGTCGAAGCGCCCGCGGAGGTCGGTGTAACCGTCCTTGAAGAACTTCACCTCGCCGTTTCTGGATTTGGCATAGACCTTGACGTAGGCGGCGGGCACCGGTTGGCGCGTTTCGGCATGGGTCACCGTCAACTGTCCGTAGGCCTCGATCATTTGCACCTTGAGCGTGTTGGCGTAGTAGGCCTGGGTCTTGCGCAGGCCGGCGGCGGCGGCCTCGACCATGACGTTTTTCGCGCCGAACTGCGCGGGCAGATCGAGCGAGAAGGTGTCTCGATCGGCCGGCAAGGGGACGGTCTGGCTGAGCACGGGGCGGATGGAGGAGAACTGGGCGGCGCCCTCCTGGAGGAACGGGCTGCGGGAGAAGAGCAGCTCGATGTCCATGGGGTAGAAGGCTAGGTTGACCTCCCGCAGGTTGCGGTAATCAAGGCGGATCCGGCCGGCCTCCACCAGCAATTCGAGGGATGGTTCGGTGGCGGCCAGAGCGCCCTGAGCTTGATCGCGGTTTTCCTGGTCGCTGGCTTGGGCCTGGCCGCCCTCGAGTTCGTCGAGTTGGTTCAGGACCTGGGCAAACTTAAGCCGCCAGCGGTCCACGCCGTCCTCGGCGTGCGCTTGGGCGATGGTGCGGGCGGCCTTGAGGTCGCCGCGATAGAGGGCCAGATAGGCGTGCAGATAATCGCACTGCCACTGTTCGGGGACAGACCGGCGGTCGACCCGCTCGAACCACGCGAGCGCCTCCGCCACCCGGTCCTGCAGGACGAGGTAGTAGGCCACCGCCAATTCGTCCTCGTCGTCCAGGGCCGGCTTGTAACTCAGCGTCTGCATCAGGCGCTGGTACTGCGCGCGGAGCCGGTGGTTGAGGATTTTGCGGGAGGCGCCGACCTGGTGGGCGCGCGGGTTGACGAGCGGGGCGTATTCGAGGTGCTGGTAGGTCCGACGCTCGACGGGGTCGAGGACGAGGAGCGGCGAGTTCAGATACGCGCCGCATTGGCCGGCGAAGGGCGAGTGGCGCAGGTAGGTGCGGAGCGTGGCCGGGTCGCCATGGAGGACGCTATAGGACCAGAGCGTGTCGTGGTAAAGGTGGCGGGCCTCCAACCGGGCGGCCAGCTTCGTGAAGGCGTCCCGCTCGTGCATGCGGAAGGCGATCTCGTTCAGGTCGAGACGGTGGAGGTTGGCGTGATCGAGGAAGGCTAGAAGTTCCTCGGTGGTTCCGTGCTGGGAGATCCAGGGCCAGGAGGTCTTGTCGATCTGGCTCAACCGCTCCACCACGTTGAAGACAAAGGGGGCGGCGGCGGCCACGACCTGGTCGCGGCGGGCCACGCTGACCGCGTAGTGCGGATAGCGCCCGGTCGCGGGGAAATAGAAGGCGTATTCGAGCGTCTGGGTCCCATACGGTTCCAGCACGACGTAGAGGCCGCGAGTGTAGAACCCGTTGCTCACGGGGAGGGCGCCGCGCGGGATTTCCAGCAGGACCTGGAGTTTCTGGCGGTTGCCGGTGGGATTGGTCAACACCACGCGCGCCCCGTAGACCACGTGGGGGAGGAATTCATCCGTGACCCACTGCTCGATCTGTTCGTTCTCCTCGTAACGGTAGCGGTCGTCCGCCCGGAAGAAGTGTTGGGCGACGAGCACGCCGCCCGTGTCCTGGGACCTGGCGGCGGCGCGGATCTCGCGATGGAAGACGAGGGCGGGCGAGGCCGTCTGGAGGGCGTAACGTTGGCCGTCCAGTTTCTCCTCGTGCGGACCAGCCTGGAACGGGAGGTCCAGCACCGCCAAGGCGAACATCATCTCGGTGAAATTGCGGGTGGCCTGGAAGAAGGAGGTCGAGAGGAAGGGGGTTCCGTCCTGGTGCCGGGCGTAATCGGCCCAAAAGGCGTTCACCGGGACGAGTTCCGGCCCCTGTTGGTCGAGGGGCAGGCGGTAGTAGTTGTTCTCCGCCCATTCCCTGGTCGGCTCGAGGCTCTGGAAAAAGCGCCGGGCCTGCCCGCGAGCCAGGTCGTCGAAGGCGAAGAAGAGCCCGTTGGTTTCCTCGCTCAATCGCGTCCCCTTGTCCGTCCCGCCGCTCATCCGCGCGCGCGCGGCCGCGGCAGCGGGGCGACCTCCCACGACGCCCCGGCCCATGGTGGGGCGGTCTCCCAAGCTGAGCACTTCGGCCCCGGCGGCGACGACCGCGCCGGCCGGCCCCGGGGGAGCTGGGGCTGGTCTTGCGGGGGTGCTATCGGCTTTGGCGAGCCGCTTCAGTCCCAGGGCCGAGGCCTTCGCCTCGACCTCCCGATCGCGCAGTTCGAGCAGCGCTTCCTGCACTCCCGCCTCCGTTTCCAGGGCCCCCGTCTGCACGGCCGTGTCAAAGCGCCGGCTGAAATCCTCGACATCCGGCGGCAGGAGGTCAGCCCGTTCCCGCAGGTCGCGCGCAAGGGTCGCTCGCTGCGAGGCAAGACGCTGGGCGAGGAGAATCCGCTCGACCGCGTTCAGCCGTCCCAGGCGCCAGGGT
Organism: uncultured Verrucomicrobiota bacterium; assembly: GCA_964629545.1. Lineage (GTDB taxonomy): Bacteria > Verrucomicrobiota > Verrucomicrobiia > Limisphaerales > CAZVRY01 > CAZVRY01. The sequence continues at coordinate 10,550 of CAZVRY010000006.1, read as the reverse complement.
TCGAGGTAGTCGTGGAGGTCGTGGCCGAGCAACCAGCGGTCGAGGAACGTTTTGTCCTTCTTGTTCGCGAGCGAGGGGGCGATGACCGCGCGGAAGAACTCGGGGTCCTTGCGGTAGAGGAAGAAGTTCAACTCGTGGCAGGCGTGTTTGGAGTAGAGCCGACGCCGCTCCTCCAGGCCCAGGGTGGGCCAATGCGCGACGAAGGAGAACTCCTCGAAGGTGGGATTGCCCCCAAGGGTGGCCAGCAGGCGATAGGCCTTGGCGACAGTGTCGTAGAGTTCGAAGCGGCTGGTCGTCGCGTCCTCGATGCTGAGCCGGCCCTTCTCCGGCAGCGGCGTGATGAGCTTCTGTTCGGAGTAGGTCTGGTCAGGGTCGAGGCTGGCGACCAAGCGCAACTCTCGCGTCTCGACGGGGGTATCCTCGAGGAAGACGTGCTTGAGCACGGTGGTGACGGGATCGACCGCGAGGATGCGGAGATGGGGTTTGCCGTGGAGATCGGCCCGGGGGAGGCGGAGGCGACCGTCGGCGTCCGGGACGAGGTTGAGCAGGGTGACGGCGGGTTGCCGGAGGAAGTCGAGCGAGGCATAACCCTCGGGCGGTTCCGCCGCGGCGGCGGCGGGCGCGGCGGTGGGGGCCGCGGTTGACGCCACCGCGGCGAGTTTCTCGGCGTATTCGCCACCCCGGGCCAGCACCTCGGCCTCGGCCTCGGTGTCGCGCAGGGCCCAAGGATGGAGGAGCAGCCCGGGGCGCTCGAGCATGTTTCCAGGAAACTTGGGGGCCGACTGCCGGTCGAGGATGTAGCGGTATTCGTCGCCGATATCCCGGCCGGACTCGTAGAGGGTCTTCGCCGGCTGCCAGGGTTGGGCCAACAGCGCGGGCGCCCCGGTGAAGCCCAGCTTGCCGAAGACGTCGTAGGCGGGCAGATAGCGGGTGGCCAGGACGTGGACGCGGGTGAAGGCGGAGGGGTTGGCGAGGCGGATCTCGATGACCTCCGCTCCCGCCTCCACGGCGCGAATCTGGAGGGGCGCGAGACGCGGGCGCTCCAAGGCCCGCCGCGCTGACACGGTGAACCGGTCGCGGTCTTCGCCTTGGGTGACGCGGACGGGGATCTCGCGGCCCTCGGGTTTGAGATGGAGCGAGTAATCCCCCGCGGGCAGGTCGCGCAATTCGAGGAAACCATCCTGGAGCGTCAGGGCATGGTGCCAATCGCGAACGAAGTGGCCGCCGCGGACCTCCAGGAGCGAGGCCGCCGAGAGCGGGGCCGAGCCCTCGAGAACGGAAGGCACCCGGAGCGTCTCCCCGGCGCGCCCGTGCAGCACGGGCGGATAGGCGCACGCCCCCCGGGCGGGAGTCCAGGTGTGTTCGCCGCCCGCGGGCTCCTTGACCCGAAACCGCTCGATGCCGTCGAGAGGGCCGAGATGGGCCCGCCCTTGGGCGTCGGTTTGGAGTGTGGCCTCGACCTCGTCGCGGAACCAGGCGTGCTTGAACGAGCAGGCGAGCGGTTCGCCCGGACGCGGCTCGCCGTTCTTGCCGCGCAGTTCCACCACGTAGCCCTCTCGGGTGCGGGAGACGTGCAGGTCCTGGACGGCGGGCCCGCGCTCGATGCCGTTCAAGGTGAAGGGGGTGGCGCCGGCCAGATCCTGTTTGCGGTTGAGGCTGGCGTTGTGAATGCGGGCCTTGAGCGTGAGCGTGAGGGTGACGGTGCTCTCGGGCACGAGGACCTCGCACACGGTCTCGGCGTCCTCGCGCAACTCGAGGCCGGGGAGTTCTTTCTCGGTGGCGATGCCCTGGAGATCGACCGACCGGATCGTCAGGCGGGGTTCTTCCAACAAGCGGAGGCTGGTGGGCTGCCCGTTCAGGCGCAGCACGGGCCGGAGGAGGACCTGCGCCTTCTCGCGGCGAAGGAGCGCCTCGCGGTCAACATAGAGCCCGGCGTTCAGGTCGTAGACCTCCGGGCGATGATCGAAGCGCACCAGGGAGGCGAAGCCGTCCCGCTCCACGACGAGCGTCTCGGTTTTGGGTTCCGTGGTGAACGGAACCAGGATGCGGCCGTCTTGGCCGGGGGCGAACTCGCGGCCCCCAAGCCAGCCCCGGGCATCCAGGACCCGCTGGCCCGCCTCGTCGAGCACGGTGAACGCGTGGCCCGCCGGGGTCAGTTCCTGGAGCACGCCCAGCCAGCCCTTCTGCACGAGGGCGCGGCTGCTCTTGCCGTTGCCAATGAGTTCGACGACATAGGCGCCGCGGCGCGTGAGCTCCGGGAACTCGAAGGTGCGGGCGACGCGCCGTTCGGGGGGCGCCTGGAACTCGACGCGCCGTTCCGAGGAGGCTACGAGGCCATCCAGGTTGAGAGCCAGGTTCAACGGCTGTCCGGTCTGCCGGTAGTAGTTGAACGTGTTGATCTCGTAGACCTTCACGATGAGCGCGGACACGTTCTTGACGAAGGCCGAGAGCTTGACCGGATGGTCGACCGCCACCACGGCCGGATTGTCGGGCGCGAAATCGAGGTCCACCCGCTCCTTCAGACGCTTGTAGTCCTCCGGAGACAGCAGCGTGGCCCATTGCCGCGGATCGCCAATCCCGTTCACGATCTTGGCCTCGGCAAACAGCCGCTTGAGGAAGTCGTCGCGAAGGTACGGCCGGAACTCCTCGTCGCTCGGGGCGTCCTGGAGCAGGCGGAGGAGGTAATCGCGGACGAGGGGCTCCTCGTTGGCGATGGGGGGCAGGAAGCGCAGCCCGAAGGCTTGATCGAGTTTGGCCAGGTGGTCACCGCGCGGCAGTTGGCGGCGCACTTCCTCCCGGAGGTAGACCACGTCGCGGGGCAGCTTCAAGTACTCGACGAAGCGGTCGTGGTCGTAGCGCCCAAGACTTTGGTCATGGCGCAGACGATGATAGAGGACGTGCGCCTTGAGAGAGTTGTGGGCCGGGTCGAGCGCCTGCACGAAACCCCAGAGCCTCTCGAGATAAGCCAGGCGCACCTCCGGATCGGCGTCGTCGTTGGCCTCGTCCACCGGGGCCAAGCGCGGGAGGTAAGCGTTGACCAGGGCCGTTTGGTTGCGCAGCCCGGGTTCCTTCTCCAGGAGCTGGTTCAGTTGATCCAGGGTCAGGCGCCGATGGATCTCGAGGCTGCCGAAGCCCCGGCTATCCCGGAACTTCAGGTCCGCGAGGATGAGGTCGACCAGGCCCGGGCAGTCCGGGCGTTGCAGGCGCGCGAGCAGGTGGCGGCGCTGCTCGCCGGTAAGCGTCTGGGTGGCCGCCGGCTCCAGCCCGAGATCCTCGACCCGCTCCAGATTGCCCCGGTCGAGCCCCAGGGCTCGCTCCATCAGGGCGGGGACGCCGATCCGCGCATGGTCGAAACGGGTGGGCGCATCGCTGCGGTGTTCGCCGGTCTTGCGCGCGTGGTCGAAGCGCAGGTTCAACTGATCGCGCAGGTAGGCCAGGGACTTGGCGGGATCGCGGGCGTAATCGAGGAGGGCCTGGCGGTTGAGCAGTTCGCGCGCGGGCGGCGGGACGCTGCCGTTGCGTTCGCGGATCCAGCGGTCGAGCACCTCTTGGAAGCGATCGCCCTGGCCGGTGTTCTGGGCCTGGAGCGCGTGGTAGTAGAAATAGTCGTCCGTGCCGGGAACGAGTTCCCGCAGGGCTGCCTCGCGGTCCGAGGCGAGGCTGAAGGTCTCGACGTAACCGATTTCCTGAGCGGCGAGCGTGCCGAGCGAAAGGACGGCCACCCCGAGAAAGCTGGAGGTCTTCATAGTGATCATCATTACAATTGCGGCCTGCGGCGACCGGGCCTTACTATCCTATGACACCCGGGCGGGCAAATCCTTAGCTAAATCCTCGGCCCTCCCGAGGCGCGCTTCCCTGGCCCTTCACCGTGGATCGCAGGCGGGGATCGGGCGGGGAGGTGAACGCCGTTCGTCGCCTCCTCTCGCCTCTTCTCGACGCGGCCCGGCCAAGCGGCTATACCTTGGGGGCATGAACCTCCCTGCGTTCCTGGCCGCCGGCGTCGTCGGCGGGGCCGTGCTGCTTCACGCCGCGGAACCAGCACCCTCCAGCGCCCAGCCCGCCCGGCAAGGGCTGACGCTCTACGTCTCCAAACTCGGCCACGCCACCGACGGCCGCTCCTGGTCGAACGCCTTCCACACCATCCAGGCTGCCCTCGATGCCATCCCGGATGACCTCGGCGGACATCGCATCATCGTGCGTCCCGACACCTACGCCGAGGCGAACCTCGATTCCAAACACCGGGGTGCACCCGGGGCCTACAACGTGCTCGAGGGCGATTGGGATGGCCGGCTCGGATCGGGCACCAACGGCTGGGTGGTGATCGATTCCGGAGCGCCGCGTGTGGTCGTGCGCACCAACCCCAACGCCCCCACCGGCAACCCGACCTTCATGGTCCTGCCCGAGGGCGATCCCGACGCGGAGACCGGGCTGAAGAGCGTCGATTGGTGGGGCCCCTGGCGGTGCGATCCCGGGTACTCGGCCGACGGATGGGATCGTTGGGTTTACCGGCGCCTGTATTGCACCGGCTCCGAGGGCGGCGTGGGGTGGGACATGAGCTGCCACGCCGGCACGGAGTTCTCCGCCATCGTCGAGGACTGCGTGGGGCTCGGGCGCTTCGCCGGCGGCTGCGTGATCGCCTACGTCGGCCGCCCCGCCGAGCCCGTGGTCTTCCGCCGTTGCTACTTCATGTGCCTCGATGTGTGGGGCGATGCCGGAGCGGTCTACGTGCGAGCCCACAACCGGGAAATGCCCGCCACCCCGGACGTGGTCTTCGAGGATTGCACCCTGGTCGGGCCCGACAACGCCCTGCAAGTGGGCTATCCCAAGTTCGAGGGCTACACCCGCATCCTGTTCCGCAACAGCCGGCTCGTCGTCATGAACTTCTCCCAACCCCACGGCACGCCGTCCACCGGCGCCGTCTACAGCGACCTCGCCGGCAAGTTCCTCCACGTGGACTTCGAGGACTGCACCGTCATGGGATTCAAGGTGCTGGGAGCGCGCGACGACGACCTCTTTTCCTATGCGACCCGGGGACGCAATCGCGCCTACGTGCAGTACCGGCAGCCGGTGCCGGACGGGTTCGAGCGGTTGCGATTCTGGCCGGTCCAGGTGTTCGAGGATCTCGTGCCGCCCCGATTCCACGCCGCGGCGGCGCGTCCGCGTCTGACCAAGCTGCCCGTCGCCATCGGCCCTCAGGCCATGGAGAACACGCCCGTCGTGTTCAACGGGCGGCCCCTCCTCGTGCTCAATCGACGGGACGACACCAAGAACAAGACCGACGGCTACACGCACAGCATGCAGCTCTACGTCCTGGACTTGGCCACCGGACAGGAAATCGCCACCTTCGGCGAAGGACACTCCTTCGCCAACGCCTTCGTCGATGGCTCCGAACTGAACGTCTTCGCCAGCGAGGGGAGCAACCACGACTGGTTCCAGAGCCTCTACCGGTTCTCCACCACGGACCTCAAGTCCTGGAAGCGCGAGCTGGCCGTCCCCCAGGCCGCCGGGGAGCACCTCTTCAACGCCTCCGTCTGCCGCGACGAGCGGGGCTATCTCATGGCCTACGAGTCGGATCAACCCGTCCAGTTCTGCTTCAAATTCGCCCGTTCCTCCGACCTGTCCCATTGGCAAAAACTCGAGGGCCTGATCTACACCGGCGTCGGCGGCGAATACAGCGCCTGCCCCGTCCTCCGTTACGTCGCCCCGTATTATTACGTGATCTACCTGCACGCCGCCGTGCCGGGACACCGCGGCTGGGTCTCCTTCGCCGCGCGCTCCCGCGACCTCGCGTCCTGGGATCTCAGCCCGTTCAACCCCATCCTCGCGGCCGGCCCCGGCGAGGGAGTCAATAACTCCGACGTCGATCTGTTCGAGTTCGAAGGCAACACCTACCTGTTCTACGCCACCGGCGATCAGCAGTCCTGGGGCAGCGTCCGCCTGGCCCTCTATCCCGGTCCCGTGCGCGAGTTCTTTCAGAGCCTCTTCCCCGAGGGCGCCCCCATGATCAAGGTGAGCGCGCAATGCCCCTGACCCGCTGCCTCCCCCACTCAACGTCCCCCACCCCCAACCCGAAGCCTCCTATGCCTCACCCTGAACCCGTCGCCCCCTCCGCCCAGGACTCCCTCACGCGCCGCGCCTTCTGCGCCCAGACCTTGGGCGCCACCCTCGCCGGACTGGCCGCCCCCGCCTGGCCCCTGGACGCCGCCGGCTCGGACCCCGCCCCGGCTTCCCCCACCCCCGCCCGCCGCCGGTGGGAACTGTTCCTCGTGCAACACTCCCACATCGATCTTGGCTACACGGACCGACAGGAAGTGATCGCCGACTACCACCGCCAGTTCGTGCGCCAGGCCCTCGAGATGGCCCTGAGCCCGGCCCAGTCACGCCGGCCGCGCGAGGCCCAGTTCAAATACACCATCGAAGGCTTCTGGTCCCTCGAACAATTCCTCCGCACCGCCCCCGCCGCCGAACGCCGCCGCCTCGTCCGCGCCATCAAGTCCGGCCTGATTGAGCTGACCGCCGGGTACTTCCACCTGACGGAACTGCTCGACCTCGAACTGCTGCAGGCCACCTTCCAGCCCGGCCAGCGCTTCGCCCGCAAGGAGGGCCTGCGCCTGAACACCTGCATGAGCTGCGACGTGAACGGATTCTCCTGGGGCTTCGCCGACGTCCTCGCCCAGGCGGGCGTCCGCTACCTCTCCACCAACATCAACACGCATCATGGAGGCTCGCCCCTGGCCCAGCCGCTCACCCCGTTCTACTGGCTGTCGCCCTCCGGCCAGCGCGTGCTGGTCTGGAACGGCCTGGCCTATCATCGCGCCAACGTCCTCGGCCTCATGGGCTACTACTCCCCCGACACCGACCTCGGATTCCCAGGCTTCAACCTCCCCCCCAAACACCGCTTCGAAGACATCCAGGACATCGGCCTGGCCGAACGCAAGCTCCTCCCCACCCTCGCCCACCTGGAATCCACCGGCTATCCCTACGACTTCCTCCCCCTCATGGGCAACGCCCTCTACACCGACAACGGACCCGCGGGCGACCAGTGCTGCGACCTCATCCAACAGTGGAATGCCAAACACGGACACCACGTCCGCCTGCGCACCGCCACCCTCGCCGAGTTCTTCCAACACCTCGAACGAACGGTCCCCAACATCCCCACCTGCCGGGGCGACTGGACCGATTGGTGGTCCGACGGCGTCGCCGCCACCCCGCTCGACACCCTCCTCTTCCGCAACGCCCAACGCACTCGGCACCTGGTCCGCCACCTCGATCCCCAACACGCCGTGGTCTCCCCAGAACGCATCGAGGCCATCGACCGCAAACTCGCACTCTATGCCGAACACACGTTCGGCTACTCGAACACCGCCAGCCACTCGCTCCTCACCCATCAGGTGTTCAGCCGCAAGTCCCTGCACGCCGTGCAAGCCGACGAACTCGCCGGCCAAGCCCTCGTCGAGGTCCTGCGCCACCGCGGGGAAGGCGAGTTCAATGCCCGCCGCCCCTTCCGCTACACCATCCTCAATCCTCTGAACCGCCCCGTCCAATCCGCCGTCTCGTTGCCCCTCGATTACTGGGAGGAGCCCTTCCTGGCCGACGGCATCCGCGTCCTGGGACCCAACGGACAGTCCTTGCCCTTCCAAATCGAACCCGCCCCGCGAGGACGCGTGGTCATCACCCGCCTCGACCTGCCCGCCCGCGGCGAAGTCGCGTTGCGGCTGGAGCGGAGCCCCCTGCCCCCTCCCCCCGCCCCCTCCGCCGACGGATTCGCGAACGCCTTCTACCGCGCCGCCTGGGATGAGGCGCGCGGGTTCCACAGCCTCATCGACCTTGCCACCGGCCGGGACCTGCTCCGCACCGGCCACGGCGGACTCGGTTGTCCGGTCTATCAAATCTTTCCCCGGGGCAACCGCGGAGCCGCCGCCGGCTTCGGCTACAGCGCTCGAACGATCCCCCAAGACGAGATCACCGTGGGCCGCTGCACCGGGGTGAAGCGCGTGAGCGCCGGCGCCGTCTGCGAGCGGTGGGAAATGGCCTATGACGTCCCGGGCACGAACGGCTACGCGTTGCAGGTCACGTTCTACCACGATCTCCCCCAGATCGAAGTGACCGCCCGCGTCGTGAAAACCGACGTGACCGATCCGGAGGGGCTCTACGTGCTGTTCCCCTTCGATCTCGAAGACGGTATCTGGCACCTCGACAAACCGGGGGCGACCATCCGACCGGGTCTGGACCAACTCCCCGGCGCCTGCTGCGACTACTACTGCCTCCAGGCCGGGGCCGCCCTCGTCGGACCGCAGGGAGGCGTCGCCTGGACCACCCTCGACGCGCCCCTCGTCCACCTCGGCAAGATCCGGCTGTGGAACTACTCCACCACGATCGAGCCAACCGGCCCCCTCTACTCCTGGCTCACCAACAACAAATGGGACACCAACTTCCGCCTGACCTGCGGCGGACGCTACGAGTTCCGCTACGTCCTCCACGCCTCCTCCGCCTTCCGCTCCGGAGCGGAAGCCATCGCCATGTGTCAGGCCCACTCCATGCCGCCCGTCGTCCTCCGCGCTTGAACGAAAGCACGCCCATTCCCTCAGTCCCCGGGCGGTGAGAGAAGCCAACCCTCGCCGCCTTCCTGGATACCCGCCTGAACCTCGTCCCCCTCCCATCTCCCATCTCCGATCCCCCATCCCCCATCCCCGATCTCCGATCTCCCATCTCCGATCTCCGATCTCCCATCTCCGATCTCCGATCCCCTATCTCCGATCTCCCAAATCCCCCGGCCGGTTCCAGTTCGCAAACGCCCCCCCCAGCCCCGCCGGCACCACCCACTGCCGAATCGCTCCCGCCTGCCCACACGCCTCCGCGAATCCCCGCACCGACCGTTCCCCGCGCCGAAGACGCCCCGCCGCCAGTTCCGCGCACGCCTCGGGATACACCGCGGCCAAAGGCTCGAGTTCGCCCTCCCGCACCGGCACCACGCCCACGCCCCCCTCCACGTGAGCTAACAACCCCCGCAACACCTCCGGAACCATCCTCGGCAAGTCCACCGCCAACACCAACACCAGCGGGGCCCCACACTCCTGCAACCCCCGCACGATCCCGCCCAGCGGACCCTGCCCCGGCGCCGCGTCAAGCAACACCGGGCAACCCAACCCGCCGTAGTCCGCGTCCGCGCGCCCCGAGATGAACACCTCCTCGATCCCGCTCTGGCGCAGCACCGCGACCGCCCGCTCCACCAACGGACGTCCCTCCCACTCGAGCCAGGCCTTGTCCCGCCCCATCCGCCGCGAGGCCCCGCCCGCCAAAACCAGACCGCTCACCTTCATGCGTCCCGCCGCAGGAATCCGCTCGTGAGAATCCGCGCCCGCAGGCCCCCGCGGCCCTGCAACCACGCCTCCACGCGCTCGTCCCGGAACGCCTCGTTCATCCAATAACAGGGCCGGCATTCCTCCGTCCCCACAAACCGAACCCCTTGGACCTCGAACTCGACCCCCACCCACGCGTTCAGATCCGCCCCCCGCGTCACCACGTTGCGACGCGTCCGCTCCGGCCGCGCCTCCCCCAGCCCCAGCCCCTCGCGCAACGCCTCGATCACCTCCATCGCAAAAAAGGTGATCTGCCCCTTGAAATCCGGTCGATGCCCGAAAAACCGGTCGCCCCGAACGCCCTGACCCGCCACGCACTCGAGCTGATCCACCTCCACCACCGCATGCTCGCCCGCCGCCATCCCATGATGGCCCACATAATTGTGCCCGGGCGAAACGAAGAGATGACAGATCTGCACCATGCTACGGTTGCGGACGGGCCAGCCGCCGGTCCAAGGCCTGATAGGCCACCCCCGGCTCGCTCCGGCCGTCCCACGCTTCCCAATACCCCACCAGCGGCGTCTTTTCCACATGCTGTTTGTGGCGCACGTCCCCCTCGCTGGTCCCCCCCTGCGGCTGCCAGTCCGGCCCCAACGCCACCCGCGTCTGCTCCAACATTTTCCTTGCCCCGTCCTCGTCCCCCCGCTTCCACGCCACATACCCCCGCAAAAAGAACCCGCCCGCCGCCCGCGGATTCGTGTGCGTCGCCGCGGCCAACCGCTCGGCCGCCAACGCCAACTCCCCGCGCAACAACGCCACCTCCCCCAACACCAGCAACGCCCCCGTCTCCTCCGGATTGATCGCCTGGGCACGCTGCAACGCCCCCTCCGCCGCCGCCAAGTCCGCCTCCGCCTCCGCAAACAGCGCCCGCAGCACGCCCCACTGCTGCCAGGCACGATGGCTCTGCGGATTCAACCGCTGCAGCCCCTCCAACGCCGCCAACGCCCCCGCCGTGTCCCCCTGGCTGGCCAAACACAACCCCAAATAATAGCGCGCATCCTCATGCTTCGGATTCAACGCGATCGCCTCGCGAAACAACCCGACCGCCTTCCGATTGTCCCCCTCCACCTTCATCGCATCCATCCCCGCCCGGTGCACCTCCCAAAACCGACGCAGCCGCTGCCGATCATCGGGCTCCCCCCGCCCCCCCCCCCGCCCCCCCCCCCCCCCCCCCCCCCCCCCCCCCCCCCC
>CAZVRY010000005.1:0-77625 GCA_964629545.1 uncultured Verrucomicrobiota bacterium | reverse complement strand
TGGATTTCGGGGGACTGACTTGGCCGGTTCGGTCGGCGTGGTGCCGCGCCCGAATCGAAAGCGGCGGAGCACCGCCGCACTCCACGACGCTGACGCGACCGGGTCACCGCTGGGGTGAGGCGAGGCTTTTGGAGTGCGCCATGGAGGTGAACCTGTCACCCTATCTAACGCTCCATGAACCGGAACATGCGTTCGTTGATTTCCAAGCACTTGCGCATTTCAGGTTCATGGTCCCCATGCGCGTCGGTTCGTTCGACGTGGAAGCTCTCCATGAAGGGTCTGATGTCGCCCTGGTTTCCCTTGGAGGAGGTCAGGGGCGGGCGGTGCCGGTTGGGGGGGCGGGCTATGGGTTGGGCGGTTCCGGCAGCAGCTCGGCGCCTTGGATTTTGAAGGTGAAGGCGTGTCGGCAGGGGGCGGCGTCGGGCTCGAAGGTGGGGGTTTGGATGGTGAGGGTGTTGCCACGGACCTGGGCGGGGAGGGGTTGGTCGAGGCCGAGCATGGTGACGACGACTGGGGAGGGGACTTTGAGGTCGCGGAGGACGAGTTCGGGGCCTGGCCAGCCTGGGGTGATGGCGTAGAGGGCGCCGGGCTTTTTGGTGAAGAAGGCCTGTTTGACGGCGATTCCGTTTTTGGGTTTCTGGCCGATTTGGCTGAGGAGGTCGTAGTTGACTTTGAACTCGCCGTATTCCTGGCCGGGCCGTTTGCCGGGGCTCCATTGGCAATCGCGCCCGGCGTGGCGGGAGCCATGGATGGCCTCCCCGTTCACGCGCAGCCAGTCGCCGATTTCGAGCAAGCGCTGCTGCATGATGACGGGGATCCGGCCGTCGCCGGTGGGGCCGATATCGAGGAGGAGGTTGCCGCCGCGGCTGACGAGGTCGATGAGGGTGAGGATCAGGTCGCGGGCGGGTTTGTAGTCGTCGATGGTTTCGGCGCGGTTATAGCCGTAGGACCAGGCCATGCCGCGGCTTTCCTCCCAGGCGTGGGAGTCGTCTTTGAGGCCGGCGCCGTATTCGGTGGTGAAGTAGCCGCCGTGGCGATGGCGGCAGTCCTTGCCCCAGCGGTCGTTGATGACGACGTCGTCGCGGCAGGGGGACTCGTTGAAGAGCCAGGCGAGGAGTTCTTCGCTGTGCCAGTCGGCGCTGGGGAGGTCCCATTCGCCGTCGGCGAAGATGATGGAGGGGCGGTAGCGGGAGACGACGTCCTTGAACTGGGGGATCATGTGTTCGGCGACGTAGCGTTGGCGGTCGGCGAGCCAGAGGGGGTTGAACCATTCGTAGAGGGAGTAGTAGAAGCCGTATTTGAGGCCGCGTTGGCGGCAGGCCTCGCCGAGTTCGCCCAACAGGTCGCGGCGGGGGCCGATTTCCATGGCGTTCCAGGGGCGGTTCCAGGTGCGGCTGGCCTCCGCGCTGGGCCAGAGGGCGAAGCCCTCGTGGTGTTTGGAGGTGGGGACCACGTATTTGGCCCCGGAGCGGACGAACAGATCGGCCCACTGTTTCGGGTCGAAGAGTTCCGCCCGAAACATGGGGGCGAACTGCGGGTAGTCCATGTCGGCCCCATAGTTCTTCTGGTGGAACTGCCACCACACGTTGTCGGGCTTCTTGTTGGCCATGTTGTGCCAATACCATTCCGCGTATTGTTGGGGCGCGCCCCAGCCGGGCACCGAGTAGACGCCCCAATGGATGAAGATGCCGAACTTGGCGTCGTGGAACCACTCCGGGGTGGGCCGCCGGTCGAGGGATTCCCAACGCGCCTCGTAGCGGGCCTGAGCCGAGGCCGCGGGGATCAGCCCGGGCCCGAGCAGGAGCGCGGCCGCGCAGAGAGGGGCGAGGACGTGGAGGGCGACCTGGGGAGGCAGCGAGAGGGCGTGCATGATGGGATTATTCGGCCGCAGGCGGCGGCCTTTGGCAAGCCCGTTCGATCTCACGGCCGTTCGAGCTCACGGCGGCGATCCGGTCCCGTCCTGGGCGGCTTCTCGCACGCGTTCGAGGATGACATCGGCAAGTCCAGGGTCGGTGCCGACGGCGCGGGCGTACCAGATGCGATGGCCCCGGCGCTCGGAGGGGTTGCGCCAAGTGGGACGGCCGGCCGCCAATCGTTGGCGCACGGCGGCGGCGGATTCCCCGAGGAGGACCGGGATATCTTCGACCACGTGGAGGCCGTCGCTCATGAAGAAGGGGACGACGACCACGGGGCAGGTGGTTGCCAGCGCGTGACAGTCGGCGATGCGGGGGTTTTCCTCCATGAACACGGCGTGCACGTTGGCGTAGAGCTGCCGCGCGCGGATCGACTCGGCATGGGCTTCGACGCTGCGCCGGGAATTGGGGTCGCGATCGGTGCCGTGACCAGCCACGAACAGGGTGACCTCGCGGGGCGGTGGGGCGGCGGGAAAGGGGTGACCGGCCACGACCTCCCGGGCCCGGGCCAGGATCACCTCGGTCATACGCGGGTGGGTCCCCACGGGCCGCGCATAATGGAGCGTGCGCGTCGGCTCCACCCGGAGCCGGGACCAGGCCGCTTCAAGTTCGTCGCGCAAGCCCAGGGCCTGGGGCAGGGCGCGTTCGGCGAAGTACCCTTCGCTGAGGAAGAGGGGGACGATGAAGACGCGCGGGCTCTGGGCGGCGGCGACCGCGGCGAGCAAGCCGGGTTCCTGTTTCCAGAAGCCGACGTGGACGGCAGCGAAGAGGTGCCGTTGCCGGAGGGTGGCGGCGTGCTGCCAGGCGGCGGTGGCGGCCCCGTCGTTTTGCGTGGTGCCATGCGCGGCGAGGATGAGGATGTCGTCAGCGAACGGGCTGCGCTGCATGAAGGGATGGGTAACCCACGGGGGGCGGGCGCGCAAACGGAGATCGGAAAGAGGCTGGAGCGGGCGGGGTGGTTGGGGTAGAGAGGGGGGGACGACCGATGATCCACGCCCTGGGCATTATGGAGCGCGAGTTGCGCGTGCGCGCGCGGCGGCGGGCGACGGTGTGGATCAGGGTGGGGGTGGCGGCGTTGGCGACGCTCACGACGTGCCGTTGGATCGGGTCGAACCTTGCGACCGGTTCGAGCCAGATTGGCGCGATGATCTTCGGGGCGCTCACGTGGTTGTGTTTCGGGTTTTGCCTGGTCGAGGGGGCGCGGCAGACGGTGGACACGATCAGCGGCGAGCGGCGGGAGGGGACGCTGGGGCTGTTGTTCCTGACCCGGCTGGGCGGGTTGGACGTGGTCATGGGGAAGCTGACGGCGTCGTCGTTGCAGTCGTGCTACGGGTTGCTGGCGGTGTTTCCGGTGTTGGGCATTCCGCTGGTGGCGGGCGGGGTGACGGCCGGGGAGTTTTGGCGGACGCAGTTGGCGCTGGTGACGACCTTGCTCGGGGCCGCCGCCGCGGGGATATGGGTGAGCGCGCGGAGTCGGGACCTGATGAAGGCGTTGCTGGCGGTGACCGGGCTATTGGCTGGCTGGCTGGTCCTTCCGTCGTTGTTGGCGGCGCTGCGGCCGGGGTGGCCGGGGCTGAGTCCGGCGCTGGGGGTGATCTTGGCGGCGGACGGGCATTATCGTGCCGATCCCGCGCGGTTCTGGACGACGCAGGCGCTCTTGGTGGGTTTGATTGGGTTGCTGCTATATCTGGCCGGGCGCGAGACCCAGCGGAGCTGGAGGGAACTTGGGGATGAGCCGGGGCCGGGGGTGCGGCCTGAGGCGGACCCGGGGGCGAAATCGGGTTGGGGGTATCGCATCCCCTCGCGGATGCATGCCCGGCCCGCGCCGGCGGGGAGGTCGGCGTCGCGGGGTGGGTGGGAGATTCCGCGGGTGGGGCGGGCGTTGATTTGGGTGGCGGTGCTCCTGCCGGTCGCGATGATGTTGGCCTCGCAGGTTGTCTTTCGCTGGGTGGGGCCGGCGATGGGGGTGGGGGGGATGGTGTCGTTCATGGGGGTAGGGGCGGGGATCGGCAGCCTGGCCTTGTTGGCGTATGTGGCGGGGCGTCCGTGGGCAGGGGCGCGAGGCTCGGGCGCACTCGAGTTGCTGCTTTGCACGCCGGTTGACGTCAACGACCTGGTGCACCGGCACTGGGCTTCCTTGTGGCGGTGTCTTCGCTGGCCTCTGGCCCTGGGTTTACTCCTGCCGGGTGGCCTTTATTTCCTGATGTGGATGAGCCTGGCGGGCGGTCCCGGTTCGCCGCCCTGGGCCTATTTGCTCTTGCTGCAACTGCCGTCGGTGCTCTCCCAAGCGGCGGCGATGATCGCCGCCTGCTGGGTGGCAAGTTGGCTGGCTGTGGCGACCCGGTCGTTGGGGCACGCGGTGGGGGGAACGGTGGCGCTCGTGCTGGCGGGGCCGTGGGTGTTGGGGACGGCGGCGGGGGCCTTGCTCCTGTTCGGCGGGATCCCCACGAGCTTAACGTCGTCGGCTCCGTGGTGGGTGTGGCTGGCGGCCGGGTCCAGGCCCTTCGTCGGCCTGGTCTGGAGCATTGGGCTGATCAGTTGGGCGCGTCACCGGCTCCTCGGGCGGCTCCGCCCGGCGGCCGCAGGCGATCTGCGCACGTGGCGGTAGGCGGGCAAAAAAAAAGGCGGCGGGCTAAGCCGCCGCCTTGAGGGGGGGACGGATTAGGATCGTTTGACGGGGATGGCGACTTTCCAGACGAAGGAGATGGTGACTTCGTCGCCGGTTTTGATGAGGCCGCCGGCGATGCTGGGGGCGGGCGGGGTGATGCCGTAGTCGGTCATCTTGAGGGGTTTCTTGCCCCGGATCTCGAGGCGGACGGGGTTGATCTTCACGATCTCGACCGGCAGGGTGATTTTGTTGGTCTTGCCCGACATGGAGAGGTCGCCGGTGGCTTCGCAGATGAAGGGGCCGGTGCCGCCGGCGGGGAGTTCTTTGATGACGAGTTCGGTCAGTTTGAATTCGATCTTGGGGTGTTCCTTTTCCTTCATGGCCTCCTGCATGATTTCGTCCATGGTGGCCTTGCCGCTTTTCATGGAGCGGACGGGCATATTCACCTGGCCTTCGGCGTCGACCTTGCCGGCCTTGGTGGAGGCATCGAAGAGGAGGTCGGTTTTGAATTTGACCGCCCCGCCGATGATGTTGCCTTCCATGATCCAGTCATGGATGGTGGAGGTGCCTTCGATTTTGACGGAGCTCGCCGGTTGGGCTTTGAACTCGTTCCAATCCTGCGCCTGGGCGGCGAGGGTGACGAGGAGGGCGAGCGTGGCGACGGTGGACTTGAGGTTCAGGAGGGATTTCATGTTCTGGGCTTAGGGATCTTTTGGTTGGTTCGACGGCGGTGAGGGAGGGGACATTCGAGGAAGCGGCCTAGAGTTGGAAGAGTGCTTTTTCGATGGTGACGCGCTTTTTGGAGGTGAGGGCTTCGTTGGCTTTGAGGGCCGCCACCGTGGCTTCGTAGCCTTCCTGGAAGCCGCCATAGGGGAGGCGACTC
The DNA here is from genome assembly GCA_964629545.1 of uncultured Verrucomicrobiota bacterium. Taxonomy (GTDB): domain Bacteria; phylum Verrucomicrobiota; class Verrucomicrobiia; order Limisphaerales; family CAZVRY01; genus CAZVRY01. Next base: position 72,221 of record CAZVRY010000005.1, on the reverse strand, counting down.
TTGGCCAGGCCCTCCGCGAGGTAGCTCTTGAGGCCGTCCAGGTCCTCGGGATCGAAATTCTCCGAGAAATCGGCCACGGCGGTTTGGACGAGGTGGCTGTTGGTGACGAAGGACTCGACGGCGTAGAACATTTGGCCCTTGTCGTCGACCGCATTGGCATCTTGCGAGGCCTTTTCGCCTTGGGCGGCGAGCTTGGTGGTGTTGGCGCCCAGGACGATGCCGCTTTCCTTGAAGAACTGGTCGCGCTTGGCGTAGACCTCCCAGCCGAGTTGAGGGGCGTCGGCTTCCTTGAACATCCAGGCCCGGCGTTCCCGGACCATGATGGTGCTGAACTCGCCCATGAACGTGTCGTAGGTGGCGTCGAACGAATTGCCGAGGGTGCAGGCTTGACTGTAAAGGGCTCCGCCCGGGAACTCCAAGACGGCTTCGACGTTGTCCGGCACATCGCGGCCGTCGTCATAGAGGGAGATTCCGCCCGCGGCGACGACGGCGCGGGGGCGTCCGCCGAGGAACCACATGGCGAGGTCGATTTGGTGGACGCCGACTTCACCGAGGAGGCCCGGCGAGAGCGAGGCGTCGAGGCGCCAGTTGAGTTCCTTTTCCCGATCGGCGTCGGCGGCGGTGGCGCGCCAGGATTGTTTCTTGTGCCATTGGCCGCGGCCGCGGACGTTCTTGCCGAGGACGCCGCTGCGGACGAAGGCGGAGAGGTATTTGAGTTGGGGGTCGGACCGGTATTGGAGGCCGGCGTGGAAGTTGAGTTTGGGGGAGGATTGGGCGGCGAGGGCGATGGCCTTGGCGTCCTCGACCGTGTGAGCCAGGGGCATTTCGCAGTAAACGTGCTTGCCGGCCTTGAGGGCGGCCTCGACGATTTCGCGGTGGGTATGGGTGGGGGTGGCGATGAGCACGCCTTCGATTTCCTTCTTGGCCAGGAGCTGGCGGTAGTCGGTGAAGGTCTCGGCCTCCGGGGCGAACTCCTTGGCTCGGCGGATAATGCGTTCGTAATTGTCACAGATGCCGAGGACCGGCGCCTTGGGGAGGCGGGAGGCGGCTTTGAGGAGTTCGCGTCCCCAGGGACCGCAGCCGATGAGGGCAAGTTTGAGCGGGGCGCCTTCGGCTTTGTACTGGGTCGGGGCATCCGCGTCGGCCTCCGCTTTGGCGGCGATGGGCACGCCCCCCATCAGCATCATGAGGGAAGCGAAGGAACTGCCGCGGAGGAAGTCGCGGCGGTTGAGGTCGGAGTGGGGGATGGGAGGGTTCATGCGCTGGGCGGTAAAGGAACGGGTTGGGCGGGGCTATTTCTGCAGCGGTTCGGCGGAACCCGGTTCGAGGCCGAGGGCCCACTTGATCCCGCCCAGGATGTGCTTTTGGAAGGCAAGGCTGACTTCGCGGGGGTTCTTCCGCTCCATGCCGGGAGGGGTGTCGGCATCCCAGATGTCCTCGCGATGCCCGAGGGACGTGTAGAAGACGCGTCCTTCGCCGTAGGCGCGGCACCAGGAGATGCCGTAGTGGCCAGGGGTCTTGTTGTTGGGGTGTTTGTCCAGGGAGAGGAGGTTGCGATGGTTGGCGGGGTTGTAGTTCTTAAGCAGGTAGATCTCCTCCTGGGGGATCACGAAGGAAGGGCCGAAGTGCTTGGTGGACGGGTGTTGGCGATCTTCGATCAGGCACTCGACGCCGACCTGGGCGCCGTGGGTTTGGAATTCGCCGCCGAGCATCTGGATGAAGGGGGGCCATCCGTGGAAGGTGTCGCTGCACGAGTGCATGCCCACGAAGGCCTTGCCGGACTTCAGCCAAGCGAGGAAGGCTTCGCGGTCGGGGAGGGGGAGGTCGCCCGTGGTGTTGGCAAAGATGATCCCGTCGAGTTTCTGGAGGGCGGCCGGGCTCATCTTCTCGGCCAGCACGGCGTCGATGGCGGCATTCACTTTAGCGTTGTCGACCTTGCCGTCGGGGCCTTTGAACTCGGGACTGTTGGGCTCGACCCGCGCGTAGTCGACGGTGAAGGCACCACTGGATGCGGCGAGGTTGGCGATCACCTTCTCCGCCGTGGGGATGGAACTGTGACGGAACCCCTTGGTCACGGTGACAACCAGGACTTTCTTTGGCTCCGCGGCCTGGAGCAGGAGGCTGAGGGACAGGACGCAGGCCAGGAGCAGGCGTCGGAGGACGGCGATTCGGCAAGTGTTCATAGTCGTTCGTTTTCGGCGCGCCAGGAGCGGGCGACCATAAGGACGGTTTCGCTCGTGACGGCATTCATTTAGCCTGATTACAGGGGGGGTCAAGCGTTCTTTCGGCTGGTCGGGAGCCCCGCCCCTCCGGCGGTGACCGGAAACAGGTTCATGGGCCAGCCCGGATGGCTGCGATTTTGTTGCTCGCCTCCTGGGAACTCTTGTAGGGTCTGGTCCCGCGACCCTCCGTATGCAAGGCGCCGTGCGAGTGTATTCTCCTCTCCTCCGGGCAGACCGCGCCGGGACTCGCCGCTTGGCCGGGGGTGCTCGGACTGGCGGGTTCGCCCTCTGGATCGAGGCGATAGACCGCTGGGAAGGGCGGGACCATACCCTCCGGGGTGCGGTGGGCGCAGGCGGGGACGGCGTCCGGCCGGAGTCGTGAACCCTTGAGCCCAGCGGGTGCCGTATGACCCAGCAAGACTCTGAACGCGAGCGATTGGAAGAGCGGAAGGCGATCGAAGGCGAGGAGGCTCGGTCCGGTCCGGCCCCGGCCGAACCGGCCGGCAACGGCGCGTCCGGAGGCGAGGGCGACGGCCGGCTGGGGAAGGGGGAACGCGAACGGGTGGAGGCGGCGCTGCGCGAGAGCGAACTCCGCTATCGGACGCTGGCTCTGGACATTACCGAGCGCAAGCGCGCGGAGGAGGCTTGGCGTCAGCGCGGGGAGGATTTGGGGCGGCTCCTGGAGGTCAGCAAAACGTTGGCGGGCACGCTTGATCTGACGACCGTGCTGCAAGCGGGGACGGATGGCGCGAGCCGGCTTTTGGGGTGGGGGAGCGCGGCGATCTACTTATTGGAGGGAGAATGGCTGCGGTTGTCGGCGACCACGCCGCCCTTGCCCCCAGAGTTCCCGGAGTGCTTTCGCCGCTGTCCCCTGACGGATCATCCTCGTATTCAACAAGCCCTGGCCACGGGGCGCGCGGTGGTGTTGCCCGACACGGCCACGGCCGAGTTGACCGCCGCGGAGCGGACGATCAACGACGCGCGCGGGCTGCGCACGCTGATCTTCCTGCCGCTCGTCGCGGGCGAGCAGACCTTGGGGACGCTGATCGTCGGCGCCGTGGGTGCTCCCTGGCCGGTGACCGAGGATCTGATCGACCTGGCTCGGGCTCTGGCCAACCTGGCCGCCCTGGCGGTGGTCAACTCTCAGCTTTACGGGGCGGGTCAGCGTCATGTGGCGGCGCTGGAGCGGGAGGTCGCGGATCGCCAGCGGGCCGAGGCGGAACGGGAGAAGCTGCAGGTCCAGCTCGCCCATGCGCAGAAAATGGAATCGGTCGGTCGCTTGGCCGGGGGTGTCGCGCACGATTTCAACAACATGCTCCAGGCGATTCTTGGCCATGCCGATCTGGCCCTGCAGAACCTCCCCCCGGACAGCCCCGTGCACGAGCACCTGCTGGAGATTCGGGGTTGCGCGCAGCGTTCGGCGGATCTCACCCGCCAACTGCTGGCCTTTGCACGCAAGCAGACCATTGCGCCCAAGGTGCTCAACCTCAACGAGACTATCGAGGGGATGCTGAGGATGTTGGGACGGCTCATCGGCGAGGATATCGAATTGGTTTGGCGGCCGGGCCGCGACCTGTGGCCGGTGCGATTGGACCCCAGCCAGGTCGACCAAATCCTGGCCAACCTCTGTGTCAACGCCCGGGACGCCATTGACGGCGTGGGCCGGGTCATCATCGAGACCGGCCGTGTCGTCCTCGACGACGTCTCCTGCGCCCAGCAGGAAGGCGTCGTTCCCGGCGATTACGTGCGGCTCTCCGTGAGCGACAACGGTTGCGGGATGGACCCCGAGACGCGCTTGCATCTCTTTGAGCCCTTCTTCACCACCAAGGACGTCGGCAAGGGAACCGGCCTGGGCCTGCCCACCGTCTATGGCGTGGTCAAGCAGAACCATGGCTTCGTCCAGGTGGACAGCGAGCCGGGCCGGGGGACGACCTTCCAGATCTACCTGCCGCGGCATGCGGATCCGACCCCGGAGGGGGAGGCGGATCCCCAGCCGCGGGAGACCGGGCACGGCAACGAGACCATTCTCTTGGTGGAGGACGAACCCGCGATCCTGCGTCTGAGTCAGCGCGTGCTCGAAGCCTTGGGCTACACGGTGCTGACGGCCCGCACGCCAAGCGAGGCCATCCGGTTGGCTCGCGAGCACGCCGGCCGGATCGATTTGCTGCTGACCGACGTGGTCATGCCGGAGATGAACGGGCGCGAGCTGGCCCGGAACATCCTCGCGCAGCGTCCGCACATCAAACGCCTCTTCTCCTCGGGCTACACCGCGAATGTGATCGCGCCGCAAGGTGTGCTGGACCCTGGCGTGCATTTCATTCCCAAGCCCTATTCGCCCCATGCCCTTGGCCTCAAAGTCCGGGAGGCACTCGATTCTTGAGCGAACCGCCGCATGCCCGAACTCGCTGAGGTCGAATACTACCGCCGCCAATGGGACGCCGGCATGGGCGAGCGCATCCGCCGCGTCTTCGTTCGAACCCAGGCTCGCGTCCTCCGCGGCGTGGAAGGCCAGCGTTTGACCACGCTGCTGTGCGGACGGCTCCTGCATGCCTCCTCCGCGCACGGCAAGCAGATGCTCTTCCGGTTCGACCGCGAACTGTCCCTCGGCGTCCATCTCGGCATGACCGGCTCCCTGTCGGTCCACGGGCCGGGCTACGACCCCGCGCGTCACGATCATCTGGTGCTGTTCCAGGCCCGGCGCGCCTTGGTGTTCAGCGATCCGCGGCAGTTTGGCCGAATCCGCTTCGACGAAGGGCCGGGCGATCCACGGTGGTGGCGGGAACTGCCGCCGCCGCTGATTTCCCGCGGGTTCACCCCGGCGCTGGTTCGCGAGTGGCTCGCCCGCCATCGCCGCGCCCCAATCAAGGCGGTGCTCCTCGATCAGAACCGTTTTCCCGGCCTCGGCAATTGGATGGCGGACGAAATCCTCTGGCGCGCCGGCCTCCATCCCCAGCGCATGGCCGGTTCGCTGGCGGCGTCCGAGGCCGCCGAGCTGTGGCGATGCATCCGGTTCGTCACCCGTGGCGCCCTCCGTTACGTCGCCCCCGCGTTCGGCGATCCTCCCCGGCACTGGCTCTTCCTGCACCGCTGGCATCGTGGGGGACGCTGTCCCAAGCACCGCCGCCCCCTCGGGCGCGCGACCGTGGGGGGGCGCACCACGGTCTGGTGCGACCGTTGCCAGCCCCGGCGGGAGACCCTCCTGGCCTGACCCGGCAGGCCTTCGAGCCGGAAATGCTGCCCGTGAACCCGGCCCCGGTCACCGTCGGGGGGGCGAGGCTGCCGGCGGACCGGGGTCTCGTACGCCCTTGCCGGCTCGATGGACTGCCCGCCAGGAGGGCGGCGCTCCGACCCAGCCACCGACAACCTCGGGATGCACCGCTGCAGTCCTTTCCCCGAACCTGTCACCCTGTCGTCACCCCGAACCTGTCACCCTGTTTCCACCCCGAACCTGTCACCCTGTTGCCACCCTGTCCCGCGGGGAGGAGCCGTGGATCGGTCACCCTTGAGGACACCGACGGGAGGATCCGGGTGGGGCTTTTGCAGTTGAACGCCGACTTGGGTTGGCGTAGGCTCGTTGCACGTTCCGTCGCATGGCCGCGTCGCATCCAAGACCGCCTTCCACCCCGTCCGGGGGGCCGCCGTGGCCCATTTGGCTGCTCATCGTGGTCGTCGCAGTCGGGGCGGCGGTCGTGTTCCGTCCCTCCCGTCCCCCCAGCGCCGATCCCTCCCCCGACGCGTCGACCGCCGCCGTCACCCCCGCGGTCGCCGCCGGCACCAACTCCAATCCCGCCTTCCGCTCGTTGATCGGGAAGTGGGTGCGGGAGGACGGCGGCTACGTGCTGGAGATTCGATCGGTGGACGCGGAAGGCAAACTGCAAGCCGCCTACTTCAATCCCAATGCGATCCACATCGCCCAGGCGCGGTCGCTGTGGGAAAACCAGGTCATCAAGGTGTTCGTCGAGCTCCAGGACCACAATTATCCAGGCTGCCTCTACACCCTCGCCTTCGATCCCAGGAAGGACCGCCTGACCGGTTCCTATTTCCAGGCGGCCCTCGGAGAAACCTACGAGGTCGAGTTCGTCCGGATGCAGTGAACTCGCCGGGTATGGGATCTGCCGCCGCTTCGCTTGCCCCCGCCTCCCCCGCCTTGCCCCCGGCCGACCCTCCCTGGTGGGGGTTGGTGCTGGGCGGGGCCATGGCTGGGGGGATGGGGTGGGGAATCCGCGGTCAGTACGGGCACGAGACCGGCGCCATGATCGCCGGCCTGCTGGTGTCGTTGGTCCTGGTGCTTTTTCTCGGTCGGCCGGTGAGCGCCTCGGCCGCTGCGCGCGTGGTGGCCTGGGGAACGCTGGCCATGGGCTTCGGAGGGTCGATGACGTATGGGCAGACGATTGGGCTGACCCAGGACGCCGGGTTGATTGGGAATCAAGCGGCCTGGCGCTGGGGCATGTTGGGACTGGCCGTCAAAGGCGGGGTCTGGATCGGCTGGGCGGGCCTTTTCCTGGGGATGGGATGGGGCGGGCGCCGCTACGGCGGGCGGGATTTGGCGATCATGATGGGCTTGGCCCTGGCGTTGTATTGGCTGGGGCACCGACTGCTGAACGAGCCCTTCGATCCGGGCAGGAAAGTGCTGCCCGCGGTTTATTTCTCGGCCAGTTGGCAGTGGCAACCCTACGCCACCCTCCAGCCCAGACCTGAATGTTGGGGAGGACTCTTGCTGGCGCTGGCTGGACTGATCGCCTGGGTGACATGGCGCAAGCAAGATCGACTGGCCTGGCGCCTGGCCGGGTGGGGCCTGCTCGGCGGGGCCGTTGGATTTCCCCTGGGCCAGTCCCTCCAAGCCTGGCACGCCTGGCATCCGGAGTTCTTCCGCGCCGGCTTCCTCGCCCGCGCGGCGCCGGTCATCAATTGGTGGAACATGATGGAAATCACGTTCGGGGCGGTCATGGGTGCGGCCCTCGGATGGGGAGCATGGTGGTGTCGGGCGCGGATCCGTCCGGCCGAGGACGACCCATCCGACCTGCTCCCGGGGGCGGTGGATCTCGCCCTGCTGCCGCCGTTCCTCGCCATCCTGGTCACGGTGGAATTCGCCGCGGTAGGTTGGGTGGATCGGTTCTTCGACCTCGGCTTGGCCCTCGGGTTGCTCCCCATGATCATGGTGGCGTCCGGCCGCTGGTGGCGGTTCCTGGTCGTGTTTCCGCTCACCCTGCTCCCCATCGCCGGCAAGACGATCCGGAGCCTCGGGTTCGAGCAAGCCGCCCTGGCCCCCTGGCTGGCCGTCACGGTCTGCGGCGTGCTCCCGGTGGGGGCCTCGATCGCCATGCTGGCCTGGTCTGTCGCCCGGGCCCGCGCCGGCCAAACCGGCCAGGATTTCGCCCGGCATGCCCTTCTCTTCTCCGCCTGGCTTTACCTGGGCCTGAACTTCGCCTTCTTCCGCTTCCCTTGGCCCTGGGCGAAGTGGACGGCCCGCACCCCGAGCGCATTGATCTTCTTCGCCTGCGCCTTGGGCCTTACCGCGCTCGTGGTGCTCAGTGCGCGCCGGCCGGGGCGGCCTCTCGATGCAGAATCCCCCCTGCGTTCAACCGCACCCCGTTCATGAACTCCTCTCCTCCTTCACCCTCTCCCCTCGATGCTGGCTGGCGGCGGATGGCAGGCTGGCTCCTCACCCTGGCGCTCGCCGGCCCGGCGGTTTGGCCACGGTCCGCCGCCGCCGAACCCACCGCCTCCGCTGCTCCTCCAGCCCCGACCACCTATGATGTGCGCGAACTGGGGGCCGCGGGGGACGGCGTGACCTGCGACACTGCCGCCCTCCAGGCCGCCTTGGACGCCGCCGGGAACCGCCGCGGCAGCCAGGTGCGTGTGCCCCCCGGTCGGTATCGCATCGGGACCCTTCACCTGCGCTCGGGCATCACTCTCTATCTGGAGGCCGGGGCCGTCCTGCTCGGCACCACGAACCTCGCCGACTACCGCCAGCCCACTCCCCCGGCCAACCTGCCCGAAGCCAAATGGGGGAAGTGGCACCGCGGACTCCTGGTCGGCCAGGATCTCGAGGATGTCACCCTCGCCGGCCCCGGCACCATCGACGGGCACAAGGTGTTCGACCCCACCGGTGAAGAACGCATGCGCGGGCCGCACACCCTCGTCTTCGTGAACTGTCGCCGCTTCACCGTGCGCGACCTCACCTTCCTCGACTCGGCCAATTACGCCGTGTTCTTCCTGGTCAGCGATGACGTCGACATCCGTCACGTGACCTTCATCGGAGGGTGGGATGGAGTCCACTGGCGGGGCGCCCCTGACCGTTGGTGCCATAACGTGCGGATCGAAGGATGCCGTTTCTTCACCGGGGACGACGCCATCGCGGGCCGCTATTGGGATAACACGTTGATCGCCAACTGCGTCATCAACTCCTCCTGCAACGGGATCCGCCTGATCGGCCCCGCCACGCGGCTGCGGATCGACCGCAACCTCTTCTACGGGCCCGGCGAACAACCCCACCGCACCTCCGGCGAACGCCGCCGCACCAACATGCTCTCAGGGATCATTCTGCAACCGGGCGCCTGGGACGCCACGCAAGGCCCCCTGGACGATGTAGTCCTGGCCGACAACACGATGCACGACGTCGCGTCACCCATCACCCTCTGGACCAAACCGGGCAACCCGGTCGGACGCGTCACCGTCAGCGGCCTCCACGCCACCGGCATCTACCGAGCCGCCTTCTCGGCCGAAAGCTGGGCGGACGCGCCCCTCGGCACCGTCGTCCTGCGGCAGGCCACCCTCGAATTCACGGGCGGCGGCACCCCCGAACAGGGGCGACAGGACGTCAAGGGACCGGGCGTGGACGCCCGCTCGCTTCCCGCCTGGGGTGTCTACGCGCGGCATGTGGACCACCTCTCGCTCGAAGACGTCCGCCTCGCCTTCCGCACCCCGGACCATCGGCCCGCCATCATGGCTCAGTCTGTCCGACACCTCCTCCTCGATCACGTCCGCCTCCCACCCGCGCAACCCGGGGTCGAGCAGGTCGTGACCAGCCAGGTTGCAACCGTGGAGCGCCGGGGAGAAGCGGAACCGGCGATCAGCCCCCAGGCGCCAACTTTACCCTCCCGGTCCCCTTGACGACTTCCCCGATCACCCATGCCCGGTGCCCCAGCTTCTCGATCGCGTTGCGCGCCGCGTCCGCGTGATCGCCCCGCACGATCACCACCATGCCGATCCCCATGTTAAACACCTGGTAAAGTTCGGCCTCATCCACCCCGCCACGCTCCTGCAACAAACGGAAGATGGGCAGGAGATCCCACGACCCAAGCCGGATCACCACGTCACACGCCGGCGGCAACACCCGCGGGATGTTGTCCACAAACCCCCCTCCCGTAATATGGGCGAACGCCTTGATCGGAGCGGCCGCCGGGGGCGAGGAGGTTGGCCGGTTGAACCGTTTGAGCAAGGCCTGCACCACCGGCCCATAACTCACATGAACCTTGAGCAACTCCTCGCCCAGGGTCCCTTCAAACCCCGGCAACCGCGCCGAGAGCTTCAGCCGCAGTCGCTCGAGCAGAATCCGTCGGGCCAGCGAATAGCCGTTGGTGTGCAACCCGCTGGAAGCAATCCCCAGGACCGCGTCCCCCCGCCGCACCGCCTTGCGCCCGTTCAACATCCGGGAACGGTCGACCACCCCCACGATGGTCCCGCTGACGTCGTATTCGCCATCCCGATAGAATCCCGGCATCTGGGCGGTCTCGCCGCCGATCAAGGCGCAGCGGTTCTCGCGGCAGGCGAGCGCGAAGCCACGGACGATTTCGGTGAACACCTGCGGCTCCAGCTTGCCCGTGCCCAGGTAATCCAGGAAGAACAACGGCTCGGCTCCCAGCACCGCGATGTCGTTCACGCAATGGTTGACCAGGTCCTGGCCAATGGTCTCGTGCCGGTCCAGCGCGAACGCGATCTTCAGCTTGGTCCCCACGCCGTCCACACTCGACACCAGCACGGGCGCCCGATAACGCCGTAGGTCCAGCGCAAAGAGCCCTCCAAACCCGCCCACTTGGCCCAGCACCCCAGGCCGACGAGTCGAGGCCAGCAATTGCGGGAGCGTCGCTTTAACCCGGTTGCCCAGGTCGATGTCAACGCCCGCCTGAGCGTAGGCCTTCCGCTTCATGCCTGGCCTAGACGGCAGGAGCATCCTTCGGCGGTTCCTCCGCCGCCCCCGGCCCGGCCGACGTTTCCGGGGCCGGCACCGCCGCTTCCGGCGCAACCGACGCCGGCGGGACCTCGGCCATTGGGGCCGGCGCCTCGGGCGTGCCACCCTCCGGTCCGCCGGGGCTGGGGGTCCCGGCGGGACTTCCCGCAGGACCCGCGGGCTCGGCGGAGGGAACGGCCTCGCCTTCGGACGGCGGCAGCGCGGGACTCTCGACGCCTGCTCCCGTCACTGCCGGATCGGAGGCGGCTGCCCCGGCCGTGGGCGCCTCGGCGACGCCAGCCTCCGGGGTCGCGGCGGGTTTCGGCTCCGGCCTCGGGGGCTTCGGCGTCGGCTTCTTCGCCAACTCGAGCGTCCCCTTGGCGAACTCGATCACGTGCCCCTGGTGGATCAGCCAGTGGAGATCGCTAATGACCGCCGTTTGCTCGGGAGTCGGTTCGTCCTGGACGGGCTGGGGCGCGGGGGCGGGCGCAGGGGCCTGGGGCGCCGGTTCGACCGCCGCGGAAGTCTCCGCGGGACTCCCCTCGGCCGCGGGTGCCGGGGCTTGACCTTCTGTCTCTGCAACCGCGCTCGGCTCGGCGGCCGCTGGCTCGGTCGGCACCGGTTCGGCGGCGGCCGGCGCGGCCGGAGGCGGCTCGGCCGGAGGCGGGGGAACCGGGGCGGCGGGCGCGCCCGGCGGAACGTTTGGGGCCGGCGCGACCGCTTCGAGGAGCTTGCGGCGCGTGCAGCCTGGGTGCCCATGGATGAATTCCACGATCTTCCGGACCCCATCCGACACCGGGGTGGTTTCGAGATCGAGATAGCGGGGTCGCGCCACCGCGACATGCGTGACCGTCTTGTTGACCTTGAAGAACTGCAGGCCATGGGAGGCGAACTGCTGGCTGAGGGTCGTCACCACCCGGAGCGGGAACCTGCGCTGATCGTCCAGGCTCCGCCGCAAGAAGGTGAGCAGTTGGGGCGAGGACTGGTCGCGGCTCACCGTCGTGATCAAGCTGACCCGGTCGACCTCGCGGATCAGGGTGGGCGCGTGGACCTCGCGGAAGTGTTGCTCGACGGCTTCCCGGCTGGTCAGGCGCAACGGCTCCGGCACGTTCAAACACACGTACTCGGTCTTCCAACTCTGGTCGTCGATCCACTTCTTGACCACCTCCGGATCGCGCACGATGCGCACGCGGGACTTGAACATGTCGAAGGGCATCCGGGAGAACCGCTCGGCATGGAGCTTGGTCAGTTTGTTCTGGTAATCGTGATAGTTGGGCGGCCCCAGGACCACGCCGCTCAACCCGCATTGGGCCACGAACGTGTAGGTCCCCTTGGGCGGCTCGGTCGGGGTCCGTTCCGCCTGGTAAAACATCTCGAAATGCTTCCGCAACACGTAACGCAATGCCTCGTCCGCACTCAGCCAGACCGTCTCGTCGATCGAGCAGACCCAGAGCGGCTGCATCACCTTGCCCTCGGCATCCCGCCTCACCGCGACTTCCACGACGAAGCGTTCGGCGCGCTTGAGAACCAGTTGGGCCACGTCGAACAGCGGATAGGCCCGCCCCGTCAGCCGGATCTGGCGCGCCAGGGATTCCACTCCTTTTTCCTCCGGCACGAACGATACCTGCAGATCCAGCGGCGGCGGCGGCGGCGGCGCCTGCTCGCGCCGATCCCCGGGCCGCCCTCGCCCATACCCCCCGCTTTCGCCCCGGCCCGGCCCCCCTCGCGGCGGTCCCGGCCGCCGACCCGGGCCCCCCTCCGATCCTGGCCCTCCTCCGCCACGCCCGCGGCCCTCCCCGGGACGGCCCTCCCGGCGAGGAGGACGGTCCCGACGGTCTCCCCCCCCCCAGCGCGGCCCGCGATCGCCGCGACCGCGGGAACGGTCCCCTTCCTCGACTTCGTAACGGGCAAAACGACTGGTATCCGGCGGTTGTTGCGCCCAGGCAGGCAGCAGGAGGTTCTCCAGGTCAAACCCCGGTTCGGGTTGGTTACTCATGTGTGCTGAAAAGGCGGCCCGGGCCGCCTGTGATCATGTTGACTTACGACAGCGCCGCGGCCAGGCCGACCCAACAGCGATCGGCGGGGCCGCGGGTTGAAAGCGGGCCGTCCTCCGGCCTTGTAAGTCGCGTCTGCGATGCGGACGCGATGCGATCAATACCGGCCGTAGCATGGGACGGGCGCCTCGGGAATGCAAGCGTTGCCTCGTTTCACGCGGGGCGTGGGGAAAGACGCCAGTAGAGCATGATGCCCACCACGAGGATCCCGGCGCTCAGCAACTGGGCTGGGGTCAGGTGGCCCCCCAGATAGCGCTCCGCGTAATCGCCTCGGAACAACTCCACGAAGGAGCGCAACAGGGCGTAGCCCAGCAAGTAGCCGGCGAAGATCTGCCCGTCGAACTTCTTGCGGCGATGCCAGCGGGCAAGGCCCACCGACAGTCCCACGCAAAGCAGCGCCTCGTAAATCTGGGTCGGATGCAGGCCCGTCCCGTGCGCTACATGGTCCGCCGGAAAATGCAGCGCCCACGGCCACTCGCACGACCGCCCATAGCAGCACCCGTTCATCAGGCAGCCCAACCGACCGAACGCCTGGCCCAGCGGGATGCTGGGAGCCAAGACATCGCCCACTTTCCACATTGGCATCCCCTTCACCTGCAGATAGAGCAGCGCCACCGCCACCGCCCCTAAAAACCCGCCGTAAAACACCATCCCCCCCTGCCGCACCATGAACACCTCCACGAACGGACGATGGGCAAATTGTTCGTCCCAATACGAAACCACATACATTGTCCGCGCGCCCACCAAGGCCCCCGCCACCAGCCAGGGACCCAAATCCACCACCGCTTCGCCTGTCAACCCCGCCTCGGGAGCACGCCGGGCCGCGGTCCAAAGGCCGACCAGGAAACCCACGGCGATGAGCACTCCGTACCAGTAAATCGGGAAACCGCCCAAGTCGAACGCGACTTTGTTCACAGCCACAGCCTAGTCCCTCCCCCGACTTTCGCACGCCCTTTTTGCGCACCAGCCTCTCGCCTTTCCCCGGGCCGATCACCCGGGCCGATCAGACTCGAACCAGCGCCGAACCCATGCTAACAACCGGGCGTGACCGAACCGGTTGCCTCCGCACCTGCACCGCCACCCGCCTGGGAGCCGTTCACCTGGGCGGGCGTCGCTCGATTTGCCCACGCGCCTTGGTCCCGACTCCTGGCGGTGCAGAGTGTCGTGGCCGTGATCGTCGCGGCGGCCTTGGCCTGGTGCTTCGCCCTCACCTGGGACCGCGCCATCCGCGAGGCCATCGAGAACCTCCCGTCCCAAGGTCTGATCCGCAACGGCCGCCTCGAGTGGAGTGATACCGAGATCGTGCGCCTCACGGAGAACCGGTTTCTGACCATCCTGGTGGCCCCCGCCGGCGGGGCCAACCCGGGACAGGTGGCGGACCTCCAGTTGGAGTTCGGCCCGACCGAGTGGAAACTGCGATCGCTCTTCGGCTACCTGGGCTGGCCGTATCCTGAGGGTTGGACCTTGGCCTTGAATCGATCCGAGATGAAACCCTGGTGGGGAGCGTGGCGACCGGTGGTGTTCGCGGGAATCATGGCCGGCGTGTTCGCCTGCCTCTTCGCCGTCTGGTGGGCCCTCGCCCTGGTCTACGCGGGGCCCGCGCGGATCCTGGCCGCGCTGGCGGGTCGCCGGGTGACGCTTTGGGGCTGCTGGAAGTTGAGCGGCGCTGCCCTCCTGCCCGGCGCCTTGGTCTTTACCGCCGTCCTGCTCCTCTACGCGGTCCACCGCGTCAACCTCCCCACCGCCCTCGGCTTCTGCCTGCTCCACCTGGCCGTGGGATGGGCCTATGTCGCCATTGCCCCTGCCCGGTTGCCTCAGCAATCCATCGCCGCGGGGCCGCCCCCTGCCCCCGATCCCGCGGGCGACCCTCCCTCGCCCAAATCCGATTAGGGTCCGTCGACCCGCCCTGGTGTCAGCCTGGAAAAGGCAATTGAACCGCAGAGAACTCAAAGAACTCAGAGGCGGACAAGATCTTGAAGCGATGGACACCCATACCCAGCGGGTGAGAAGCCCTTCCATCAGAACCTCCTTTCTCTGCGATCTTTGCGATCTCTGCGGTTGAATGAAGTGCCGTTTTTCGTGTCAGAGCATGCCTGCGGGGAAAGAAGGAGGTGCCTCCGAGTTGGTGAATGGACTCGGAGATGGCGACGCGGTCCGCTCGGCTGGAGTCATCGGAGGCAATGCGATGGTTGGCTTGAAGGCCTTCGATGGTGTGGGTGACCCAAGCAGGCGACGAAACACTCCAGCCGGAGGGCTGCTGTTTCCAGTCGCGGAGACACTCATCTGATCGCTCTGGGCTTCCGTATGTCGTGACGAAAAAAACCGCTATGTTGGAACGATCACGCGCTTGGCTGCGTGGAGAGGGAAGCCTAAATGCGCAAGGTGGATGATCGAAACGAAGCCGAGGCAAGATCGTAGCCAAGCGCCCATAAGATTGCCTCGGACCGATGAGGCACACCTTGCTCCAAGATGGCACCTCGCTGGCATGCCTCGTCGGTCTGAGGCAACGCCTCGTTAAAACTTCAGCGTGACTTGGGCGGCGGCCAGTTGCTCGCCCTGCTGTTGGGGGCCGCGCTGGTGGGTGTAACCGTATTGGATTTTGGCCTGGAGATGGCGGTCGAGGCGCCAGCCCAGCGCGACCTCGGCCCGCCAGATGTCGTGGTCCCAGCCCTGGCCCCCCGACCCCGGGAGGTCGATCTCGCTGTAGACCTGCTGGTTCCAGCGCAGCGCGCCGAAGAGATGGGGGTTGAACTTGTATTTGGTCTCCAGGAAGTAGCCCAGCACGTCGGCGTGGCCGACGTTGGGGACGTCGAAGCGCGAGGCGATAGCTTCTCCCCACACCTGCCACCGGTGCCAGGCGTAACTGACGTCCATCCCCACCGTGGCCTGGGGAAAGTCATTGGCCTCGGTCCCCGCCGGGAGGGCGGGTTCGGCCACCTCCTGGAGATAGGCCCCATAGCTGAGGGAGGTCCCCACTTTCCAGGCGGCGTTGGGACGGTAGCCGAGGCGCGCCGACACGGTGGGGGCGGACCAGTCCTGGTCGGCGGCGCTCCAGACGAAGGGGCGGGAGGACACGGAGGCGTTCTTGAACTCGACGCTGTAATCGAAGCCCTGGACCAGTCCGAAGACGGACGCGCCGGTGGTGTAGGCGGGGCCCCACACCACGGGCAACCAGCGGGCCTTGGGGTCCGCATTATACTTGCGGTTGACAAAGCCGACGGGCCCCGCCGGGACAGTCTGGTCGGTCATGTTCACCATCGCCTCGTAGGGGAGGGGGGCATTGATGAACGGGTTTTGCCAGGAGTCGTGCCGATTGACCCATTCGCCGAAGACGGTGGCGAATTTCCCCCCCTGCACGTTGAGCCGGCCGTCCAGCCAAGGCGTCCAGCGTAAGAGATACTCGTCGAACCGCGCGTCCCCGTCCGGCACCGCGCCCGGGTCGAAGCCGCGGTCGAAACGGACCTGGGTCAGGCTGTAGAAGTGCGCCCCGAGCTGCAGGTCCAGGTAGAGGCTCAGCCGGGGATTGAAGAAGCCATCGTCGTTGCTGAAGATCAAGCCGGGCGGGAGTTGATCGATGTAATAGCCCTCGAGGTCGAGCAGGCCGCTGAGATCGGCGCGGATCGAGCCGTCCGCGTTTTGGAGCGAGAGGGCATCGTCGACGCGATCCAGCCAGGACGATTGGGCGAGGGCGGGCGAGACGAGGGCGGCGCTGGCGGCGAGGGCGGAGGCCCAACGGGGGGCGGGGGGGCGGGGGTGTTGCGGGAGGGGGGAGGAGGGGAGCGGAGGGGGCGGTTTCATGCGGGGAGGATGTGGAGGAGTGTGAAGGCGGGGACTTTTCCGGTGAAGCCTTTCAGTTCGAGATCGGCCATCGGTTCCACCGTGGCCGCCGCGCCCAGGCGCTCGCGGGTGGTCTGGTCGATGACCACCTCCATGCGTCCCGCCTTGCTGCAGAGGCGCGAGGCGAGGTTGACGCGTTCGCCGAGGACGGTGTAGTTGAGCCGGTTTTCGGAGCCCATGTTGCCCGCCAAGGCCGCGCCCGTGGCCACCCCGATCCCCACCTCGATGCGGTAGCGGGAGGACTCGTTCAAGGCGGTGCGCGCCTCGATCATCCGCCGGGCGCAGCGCGCAGCCGCCACCGCGTCGTCCCCGTAGGACTTCGGGGCGCCGAAGACGGCCATGATAAGGTCGCCGACGAACTTGTCGACCACGCCGCGGTGTTCGTTGACGACGCGGGCGAGGGGGGTGAAATGCTCGTTGAGCATGGTGATGACCTCGGTCGGGGCCATGCCCTGGGTGAGGGCGGTGAACCCGCGGATGTCACAGAAGAGGACGCTGACTTCGCGCGTCTCGCCGCCGAGTTCCACGCCGCCGTGGATGAGTTGGTCGGCGACGGCGGGGTCGGACACCTTGTCGAGCACGCTGCGGTATTTTTCCTTTTGCGCCAGCCCCGTGGCCATTTCGTTGAAGGACTCGGCCAGGCGTCCGATTTCGTCGCGCGAGCGGACGGGGACGGTGACCGTGTAGTTGCCCTGGCGGATCGCGGTGGTGCCGTCCACGAGCGCGTGCAGCGGGACCGCGAGGCCGTGGGAGAGGACCAGGCTCAAGGCCAGGGCGCCGACCAGGGCCACCCCGCCGAAGGCCACGATGAGGGCGAGGAGGCGTTCCTGCTCCTCGTGCATCTCCCGGAACGAGTAGAGGCACACCCGGTAGGCCGGCGGGAATCCGGAGTCGGCGTTCAGCCGGCGGAAGTACACCCGAAGAGTCTCCCCGGCGTTGTTGAGATCGACACTCCCCTCGCCGGCCGCCGGGGCGGTCAGGGCGTTCATTTCCGCCGACACCGCCTGCCGGATGGGGGGAGGCACGCGTTGGGCATGGAGTCTCCCTTCCATCCAAATCCCGGTCTGGATGGCCTGCTCGGCGCCGGTTGCTTCGCGCCCCGCTCCCCACGGGAAGCCGACGACCAGCGCGCCCAGGACGCGGTCGTCCTCCTGGCTGGAGATGCGCGTGAGGATCACCTCGTCCAAGCGTTCCTCGCCCGTGCCGCTCGGCACCGGCAAATGGCCGAGTTGTTGGGGATCGCCGGGACGGGTGAGCGTGGCCCGGAGTCCGGGGAGCGTCCGCTCGAGGCGCCGCAGCACCCATGCCGGCAAGAGACTCCGCTCCGCGTCGGGGGGCGCAATGATCCGTCCTTGCCCGTCGAGGAAGGCGAGGAAGGAGGCCTGGACGCGGGCGGGCAGGCCGGCAGCCAGGGCGGCGGCGTCTGGCGCTCCGATGATATCCCGCAACTCGCTGAGGGCGTTGTTGCGGTCGTAAAGGACCTCGGCGTCGCCTTCCTCCAAGGCGGCCTGCAACCGCACCGAGCGGCTCAGGTCCAGACACTTCAATCGGACCCCGCCCAGCCGCGCCTCCTGCAATTCGGCGAAGAAGCGGATTTGCTCTTCGACCTGGGAACGGAAGACCCGCTCGTAGGTCCGGCGGACGCGGTCTTGGGTGACGAACACGGTGGCGCCGGTGACGCCAATGACCACGAGCATCATCGCCAGCAGGAGCTTGGTGCGGAAGGCGAGGACGATCATGGGCCGGGGTCAGCCAGGGAAGTCCACCCGCAGCGAACCGCTCTCCGGGAGGTCCACCGCCCGGGCGCGGATCACCTTCTCGTCGATCCACGCCTTGAGTTGGTATTGGCCGGGCGGCGCATTGGTGAGCACGAGCCGGTAGTGGCCCTGGGGGTCGGTTTTGACGAAGTGGGGCGTTTCCAGCACGAGGATGGTGGCGCGCATGTGGGAGTGGATTTCACAGTAGAGTTTGACCACGCCCGGCTGCTCGAACACCTGGGAGGCGGGCTTCTCGTCCTTGCGGTAGCGCCCGAGATCGAACCGCTTCGGCTTCGAATACGAGAACACGTTGTGGTAGGCGTCATCCAGGTTGGGGAACTCGACCCGGGTCCCTCGGCGCACGGGGAGGAGGGCTTCGGTGAACTGGAAGCCCTTCTGGCCGAGTTGAGCCACCGGTGGAGGGCCGCTCGGGGGCGGAACGTTGCCTTCGAGATAGACCACCGCCGTGGGCGGCTCGGGTTGGGCGACGGGTTCGGTGGTGTTCGGTTGATAACGGGCGGCGGCGGCGGGGGCGGGTTTGGCGGGAGGCAGGGCGACGGTCCCTTCCAGAACCACTTCGCCCGCCAGCGTGGGGGAGACGGCGGCGGCCAGTCCGCACGCCAGCAGCACCGAAAGCGGAAGTTGTGTTGTCATGAGCAGTCCGATCGCACGGCAGCCCCCCTGGAGGTCTCAGGGGGCGCACCCAGTCTGCCGGGTTTCGGATCGAGGCGCAACCTAACACACACTGATGGTTTTCATAAGGGCGGTCGGGGGACACGCCCGGGCGCGCCGATCAGAACTGACGGAGGGTGGCGGGGGCGGTCGCCGCGGCCAGTTCCAACTCCTCCCTCAGGGCCAGCGGGGGCACTGCTCCGGTCTCGCCGAGGGTGGCGAGGTCAGGCGCGGTATTGAAGTCGATCGCGAGAAGCCCATGGGCGGAAGGCAGGAAGTCGATGGCCCAGAGCACGCGGGGGATGGGATTGGGGTCGGTGCTAATGGTCTGGCTCACCACCCGTTCCCGATCGCCGCGGTTGGAACGCCAATCCTCGCCGCCCTCCTGCCGGAGCCAGCAGGCGAGCCGGCCGAAGCGGACGTGGCGCAGGATCACGGCCGGGTGGCGGAGCGGGATAAAGAGCGACGCGAAATGCCGGGGGTGGGAGGTCAGGGCGTCGCCCAGGGCCAGTTTGATCTTCCCCGCGCCCGCGTGGCCCAGTTCATCGAGGTAGACGACCACCTCGAGTTCGTCGATCCAGGCTCGGGCGGGGGCCGCCCACGCGGGCGGCACGCGGTGGGAGGCCGCGAGGTCCGCGACGTGGCCATGGGGTGGGGTGGCGAGGCCGAGCTGCTGGAAGAGGGCGAACTGGGCGCGCTTGGTCAGGCCCCCGCGGGCGAAGGCCTGGCGATGGAAGGTGGCCCCGGTGCCGTCAAAGACCTCGTCATACCACTGCGCGTAATCCGTCTCGAGTCTCATGTCCGCCCCAGTTTCTCCGTCCATTCGGCGTCAAAGGTCCGGTAATCGCAGGTGAGCTCCTCGCCGGCGGCGATCGGGCGGAGGGCGATGTTCTCGGTGTTGCCGTTGGGGTTCATGCCCACGTTGGGCGAATCGCTGTGATTCATGTAGCGGTCGTGATCGCCGGTCAGGACATAGACGCCGGTGAAGCGGCTGAGGTAGGTGAAGTTCTTGAGGTAGGCGCGTTCGGCGGGGGTGAGGGCGCGCAGCAGGTCGACGGGGAAGGTGACGTCGAAGGGGGGCATGTAGCGGGAGACGACGGCGCCGGCGTCGATGGCTTGGGTGGCAAACACGCCCAGCCCATGGATGGCGCTGGGCCGGAGTGCGGTGGGGACAACGAGCATAGGGGGTGGGGGCGGGGGTGAGGGCGGGGGGCGGTCAGACGTTCCAGCCGCGGCTGGCGATCAAGTGGGAGCCGCTCAGGGCATCGGCGGCGGGACTCAAGAGGAAGTCCACCAGGGCGGCGATTTCCTCGAAAGCGACGTTGGGCACCCGGTGGGGGGGGTCGAGGTCCGCGCTATTGGGGAGGATCCCCGGCGAGAGCAGGTTGCAGGTCAGCCCGGTGCCGGCGTGCTCCTCGGCGAAGGTCCGGGCCAGGAGGAGCAGACCGTGTTTGCCGACGTAGTAAGCGGTGGAGCAGCGCTGGGCCTGCAGCCGGTCGGCGGCGACGTCGCCGACGAAGACGAGCCTGGCTCGGGGGTGGGAGCGGAGTTGGGGCTCGAAGGCGCGTCCGGCGTGGAAGCCGGCGGTGGCGGTGGAATCCAGTTCCTCGCGCCAGGTGGCCGGGTCGAGTTGGGCCAGGGGCTTCATCGAGAAGGTCCCGGTCGTGTGAATCATGGTCTGGCACGGCCCGACCAGGGTGGCCACGAATTGGGCCAGGAAGCGCGTGTGCGCCCAGTTCGCCGCGTCGCTGCGCACGGGGCAGGCCCAGCCGCCCAGCGCGTCGGCCTCCCGGGCGACCGCCTGAGCGGCCTCCGTCGAGCGGCGCCAGCCGAAGACAACGTGGTAACGGCCGGCGAGATGAAGGACGAGGTGACGTCCGAGTCCGCGGCTGCCCCCGGTGACGACGGCGACGGGGCGCTCGGGGGAAGGGGGCAGGCGCAGTTCCATCGGTTCGCAGGCAAGGGCCTTGGGATGCTGGGGGGGCTGCCCGGTGGGGAGGAAGCCGCACGATTCGAAGAGGCGGCGGCTGGCGGGGTTGCGCGCGGCCACGACGGTGTGGAAGTGACGGTGGCCGTGGGAGCGGGCGGTTTCGAGCAATCGGAGGACCAGCATGCGGGCCAGGCCATGGCGGCGGGAGGCGGGAACGACATGGAGCCGACGCACTTCGCCGCCGAGAATGCCGCCCATGCCGGCGGGGCGGCCGGCGTCGTCCCAGGCCAGCAGGAGCGCGTCCCCTGGGCGGGCGTAGGTGGCCGGGAACCCGATGACGTCAGCGTCCAGGGTGGGGTCCGGCTCCCAGCCGAGTTCAGCGCGGTGCTGGGCGAACAGTTGGTGGACGAGAGGGGCGTCGGCCGCGGTGGCGGCTCGGAGCTGCCAACCGGCCGGGAGCGACGATTCCATGGGGGGTTCTGCACCAGCCACGTCGGGCATGGGCCCGACCTTCAGCTCCGGGGGATAAACTCCATGGGCCGAGGATCGAGGTCGAAATAGTTGCAGGTCAGTTCTTCGCCGGCGGGGATGGGGCGGAGGGCGGTGCAGAGGCCGTCCCGGACCGAGCTGACATTGGGGTTGGCGGAGTGGTTCATGAAGCGGGCGTCATCGCCACAGAGGATGAGGGCGCCGAGTTGGGGATCGAAGTAGGCGTAGCGTTGGAGGAATTGCTGCTGCACAAGCGGGAGGGTGGTGAGGGCAGCGGGGGGCAGGAGGCGATCGAGGTCCGGGTCGAGGCGCCAGACCGGCTGGCCGAAGGCGATCGGTTCGACCGCGAACAGGCCCAAGCCCTCGAGCGGGCTCGGTCCGAGGCGGCTGGGCACGAGCATCATGGTGAGAATGAAAGGTTCAGTTGTCCTCGGTATCGGCCAGCTTGCGGTAGAGCGTGGCCAGGCTGATGCCCAGGAGTTCCGCCGCCTTGTCCTTGTCGCCGCCGGTCTGGGCCAGCACACGGTTCAGGTAATTGAGTTCTTGCTCGCGGATGAACAGCTTGAGGGCGGTGATGGGCTGGACGGGCGCGGACTGGGCGCCGCCCAGCGGGACGGTTTGCGCGGGGGCCCGCCCGATCGGGTAGAGGGCGTCGGAGAGGACCACCAGGGATTGGGGGGGCACGCCTTCGCGGGTCTCGATGACGGTGTCGAGGGAGGCTTGGGAGACGTATTGGTGGAAGAGCGGGGGCAAATCGGCCACCTGGATGACGTTGGACTCGGCCATGGCGCAGGCGCGTTCGATCGCGTTTTCGAGTTCGCGCACGTTGCCGGGCCAGTCATGGGCCGAGAGCACCTCCATCGCTTGACGGGTGACCTGGAAGGGTTGGCCGGTGCGGGGGTAGACCTTGTCGCGGAGGAAATGGGCGGCGAGCAGCGGAATGTCGTCGCGGCGTTCGCGGAGGCTGGGGAGGTTGATGGCGATGACATTCAGCCGGTAGTAGAGGTCCTCGCGGAACTTGCCTTGCTTGATGATTTCCTCCAGGGGCTCGTTGGTCGCGGCGACCACCCGGACGTCGACGTAGACGGGCACGTTATCGCCGACGCGGCGGACCTCCTTTTCCTGGAGGACGCGGAGCAACCGGCTTTGCAGCAGGGGCGACATGGAGCCGATTTCGTCGAGGAAGATGGTGCCGCCGTTGGCCTCCTGGAACAGGCCGTCCTTATCGCTGATGGCGCCGGTGAAGGCGCCTTTGCGGTGGCCGAAGAGTTCGGATTCGAGGAGGTTTTCGGGCAGGGCGCTGCAGTTGATCGGGATGAACGGGGCAAACTGGCGGCGACTGTTGTAGTGGAGGGCCTTGGCCACCAGCTCCTTGCCGGTGCCGCTTTCGCCGAGGATGAGGATGGTGCAGTCGGTGTCGGCGACGCGTTCGATCATCTTGAAGACCTCGTGCATCTTGGCGCTGGCGCCGATGATCTGGCTGAATTGGTACTTCTTCTTGATCTGTTTGCGGAGGTAGACGTTTTCCGCGACGGCGTCGCTGTAGGAGAGAGCGCGTTGGATGCAGAGTTTCAGCTCGTCGAGTTTGAACGGCTTTTCGAGGTAATCGAAGGCCCCGCGCTTCATGGCTTCGACGGCGGTTTCGATGGAGCCGAAGGCGGTGATCATGATCACGACCGCCGGGGGGTTGAGGGAGCGAGCCTTTTTGAGGATCTCGAGGCCGTGAGCCTTGGTCTTGTCCAGGTAAAGGTCGGTGATGACCAGTTCCGGCAGGTTGGAGTCGAGCGCCTCCAGGGCGGCTGGGCCGCTGTTATAGGGGAACACCTCGTGCCCCTCCGCCCGCAGCAACTCCGCGACCATTTGGACCATGGTCACCTCGTCATCCACCAACATCACTCGGGCCATGGCGAGGGGATCTACAAAAGAGGGTTCGACCCAGCGGGGCGCACGGCTACTTCTGGTTGATGATTTCGCTCATCTTGAAGATGGGCAAGAACATGCAGATGACGATGCCACCGACGACCACGCCCAGGAAGACGATGAGGAGCGGTTCGATGAGGGACGTGAGCCCGCTGAGAGTCGTTTCGATTTCCTCGTCCAGAAAGTCCGCCACCCGCTCCAGCATCGCATCGAGTTTGCCCGTCTGCTCGCCCGCCGTCATCATGCGGATGATCATGGACGGGAAGATCGGGTGTTTGGCGAGGGCGGTGGAGATGCCCTCGCCCTTCTCGATGTCGCTGGCGGCGACCCGGATGGCCTTCTCCATGATGACGTTGCCGCAGGTGTTGGCCACGATGTTGAGGACCTCGAGGATCGGCACGCCGCTGCGCACCAACGAGGCCAGGGTGCGCGTGAAACGGGCCAGGCAGATCTTGTGGGCAATGACGCCGAAGATCGGCAGTTGGATGCGCGTCCGATCCCAGAACTCGCGCCCGGGTTTGGTTTGGATATAGGACATCCAAGCGTAGACCAGGCCGCCGCCGCCCAGGATGACCCAGATGAGCGATTTCTTGAGGACCTCACTGATGCTGATCAGAACCTGGGTCGGGCCGGGCAGTTTGGCTCCGAAGCCGCTGTAAATCTCGCCGAAGACGGGCACCACTTTGACCATGAGGAAGATGGTGATGGTAATGGCCACGAAGGTGACGACCGTCGGGTACATCATGGCCGATTTCACCTTCTTGCGGAGCCGGGCGGCGTTCTCGAGGAAGGTCGCCAAGCGGGAAAGCACCTCGGCCAGCAACCCGCCTTTCTCCCCCGCATCCACCATGCACACGTAAAGCTTGTTGAAGACTTTGGGATGCTTGGAAAGCGCCGTCGAAAAGTTGTCCCCGCCTTCCACCCGCGTGCAGACGTCCTTGATCACGTCCCGCATGACCTTGTTCGTCGTCTGCTCGGCCAGGGCCTGGAGGCATTGCACCATGGAGAGCCCGGCATCGATCATGGTGGCCAACTGCCGGGTGAACACGACCAGGTCGGCCAACTGCACGCTGCCGCCAGCCGTCTTGCCCTTCTTGGCCACCTTCTCCTGGATAGAGACCACCAGGAGATTCCGGTTGAGCAGGGCAGCGATGGCCGCCTGCTCGGTGGCGGCGTCGACAGTGCTCCGGATCTCGCGGCCGGAACTTGCTTCACGAGCCAGGTAGACGTAGGAGGGCATACGGTGGGGACCCAATAGCAAACCGACCGCCCGTTGGCAAGCCTCGCCCTAGGGACGGCGAGGCGCTTAATGGTGGCAGTTGCAGCCGTGACCGCAGGAGGCGAAGTCCTCGGGCTCGGGCAACCGGCCCAGTTCGAAGGTCTTGTTCACGAAATGAGTAACGCGCTCCTGGACCTGGTGCATGTCCTGGCGGGCCTGCAGGAATCCGCGGGCCACCGGGTTATCGAGGAATTCCTGGCGGCGCCGCTCGAAGTCGTCCACCTCGGCGTCGTTCAGGGCCTGGCCCGTCTGTTGCTTGTGTTGGAGCGCCTCCCCTTTCTCGTTCAGTTCCTGGTAAAGCGCCCGGGCCGCATCGTCCGCCAGAAAGGCCTCGACCCGGCGGCGGCACTCCTCGAAGGCCGGTTCGTTCAAAATGGTCTCACAAAGCTCCCGCGTCTTGTCGACAATGAGGCCGTCTTCCGTATTGAAGGGCATGGGATGGTGCAAATGGCTTATGGTTGAATGCGATCAGTGCCGGCGCGCCGGCGGCCAGAGAATCGTCCACCGGCCCGGGTTTTGCAAGGCCCGGCCCTAGCCCGGCCGCCTCCCTCGGGTCCCAGTCACTTTTGGCGCACGGGGCCATCCCCTTCGCGGGGTGTGGAGGCGTCCCGGCGGAGGGCCTCGGCCAACCCCTCATACTGTTCCAGCGTGTTGTAGAGTTGGGCCGAAATCCGCAGCAGCCGCCGCGGCGGCGCAGGCCAGGGAATGATCGGCACCTCGATCCGCGCCCGCAGGCGCAGCCGGTCCTGCAGGGGATCGGCATAGAGCGGGCTGGCGGGAGTCTCCCGGGTCGAGGCGTCCGGCAGCGGCACGGAAGCAAGCGCCCCAATGAGCTCGTCCGGGCACGGAAGGGGGATGCCCAAGCTGGCGCAGAGGAGGGCGCGGGCGGCCAAGGCGAGGCGCCGGTTGCGGCGTTGGACGGCCCGCCACCCGCCCGGCAGGCGGCTGGCCATGAAGCGCAACGCGGCCGGAACGCACAGACTGGCCGTTGGATCCAGCGTGCCGGTCCAACCGAACTCGAGCTGGAAACGCGAGCGGTCCGTGCGCGGCGAATTGGCCCCATGACTGATCGTCAAAGGACGGATCAGGGGCTGGCGATCGCGGCGGACGTGGAGGAGGGCGGCGCCCTTGGGGGCGCAGATCCACTTGTGGCAGTTCCCCGTGTAATAGGTGGCCCCCAAGGCGCGCACGTTGAGCGGGATCATGCCCGGCGCATGGGCGCCATCGACCAGGGTCTCCACCCCGCGGGCTTCCAGCTTGGGAACCAACTGCTCCAGGGGCATGACCAACCCGGTCTGACTGGTCACGTGATCCAACAAGGCCAGTCGCGTCCGCGGCGTGACCCGGTCCAGGACGGCTTCGACGATGAGATCGGCCGAGGTCAGCGGAAAGGGGAGGGCCACCACCACCACGCGGGCGCCGGTGCGCTCGGCCACGACGTCGAGGGCGTTGCGGCAGGCGTTGTACTCGTGGTCCGTCACCAGGAGTTCGTCCCCGCGCCGAAAACGGAGCGAGCGCAGGATCGTGTTGACCCCGGTGGTGGCGTTGGGGACGAAGACAAGGTCCTCGGGGTCGGCCCCGACGAAGCGGGCGAGGTCCTGGCGGGCCGCGTCCAGGAGAGGTTCCAGCTCGCGGACGAGGAACTGGACCGGTTGCCGTTCGAGGCGGAGTTGGAGGCGACGTTGGAGGGCGAGGATCTCCCGGGGGCAGCTCCCGAAGGACCCGTGGTTGAGGAAGACGACCGAAGGATCCAGGGGCCAGAGCTTGGGGGAGGCGGCAGCGGTTCGGAGGTCAGCGGCACATCGCGTTCTCATTGGGCGTGGTGCTTTACCGGGCGGACGCTGATTTCGCGAGTCGGAAACGCGGCCGGGGCGACCGTCGGGTGGGCGACAGGGTGACGGGATCGCTGCCGAAGCAAGGAAGGCCCGGCGCTGGCGCGCCGGGCCTTGGGGGTGGGGTGTTTGGGGGGAGAACGGGTGGCTGGGCGCCGGGGCCGCCGCAAAGGAACCGCCTGCCTGCTTCGGAGTTCGACACTCTACCCTCCCTCGTTTCAGATCCTATGCCGTTCTTCGCGGGTCGTAAGTGTCGGATCCTGGAACCTCTGCAGCGGCCCGGACGTCCGGGCCGACCGTTTTGTCATGGACTGCTGTTCAAAGATCACACCGGCTACCAACTACGCCCGCATCCTAGATCGGTTCGGGTGCGTCGGCTATCCGTACGCCCGGGTATTCCCGGCCCGGGGGCCCCGTATTCCGCGGCAGGGCCGGGCTGAAAAGAGGAAGGCCCGGCGCTTGGGGGCCGGGCCTCGGGAGGTGGGATCGTCGGGAGGGAGTTTCAGGCTGGGCGCCTGGACCGCTGCAAAAGTACCGCCTGCCTGCTTCGGAAATCGACATCCCGCCCACCCTCGTTTAAGAAGTGGTTTCTTCGCGGACTGGTAATGTCGCATCCTGGAACCTTTGCAGCGGTCCGGGCGTCCTACCGTGGTTGCCGGCTCCGCGCCGGGCTTCTTCAAAGAGCAATCCAAAGCACCATCAACTACGCTGTCACCATAGAACAAAACCCCCGCGACGCCTATCCGTACGCGGGGGTATTCAGGGTGGGTCGAAGCCGGTAAATGGCGGGGGCGTAAACCGCCCCCGCTCGCTCGCGGCCGAGGGCGGCGCGGTCAGGAAGGGACGCGGCGGAGCGCCGTCAGGCGGCGACGGGCTCGACGGTGACGGGCCGTTTCGGGGTCTTGCCTGCGAGGAAGTGGTGCATGGCGGCGGCGGCCTTGCGGGCATCACGCACCGCATGCACGACCAGGCTGGGACCTCGGACCAGGTCGCCGCCTGCAAACACGCCGGGCACGCTGGTCATCTGGTTCTCGTCAACTTCCACCCCGCCCCAGAAGTTGGTCTTGATCCGGTGGAGATCGCTGCCGGGCGGGAACGGCACCGGGTCGAAGCCGTAGGCCACCAGCAGGACGTCCGCAGGCTGCTCGAAATCCGATCCTTTGATGGGGACCGGTTTGCGGCGGCCGCTGGCGTCGGGCGCGCCCAGTTCCATGCGGACACAACGGACCCGCGTGACGTGGCCGGATGCATCGCCCACGAGGGCCACGGGGTTGACCAGGAAATCGAATTTGGCGCCCTCCTCGAGGGCCGATTGGTATTCCTTGCGGCTGCCCGGCATGTTGGCGAGATCGCGCCGGTAGAGGCACACGGCCTCGGCGGCCCCGCAGCGGACAGCGGTGCGCAGGCAGTCCATGGCGGTATCGCCGCCCCCGAGCACCGCCACGCGCTTGCGCCGGACATCGATGTCGGGAATGTCCATGGCGCCGCCCACGTTCTTCTGGATGAGGAACGGGAGACCTTGGTAGACGCCCTGGAGGTCGGCGCCCGGGATGTCGAGGGGTTTGGCCTGGAGGGCGCCAAACCCGAGGAAGATGGCGTCGTACTCGGCCAGCAGTTCGCTGAGTTGGAGATCGCGTCCGATGCGCACGCCGAGGCGGAACTCGACCCCGCGTCGCTTGAGGAACTCGATGCGCCGCCAAACCACGGTTTTCTCGAGTTTGAAGGCGGGGATGCCGTTGACCAGGAGGCCCCCCGGGAGCAGTTGGGCTTCGAAGACGGTCACCAGGTAGCCCAAGCGGGCCAACTGGTCGGCGCAGGCCAGGCCGCCCGGGCCTGATCCGAGCACCGCGGCGCGGAAGCCGTTGGGGAGTGGGGGGACGGCGTGCTCGGCATGGTGGGCGAGGGCATATTCGTTGATGAACCGCTCGATGGCGCCGATGGACACCGGTTCTGCCTTGCCGTTAAGGATGCAGGCCCCCTCGCAGAGCCGTTCCTGCGGGCAGATGCGCGAGCAGACCTCAGGCATGTTGCTGGTCGCGCTCGAGATCTCGGCCGCCTCCAGGAAGTGACCCTCCGCGGTGAGCGCCAGCCATTCCGGGATGCGGTTGGCCAGCGGACACCCTTGGCGACACTGAGGTTCCGGACACTGAATGCAGCGGCTGGCCTGCTCCCGGGCCGCCTGCTCGTCCAGACCGGAGGTGATCTCGAGGAAATCCGCGATGCGCTGCTTGGCCGATCGTTTCGATGGCTCGGCACGGTCGAGCAGATACCAGGCATATTTGCTCCGCGCGTCGAGGCTGGGGTCCGAGGAGGTGGCTTCAGGTTGTGCGCTCATGAGTGCCAATAGACCGAGTGATTTTCCCCGACCCTAACCGGGCGGCCAGCATTGTGCAAATCCTCCGTGCGCTGGCCACCGCGCCATCACGGCAAATTCATGAGAGGGGTTTATCGGCGACCTTCTCCAGCACGACCGTGCGGGCCCTTTCGGTTTGAGGGTGCAAGGCATCCAACACGACGGCGCGTCCGGCCTGGTCCAAGGGCGCCCTCCAGTGCCGGGCCACGGGGATTCCATTGGTCTACTGATCGACCAAGGCGCTGCCTGGGTAGCTTCCAAGTCGAACGAACCGACGCGCATGGGGACCATGAACCGTTGACGTTTCCCCTCTCCCTTTCTCCCTCCCCCCAACCTGAGTCATCGCTTCGCTGGCAACGGTTGGGGGGAGGGACGGGGTGAGGGGTGACGGTTCATGGAGAGTATTGGCTGGGGGCGTGGATGGCGGTGAGGACGGAGTCTCCGGGACCGTGACGCGGTTCCTTGCCGTCCATCACTCCCTCGGCCAGCGCGCTTGACACGCACGCCTCGCCACCTGGCGCACCGCCGCCCCGTTCCTCGACGACTTCAATCCGTCCAGACTCAGCCCGTAGTCCGTGGACAATCCCCGATGCACGTGCATCGGGGATTGTCCATGGCCGTCGGCGGCGCTGCTCGGTCGGCCTGCCTGCCGAAGCCTCGGCGCAGGCAGGTCGAGGATCGCCTTGGTTACACTCCCTCCCTCGCGCCTGGCCGCCGGCTCGGTGGCGCTCCCGCCAACATCGGAAGGTGCTCTTGCACACACCCTAAGGTTTCAGCAAGAAAAGTGGGGGGATTGGCAATAGAGGTAAAGTCCTGCCCCGCCGCTGGGCCTAGGCTGGCCCAGCAAACAACAAGCCGTGACTTATGAAGTGCCTCTCAGCCTCTCCTGCTGTTTTCCTCCTCTCCACGTTCGCCAGCGTCTCGTTGGGTCTGGCCGCCGCGCCGGCCAAACCGGCCGAACTTCGCGCCAAGGCTCTCGAGATTATCCAGCCGCTGCCGGCGCGCATGCCGGGCAGCGAAAACGACACTCCCGCCCGCATCGATCTGGGCCGCCAGCTCTACTTCGACAACCGGCTCTCGGTGAACAACACCCAGTCCTGCAACACCTGCCACGACTTGAACGACGGCAAGGGCGGAGTCGATAACGAGCCCACCTCGGAAGGCGCCCACGGCAAGCGGGGCGACCGCAATTCTCCCACCACCCTGAACGCCGGCTTCCACATCGCCCAGTTCTGGGACGGCCGAGCCGAAACCCTCAAGGACCAGGCCAAAGGCCCCGTGCTGAACCCCGTTGAAATGGCCATGCCCAGCGAACCGGAAATGGTCAAGAAACTGTCCGGCATCAAGGAATACCAGGACAAGTTCGCCAAGGCCTTTCCCGCCGAAGCCGAGAAGATCACCTACGATAACATGGCCGAAGCGATCGCCGCCTTCGAACGC
The DNA here is from genome assembly GCA_964629545.1 of uncultured Verrucomicrobiota bacterium. GTDB lineage: Bacteria > Verrucomicrobiota > Verrucomicrobiia > Limisphaerales > CAZVRY01 > CAZVRY01. The sequence continues at coordinate 42,266 of CAZVRY010000005.1, read as the reverse complement.
ACCCTCATCACCCGGGATCGGTTCGACGACTTCCTCAAGGGCGATGACAAGGCGCTCAACGCCCAGGAGTTGAAGGGGCTCGACTTGTTCCTCACCGCCGGCTGCACCACCTGCCACGCCACGCCCACCATGGGCGGCATGTCCTTCATGAAGGTCGGCCTGATCCATCCCTATCCCACCGAAGACAAAGGCCTCGAAGTCGTCACCAAGGAAGAGGATGACCGCTACAAATTCAAGGTCCCCAGTCTCCGCAACATCGCCATCACTTACCCCTATTTCCACAACGGCAAAATCGCCACCCTCAAGGAGGCCGTGACCACCATGGCCTACATCCAACTCGACCGGAAGCTGACCGACGACGAGGCGAACTCGCTGGTCGCCTTCTTCAAGGCTCTGACCGACAAGCCCCGCGCCAAATAGCGGCCGGAACGGCCTTGACGGCTCGCAAGGACTCTCGCTCCACCGCACGGTGCTGGTTCGGTGCTCCCTTGCGCGTTCCCTCGAACCTCGGGGCTGCTCCGGCTCCTCGGCCTGCGGATCAGGGCCGCCATCCCTGCGGTTGCCGGACCGGGTGGGGGCTGATAGGTTCTGCGCACGCATGATCCGACCCCACCTTGTCGTCGTTGGCGCGAGCGTCCTCCTGAGCGGTTGGCTGGCGGCCGACGACGGTTGGCCTCAGTTCCGCGGGCCCCAGGGCAACGGGCACGCCGCCATCGCCGGGCTGCCTCTGACGTGGAGCGAAACCAACCACGTGACGTGGAAGACGCCGATTCACGATCGCGGTTGGTCCTCGCCCGTTGTCCTCGACGGCCAGGTCTGGCTGACGACGGCGACCGAGGACGGGCGGCAGTTGTTCGCGGTTTGCGTGGATCGAGAGACTGGCGGGATCGTGCACGATCTGAAGTTGTTCGAAGTGGCCGATCCCCAGTTCGCCCACAAGTTCAACAGCTACGCCTCGCCCACGCCGGTGCTCGAACCCGGTCGGGTCTATGTGAGCTTCGGGTCGCCTGGGATCGCGTGTCTGGACACCCGGACCGGCCGGGTGCTTTGGGAACGGCGAGACTTCGTGTGCAACCATTATCGCGGGGCGGGATCGTCGCCCATCCTCTATCGGGACCTGTTGCTTTTGCACTTCGACGGCAGCGACCATCAGTTCCTCGTGGCGTTGGAGAAGGCCACCGGGCAGACGCGCTGGCGGGTGGAGCGGTCGATCGACCATCGGGACTTGGGTGCGGACGGCCAACCCGAGGCCGAAGGGGACTTTCGCAAGGCCTTCGCGACGCCGCATGTGGCCGACCTGGAGGGGCGCCCGATGCTGATCAGTCCGGGGGCCAAGGCGGTGTATGGCTACGATCCGCACACGGGCAAGGAACTCTGGCGCGTCGAGGAGCGGATGAACCACTCGGCCAGCACCCGCCCGGTGGTCGGCCACGGGCTTGTGTTCTGTCCTTCAGGCTTCTCGACCGGCCAGTTGCTGGCCATCCGCCCCGGCAGCGGGGGCGAGGTGATCGACGCCAATGTGGATCCTCCGGCCGATCCGGCGGCCGGCCTCAAGCTGGTCTGGAAGACCAAGCGCAGCGTGCCGAAGAAGCCTTCCTTGGTGCTGGTGGACGATTGGTTGTTTGGGATCGATGACAGCGGGATTGCGGCCTGCCTCGAGGCGAAGACCGGCACGGAGGTTTGGCGCGAGCGGGTGGGGGGCAATCATTCGGCTTCCCCGCTTTATGCGGAGGGGCGCCTCTACTTTTTCAGCGAGGAAGGGGTGGCTACGGTGATCCGGGCGGGGCGTACGTTCGAGGTGTTGGCAAGGAATACGCTCGAGGATGGGTTCATGGCGTCACCAGCGGCGGCGGGAAGGGCGTTGTTCCTGCGGACCAAGTCGGCCTTGTATCGCCTCGAGCAGCCGCGGTGACGAATCTGTGCGGCAGGGGACGCCCCGGCGCAGGGCAGGGTTCAGCGACGTCCTTCCTGGTCGTCGGAACGCGGAGCGAGAGCCGGGAACCTGCTCAGGGCACGCTTTCCTGGGTGGGGCAAGTCTGGGCCAGGGCCCTGCAGCCGTGTTCCGCGTTGAGATCGAGGGGTTGGGTCGAGGATTTTGGGCGGCCCACTGGTTCCTTGAATGGCGCTTGAAGTGTGTATAAGTTCCGCCATTGCGCGAAGCACAACCGACCACGACCCCATGACTGAAATGGCCCCCCCCCCCCCCCCCACCCCCCCCCACCACCCCCCCCCCCCGGGGGAATGACTGAAATGCCCGCCCTGCCCACCCCAACCGCCCAACCGATTCCCCAGGAGGCGTTCGACTGGTACGACGAATACGCGCACGGCCTGATCGACCGGCGGACGTTCATGAGCCGGTTGTCAACGCTGGCGGCGGCCGGTTTCAGCATGAACCTGCTGCTGGCCACGCTGATGCCGAATTACGCCAACGCCGAGCAGGTCTCCTTCAACGATCCGGAGATCAAGGCCCGTTACGCGACCTTCCCTTCGCCGAAAGGCCATGGCGAAGGGCGTGGGTACCTGGTCGTGCCCGCCTCGTTGAAGGGCAAGGGACCCGCCGTGCTGGTGGTGCATGAGAACCGCGGGCTGAACCCCTACATCGCGGACGTCGCCCGCCGACTGGCCAAAGCCGGCTTCGTGGCCTTCGCGCCCGATGCCTTGCATCCCAAGGGCGGCTATCCCGGCAACGACGACGAAGGGCGGTCGCTGCAGAGTTCGCTGGATCGGGGGAAGATCGAGCAGGATTTCATGGCGGCGGCGCAGTTCCTCAAGGCGCACGAGTTGAGCAATGGCAAACTCGGCGCGGTCGGGTTCTGCTTTGGCGGTTACATCGTGAACATGCTGGCGGCCGCCCTTCCGGACACTCTCGACGCTGGCGTTCCGTTCTACGGCACGCCGGCGGCGAAGGAGTTGCGAAAGAACATCAAGGCCCCGCTGTTGATCCAGTTGGCCGAGTTGGACTCCCGGGTGAATGCCGCCTGGCCGGACTACGAAGCCGATCTGAAGGCCGCCGGCGTGAAGTACACCATGCACATGTACGCCCAATGCAACCACGGGTTCCATAACGACTCCACCGGGCGCTACGACGAGCAGAACGCTCGACTCGCCTGGGAACGAACGATCGCGTTCTTCAAGGAACACCTGGTATAGAGCGCTCGACACGCCTGCGGGCGGGGACTACTGTGACCACCGCATGGCGAACACCCACCGTAGCACCCGCTTTCCCTGTGGCCAGGGCGTTGGCCGCCAGGCCCGATCCCTCACCCGCAGCCGGGTCCCTGGGCGGCAGGGGTCGGGGCGGTGACCCGGCGACGAACTCCCGGCTTGGACGACATGGCCTTCCAACCTGCAACCGCGCCTTCCCCGAGGGCTGACGACGCTGAGCGGACGGACCCACCGCGAGCGAACCGGTTCACGCCGCGGCGGATTTCCTATGTATTCATGGTGTGCATGCTCGTGCTGATCGGCGGGCTGCACATGACGACCCTGCTGCTCACCACCCTGTTCTCCTACTTCACCCTCCGCCAGTTCAGCTTCGGTCGCAGCAAGGTGCTGGGCGTCATTCTTTTCGTGATTGTGGTGATCGGCGCCTCGTATGGCCTCTATTTCTTCTCGAAACAGGCCTATGTCGCGTTCCCGCGGATCACGGAGACGACCATTCCCGCGGTGGTCAATTACGCCGAGTCGAAAGGCATCGAACTCCCGTTTACCGACTACGCCAGCCTTCGGCAAATCGCCCTCACCAGCGCCCAGGAGCGGTTTGCCAACATCGGTCGCTATGCCCGCGACGCGGCCTTTGTCCTCGTCTACGTCCTGATCGGCATGGTCGTCGCGCTCAGCCTGTTCATCAATGCGCGGCTAGGGGTCGAGGACGACCCCCAAACGCGGGGCGACAGTCTTTACGCGATTACCGCCCGGGAGATCGCGCGGCGTTTCGTGACGTTCTACCACAGTTTTGCCGTGGTCATGGGGGCCCAGATTTTGATTTCGATGGTGAATACTCTCCTGACCTCCGCCTTTCTCGTGTGGGCAGGGTTCCCCTATGTGCCGGTCCTCATTGCCTGCACGTTCCTCTGCGGGTTGCTTCCCATCATCGGCAACATCATGAGCAACACCCTGATCACGGGGGTTGCCTTCACCCTCTCGCCCCGCATGGCCCTCTTTGCGCTGATCTTCCTGATCATCATTCACAAGCTTGAGTACTTCCTCAACAGCAAGATCATCGGCCATCGCATTCGCAACCCCATGTGGCTCACGCTTCTGGGGCTCCTGCTCGGCGAAAAACTGCTGGGTATCCCCGGCATGATCCTGGCCCCCATTGTCCTCCATTACCTCAAAGTGGAGGCCTCCCAGGCCCGAGCCGAGGCCGAACCCGACCTCGACAACCGCCCAGAGGACGACGCCCGCGACCTCCTGCTCGTCCCCTCCCGCAAGCATTAACACGAATTCGGGGCGAACATGAACGGGGACGGGCGCCTCCTGGACAGGTAATTCATGCTCCGCCCTGAATGCATGTGGGGGAAGCCGGGCATGGTCGATCGGGGCTTTCGGTGATTTCGACCAACCCCGGCAGGCGGCAGCCGTCGCACAGGGCGTTGGTGTGGTCGCAGAAGTCCCGAACGATTTGCAGCAGGCCCTGCTGGGCGGCGGCCGATGGGGTCCCTTTCCAGGCTGGGCCAAAGAGGCGGCTTCGCGCCTGGCGTAGCACGGCGTTGTCCTCGCCAGCAGGCCACGCGAAGTAGACCTGCTCGACGCGGGCGACGGTCTCCGCCTGTCGCCCGGCGGAAGCGCGGGCATGCAGCCAGGGCAGGATGACATTGACCGCCAAATCGGTGACGCGGGCCGCCCCGAGCAGGGGGCAGGGCCCGCGCGCCGCCGCCGATCGCAGGGTCCAGCGGTGCGACCACAGGCGATCGGGCGGCGGTTGGAGGACTTCGAGCAGGCGGTGGGCGGGCTGGTTGGTCGCCGGGGCTTCCGCCCACCATCGTTCCAAGCGGCTGACCAAGTCCCCCCAGGCTAACCAGCGGGCGGCCAGCACCAGGCGACGTTGGGGATGATTGGCCGGGCGTCCGCCGCTCAGCCGCCACATGGATCGCGGCAGGAGGCCGTCGGCCAAGGCCTCGCGCTCGCGCCACCAAAGGTCCCACAACCTGCGCACGTGGTCTCCGGTTTCGCCGCGCGCCTCGACTGGCAGGAGCGAGGCGACTCCCAGGAGGCGCGCTTCCCAATGGGTGGCGCCGTCCGGAGTCAAGGGTCCTGCGGCCCGCATTTGGGGGAGCAACTCGGCGATGCGTCGCATGGGCCAGGGGTTGTGTTTGTAGCCCAAGGCGCCGAAGAGGCCTTCCCACAGGGCTTGCTCCCAGCCCGCCCGCCGGGCGCGCGCGCGCAGCACGTCCGCCTTGTGACGCAACCGCTCTTGGGCCGCCTGGTCGAGCAACTCGGCCACGACCTTGTCCTCCAACGCGCGCAGCGCCGTTCGGCAGCGCCCGGCCATGGCCGGGGGCAGACCGGTTTGGCCGGAGACCGCCCAGTCCGCCAATTCTGGCACGGGCGCGTCCAACCGGCCGCGGAGGGCCAGGGTTGGCACGGGGAACGTGGGCCCGCCGCGGGCGTCCCAGACCACGTGCAGGACGACCCGGGCGTAGGTTGGATTGGTGGCATGGCCGTGGGCCCGCCACCCCGGAGGTGTGAGGTCGATTTCCACGTCGCCGGTCAGGGCCGCGTCCGGCCCCACTTGCACGACCGCCCCCCGGAAATCCGGGCCGGCCTCGCGATTCCAGAACCCAGGATGGAGGACCCGCAGGGCCTGTCCGTCGGTGGTGACCAGGCCCTCGCGGACGATGCGCTGATGCATCCAGACCAGTTGCAGCAACCGTTCGGAAGGGGGATCGACGGTTTCCCGCAATGCCGCGAAGGCCGCGGAAGCCTCTCTCCAGGTCGCGTAGAGTCCTGGCGACAAACGTGTCATCGGTGCATCTCCTTGTCCCCCTGCATTTCCCCCAGTCCACCGCGGTTGTCAAGTCTGCGGTGTGCCGCTTCAGCAATTCTCATTCTGAAATTCGGACGGCCCCTCACCCGGCCTTTGGCCACCCTCTCCCCGCGCCTTTTATAGCGGAAGGCAGCCGAGGCGCGGGGAGAGGGAAGGGGAGAGGGGGACTTCTTTATTCAAAATGAGAATTGCTGGGGCCGCTTCGTCCTGTCTTCCTCTCGGTTTTGGAGTAGAATCCTCTGGTGCCCCGCGTCCAGGGGGCGTGCCCCGGGACGCGGTTGAACAGGCCCCAAGTCGAACTTGTCTCTGCTGCCATGACTTCATCGTCGTCCCGTTGTCGCGTCACCGTCGCTCTCCGGAAGCGGCGTTCCTCGCTGGGGCTCATCTTGGGCTTCATCCTGGTGATCCTGGCTGCGCCCACCGTCGCCCGGGCTGCCCAGGCCGATCCCCGTCGCGATGCGGTGGTGGCAGCGGTGGAGCAGGTGCTGCCGAGTGTGGTCAACATTGGGACGAAGACGCGCGTGGAGCGGCATGGGTATTACTACGACTGGTGGCGGGACGCCTATGCGCCGTTTACCCAGACGTTGCCGCCGCAGGAAAGCGCCGGGTCGGGCGTTCTCATTGACGAATCCGGCTACGTCCTGACGAACGTCCACGTGGTGGAAGGCGCCGATGAGGTTTGGGTGAACGTGAACGGGCAGATCTACCGTGCCGACCCGCTCCTCGGGCTCCGCGGCTCTGATGTTGCCCTGCTCAAGATTCGCGCGAACGCCGAGGAACGCTTCCAGGCCGCGCGGTTCGCCGCGGACGACGACCTGTTATTGGGGGAGACGGTGCTGGCCTTGGGGAATCCTTTTGGGCTTGGGGGTTCGGTGAGCCGGGGCATCCTCAGTTCCAAGTCGCGGCGGCCCGACGGGGACCGAATCGAGGCTCTGGACGTCCCGGACTGGCTGCAGACCGACGCCTCGATCAACCCGGGCAACAGCGGCGGCCCGCTCATCAACCTGCGGGGCGAGGTCATCGGGATCAACGTGGCCGTCCTGAAGCAGGCCCAGGGGATTGGGTTCGCCATTCCGATCAAGCGGGTCTCGGAGGCGGTTTCGGCGCTGTTCACCCCGGAGACCCTGACGAACCTCTGGTTTGGCGCCAAACTCAAGCCGGGGACCCAACCCGTCGAGGTGGTGGACGTCGAACCCGAGAGTCCGGCGGCCAAGGCCGGCTTGCGAGCGGGGGACGCCCTCTTAGCCCTTGATGGTCAGCCCGTGCGGGGTTTCATCGCCTGCAACCTTGCCTTGGCCGCCTCCGGGGAGGCGCGCTCGGTCAGGCTCCGGGTGCAGCGCGGGGGCGATGACTTCGAGGCCACGGTCCGGCTTTCGCCCGAGGCGAGCTACTTCAATGCCGACCTGGTCCGCAAGCGGACGGGGATGACGGTCCGCGAACTCAGCCGGGAACTGGCGGAGAATCTGGGGTTGGCGCAAGCGACGGGCCTGGTGATCGCGGGCGTGGACCGGCGGGGCCCCGCGGCGGACGCCGGCTTGGAACCTGGGCTGGTCCTGCGCGGGGTGGACGGCCGGGTCATCCAGGAGATCCGCGATCTTGCCCGCCTGTTGCACGGGCGTCGGGCGGGGGAGAAGGTTCGGCTTGCGGTTCTGGCGGAGCAGAAAGTGGGCCGCTTCGTCCGCCAGCGCACCGCCCAGATCGACCTCACGTTGCGCTGAGGCAAGGGGCCGGGCTGGTGTTTGCCCCCCGGGTGGGGATGAGCCCGACCCCAATGCGTCCCGTTCCACAGGTTAGCAAATCTCATTGACGCTCCCCCCTTCCCCATTAACATCACCCCGCAGTTTTGGTTAACCTTCAACTCGAAATCGAACATTATGGCAGTTAAAGTAGCAATCAACGGCTTCGGGCGCATCGGACGACTGGTCTATCGCGCCATGGTCGAACAAGGCCTGGTCGGGAAGGACGTGCAGGTCGTCGCCGTCGGCGATATCGTGCCCGCGGACAACCTGGCTTATCTCCTGAAGTACGACTCCACCCAGGGCCGCTGCCTCGCCACCATCAGCTCCAAGAAATCCGCTCCCGACAAACCCGAAGACGACGTCCTGACCGTGAACGGTCAGGACATGCTTGTGGTTAGCGCCAAAGACCCTTCCCAACTCCCCTGGAAGGCCATGGGCGTGGACGTCGTGATCGAGTCCACCGGCCTGTTCACGGACGTCGAGAAAGCCAAGGGCCACCTCGCCGCCGGCGCCAAAAAGGTGATCATCTCCGCCCCGGCCAAGGGCGATTGCCCCACGCTCGTGATGGGCGTGAACCATGAAAAATACGATCCCGCCGTCCACCATGTCGTCTCCAACGCCTCCTGCACGACCAATTGCCTCGCGCCGATTGTGCATGTCCTCCTCAAGGAAGGGTTCGGCGTCGAGGAAGGTCTCATGACCACCGTCCACTCCTATACCGCCACCCAGAAAACGGTGGACGGTCCCAGCAAGAAGGATTGGAAAGGGGGTCGCACCGCCGCCCTCAACCTGATTCCCTCGACCACCGGCGCGGCCAAGGCCGTGGGGCTCGTCCTCCCCGAAGTGAAGGGCAAGCTCACCGGCATGGCCTTCCGCGTCCCCACCCCCACGGTGTCCGTCGTCGATCTCACCGTCCGCACGGTCAAGGAAACCAGCTACGCCGAGATCAGCGCCGCCATGAAGAAGGCCAGCGAAACCTACCTGCAAGGCATCCTCGCTTACACGGAAGACGAAGTCGTCAGCACCGACTTCATCCATTGCGCCGCGTCCTCGATCTACGACCAGGGATCTGGGATCGAGCTGAACAAGCGCTTCTTCAAGCTGGTAAGCTGGTACGACAACGAATGGGGTTATAGCTGCCGCGTTTCCGAATTGCTCAAGTACATGATCGGCAAGGGACTCTAATCTTTCGCCCCATCCTCCCTGCGACGGCGGCCCGCAACCCGGGTCGCCGTTTTGCTTTCCCACATCCCCTCCGGGCGCGGGCCCGGGGCCGGCGCGGGGCTTCAACAAGGCAACGGATCGACCGGTTCAGCCCGGGCCGAGACGGGACGGGCGGCGATGGCCTCTTCGAAGGCGGCGACCATGCCGCGGGCCATGTGGTCGACGGTGAATCGCTCGCGCACGGCCCGATGGCCGGCGGCCCCGTGGTGGGCGAGCCTTGCCGGATCGAGGAGCAGGGTTTCCACCGCCGTGACGAGCGAGGGAACGTGGTCCGGTTCGCAGAGCAACCCTCCTTTGGTGGCCTCGAGGAGTTCGGGGAAGGCGGCCGTCCGCGGTTGGACGACCGGGGTGCCGGCGGCCCAGCTTTCCACAAGGTAGAGGCCGAACGCCTCGCCGTAGAGCGCGGGGACCGAGAGCACATCGAGGCTGCGCAAGAAGGCGATCTTGCCTTCCCTCGTGAGGTTGGTGGCGACCTCGACTTCGTCGCCGAGCCCTGCGGCCCGGACCCGTTCCAGTTGGGCTTCCAGGTAGGGGCGGTCGCTGGGGCCGCAACTGCCGCCCAGGGCGAGCTTGAGGTCGGGGACACATCCGCGGCGGCGAAGTTCGAGAAAGGCGTCGACGACCGTATGCATGCCCTTGTCGGGGCACATGCGGGCGAAGAAACCGAGCCGGGGCGGGGGCGAGGCGGGCGTGCGCGGGGGTTTGGGATGATCGGGATAGCCCTCGAGGGCGATGCCATTCCAGACCACCCGGATGCGCTCAGGACTCAGCCCCAGACGCTCGCCCATGAGGCGGGCGAAGGCCTGGCTGGGGGCGATGAACAGGTCGATGTCCCGCGCGCGATCGCCGAGGGCCGCCCACACGGGCGTCCGGTGGGAGGGTGGGAGGGCATCGAGGTAGGCGGCCTCTCCTTGGAGCATACAGACGACGGGGATCCCGAGTTGGCGGCGGATCTGGCGGGCGAGGCCGGAGAGGAGGGCGTTCGAGAGGGCAACCACGTCGACGCGGGGTTGGGTGCGGAGCCAGGCGACCAGCTCGTTCAGTTCGCGGGCCTGGCGGCCGGCCTCACCCTGGAGCATCGACAGCGCGATATCGCCCACCTCGGCGGCGCGGGTGCTGGCGGCGCGGCCGGCGGCCCAGCGGAGGAGGCGGCGCGATTTGAGGAGGCGATGAAACCAGCGCGGGGCGTGGCGAAAGAGGGCGGATCGCTGTTCGAGATACACCCCGATGCCACTGAAGAAGATGGGGCTTTGAGCGGTTTGGTCGGCCTCGTCCACGGTCATGGGCAGATAGAGGGGCACCATCAGGGTGGGGTGGCCGAGCCGGCCGAGGGCGATGACGAGGGCGTTATCGCGGAAGCAATTCCCGCAGTACATGCCCCCGGCCCCGGGGGTGAGTTGGACGATGTTCAGGCCCATGGATCAGGGGAGTTCGACGAGCCGGCTCATGCGGGAGGGGGCCTCCATTCCCCGTCCCTCGCCTCCGTCCCACGGAGGCGAGGGGGTTATGCGGAGGCCGATGGGGTGGTGGCTGGCATCGGTGACGGTGCGAGTGCCGGCGGGCCGGCGAGTGGTTCGCCCAGGGGCAACTCCTCCGGCAGGGGGCAGAATTCGCGCAGGCGATCCCACAGCGGGCTGAGGTCCTTGTTGACGTCGCCGCTCAGGCAATCGGTGAGGTCGTTGGCGGCGTCGGGGTATTTCATGATGACGTCTTTGAAGCTGAAGTTGGGGTTGTAGAAGGCGTAGACGAGCTTGCGCATGTTCTCGATGCCTTGGCGGAGAGTGGCGCCGTAACTGGCGAAGCGGCTGGGGGAGAAATCGCGGGCTTGGAGTGCTTCGTGGCAGGCATCGGCCGCGAGCACCCCGCTTTTAAGCGCGAGCATGAGGCCGGAGGAGAAGACCGGATCGAGAAAGCAGAAGGCGTCGCCGACCAGGAGGAGCCCTTCGCGGTAGCAGTGTTGGGCGTGGTGGGTGTACTCGCTCGTGATGTAGAAGGGGCCGACCTGCTGGCCGGTGGCAAGGTGATCTTGGATCCAGGCGTTTTGGGTCACCTCGCGATCGAAGATGGCCTGGGGGTCCTTGACTCCGCCGCGCGTGAGGTAGCGGCCTTCGGCGACGACGCCGACGCTGACCATGTCGTCGTGTTGCGGGATATGCCAGAACCAACCTTTTTCGGGGACGAAGGCGACGGTGGTTTGGCCCTCGTCGAGGCCGGGCTCGCGTTGGGAACCGCGGTAGTAGGTCCACACGGCAACCTTGTTGAGGAAAGGGTCGCGGCGGCGCCATCCTGCGCGGACGGCCGCGAAGGACTCTTTGCCGGAGGCATCGATGGTCAGCGGGGCGCGCAAGGTGAGGTCTTGGCCGGCCGCGGTGCGGGCCTGGACGCCGGCGATGCGAGGGCCGTCCTGGAGGAGACTGGTGACGGTGGTTTGCTCGAGGACGTGGGCGCCGCGCTCGCGGGCGTGGTTCAGGAGCAGGAGATCGAATTCGGAGCGGAGGACCTGCCAGGTTTGGGCGACGGTCTCCCGGTCGTAGCGGTTAAAGAAGTAGAAGGGTTGGCTGGCCTTGCCGTTGGGCTGGACGAAGACGACGCTGTATTTCTTTTGGAACCGGGAGGCCTGCATGTGCGGGATGAGGCCCAGCCGTTCGAGGGGTTGGTAGGTGAAGGGAATGAGCGATTCGCCCACGTGGTAGCGCGGGAACTTCTCCCGCTCGAGGATGACCACGCGATGGCCCCGTTCGGCGAGGAGGGCGGCGGTGGAACTGCCGGCGGGGCCGCCGCCAATAACGAGGACATCCGGGTCGGTGGGCGGACAGGGAGGGAGGGTCATAGGGCGGGGAGGGAATCGGGGTGGGCGGGGAGGGGAGGCAGGATTTCGACGATTTCGGAAAGCGGCCGCTGGCGGGGATCCCAGATGGTGGCCCGTCGGCCGTAGAGCGTGCGCGAGGCGTCGAGGCCGAAGGCGCGATTGATGAGGGCGTCGGATTCGAGGCGGAGGAACGCCTTGGCCGCGGTGCGGTGGGGCACCTCACATTGTTTGAGGATTTGCCCCAGCGGCAGCCGTTCCTCCAGGATGAGACGGCGGGGCAAGGGGGGGAACAGTTCGATGCTGATCTTGTTAGCGCCGAACTCGACCGGGGTGTCATCGCGGTCGAGACGGAGCATCACCTCCCGGAAGTAAAAGTCGCCGCGCGGATCGCTGCGCAGGATCTCGAGGTGGATCATGGACCCGTGGAACTCCTGCAAGGTGGGGGTCATGTCGTGGCCGTGGACGAGCAGCCGGCGGTAAGGCTCGGGCACCTCGTCGGCCGCGATCCGTTCGATCTTGGGCAGGGGCAGGCCTTCGCGAGCATAAAACTCGTCCAGGGGATAGACCCAGGGCAGCACCGAGGGAGCGGGGGTCAGGGGGGGGCTCATGGCACGACAGGAGGCTGAAGTTGATGGACGACCCGCCGCGCCTGGTCCGGGCGGAGGCCGATTTGATCGACGGGAGGCGGTTGAAATCCGGCGGGGAGGCCGCGCGCGTCGGGGCGGAGACGGAAGTTCATCGCGGGGACACTCACGAAACCGGGGTCGGGGCCGACGTAGTTGTCGCGGACCTCGAACCCCTCCTGGGGCGCATGCCAGCCCAGTTCGAGCCACTTGCCGACACACACGTTGTGGGTGATGAGGTTGCCCTCGGGCGGAACCCCGCGGAAGTCCTCGCCCACCCGCGGGGGCCCGGCGGGAGGGCCGTAATGGCGGTCGAGGGTTTGCAGGGCGGGGTAACGCTCCCGATAGAGGGCGAGGGGAACCTCCTGCAGCCGTTCCCGCATCGTCTTGTCCACCATGTTGCGCCAGACGGGCGAGCGGTCGAGGCCGCGGCCATCGGCGCGGACGGCGGGGTCGCACTCGACGAAGACATTATGTTGGACCCGCATATCGCGGCCGCCGCCGATGAACATGGCCCAATGGACCTGGTAGAAGACGTTGCCGACCACCTCGGCGCCGCTCACGCAGTCGTCCATGTAGACGCCCATGGAGCCCATGCCGACGCCGCCCGTGTGATGGATGAAGTTATGGCGGATGCGATTGCCCCGGTAGGTGTAATCGCGTCCGCTGTAGATCGCGCCCACGTCGCCCGTCTCGAGGGCGATGTGGTGGATCTCGTTGTATTCGATGAGGTGATCGTTGCCGTTGAAGAGGATGGCGCAGTGGGGGTGATCGTGGATGAGGTTGTGGGAGGCGCGGTGGCCGACGCCGTCGAACAGGATGGCGGGCACGTAGCACTTGCTCCAGCGGCCCTGCCGGGCAAAGTGGCAGTTCTCGACCGCGTGGCCGCTGGCCGCCAGCGTCTGTCGATCCCCCCCCGCCAGGCTGACGCCGCCATCGCCGGTGTCGAACACATCGCAGGCCGTCACCCGATGGTCGCGGCCGCCCGCGACGGCGACCCCGGCGTTGCCCAGGTTGCGGAGGACGCAGCTTTCGATGCGGACCCCCGTGCCGTCGCGGATGGCGATGCCGTGGGCGCGTCCGGCTTCGAGGACGAGGCGGCGGAATTCGAGGTGGGAGGCGTTCTCGAGCCGAAGGAGGGGCTCGCCCAGCAGCGAGAGGAGGATCTCGGCCCGTTCGACCGGGCTGGGGGGCCAGAGATAAAGTCGCCCGCTGCGGCGGTCGAGGAACCACTCGCCCGGCTGATCCAGTTCTTCGAGCACGTTGAGAAAGTGGAACCGTTGACCATTCCGGAACCCGTAAAGGCCGTGGGGCGGCGCGGTGCGGACCAGCCGCTGCTCCAGATCAAGCGCGACGACCCGCTCGTAGGAATTGGCCCAGTCCCAGGCCCAGTAGCCGTGCACCCAGAGGTGCTCGGGTTGCTGCCAGCGACGGGGACGGTCGCCCGCGTAATGGAATCCGTCCTCGAGGCGCCCGATCTGACCTCCGTGATCGTCCCCCCGGGCCCCGCTCTCCGGGAAGCCCGCGATCTGGGCGAAGGCGCCTTCGTTGGGCCAGCGGGCCAGCGGCAGCGGGCGGCCGTTGAAGAACAGCTCGCAGTGGGCCGGCGCGGTGGGACGCCCGAACCCGCGTGATTGCATGTCGCCCACATCCGCCAGGCCCTCCGCGCGAAGGTCAAGGCTGACCACATGGGGACGGGCCGCCTCGTCGAGACGCGCCAGCACCGCGGGGTCGGCGACGGGCAGGAATCCGCGCAGCGTTCGGCCGCCCAGCAACCGGGGAACCTCCCCGGCCCACCCCTGGTAGCGGATGGGGGCCTCGGGCTCGCCGCGATCGGCCGCGCTCAAGGCAAACGCGTTCGTGCGAAGGTAATCGCCCCCGCGCAACCAGACGGTCACGCCGGCGGCGGGGAACGCTCCCTGAGCGCGGAGTTGGCGGACCGCATCCCGGGCGCGTTCGAGGGTGGCAAACGGCTGGGCTTGGGTGCCCGGATGGGTATCCCGTCCATCGGGGGCGACGAAGAACTCGGCCGGGGCGGCGTGGGAGGGTGGGAGAAGGGCGAAGAGCGCGGCCAGGAACAGCGCGCGGCGCAACAGGGTCGTCCCAGCCGGGAGGGTGCCGGGGCAGCGTCCCGGCGAGCGCCTCGAGGTGGGAGCGGGGAGGAGGGTTCTCATGCGTACTTCGTCCCTCGATGTTCGGGTTTGAAGAACTCCCGGATCAGCAGATCCACCTGCAGCAACCCGGCGCGGTCGAGGCGGATGGCATCGCCGTCGATGGCGAGACGGCCGGCGGCCTGGAGGGAGGCGAGGGGGGCGGCGAACTGGACGACGGGATCGGCGCCGAATTTCGCGGTGAAGTGGGCGCGGCTGACCTCGCCCAACTTGAGCAGGAGCATGAACTCGCGGATGTAACGTTCCTCGTCGGACGGGGTGAGCGCGCGATAGACGGGCAGCCGCCCTTCCTGGAGGGCGGCGACGTAGGGCGCGAACTCGTGTTGGTTCTGGTAATGAACGCCGTTGAGGTGACCGAAGCTGGCGACGCCGAGACTGAGGAGGTCGGCGCCGGAGAACAGTTGGTGCCGGTAGACGAAGCGGGTGCGAGCGGGGTCGCGGACGACCGTGCTGGTGCTGTTGACCCGGTAGCCCGCCGCCTCGAAGGCCTGAAACGCATGGTCCACCCAGGCGCGCTTGGTCTCCCACCCCGCCACGGGGGCCTCGAGTTTGCCTTCGGCCTTCATGCGCTGGTAGATGGTGGTGTTGTAGGGCACTTCCATCTGGTAGACCGTCACGCTGTCCGGTGCGAGCGCCACCGCCTGGCGAACACAATCGCGCCATTTCGCTTCCGTCTCCTCCACCATGCCGGCGATCAGATCGATGTTGATCTGGGGGAAGCCGATTTCGCGGGCGTAGTGGTAGGCGCGGGCGATCTCCTTGGAGCGATGGGCCCGGCCGTTGATCTCGAGGATGTGATCGTCAAAGTGCTCGATGCCCAGGCTGAGGCGGGTCACGCCCAGGTCGCGGAGGGTCTTCAGCTTGCGGTCGGTGAGCGTGCCGGGCTCGGCTTCGAACGTGATTTCCTCGGCCTGATCCCAAGGGAGGAGGCGCTGCAGGGAGTCGAACAGGTAGCGCAGTTGCGATTCCGAGAGGTAGGACGGGGTGCCGCCGCCGAAATAGACGAAGCGGAGGGGGCGCCCGCCGACGAACGGGCGTTGGGCGTAAAGCTCGAGCTCGCGCACGAGGGCGTCCAGGTAGGCCTTCACCTCGGAGGCATCCTTGTCGGTGTAGACCTTGTAATAGCAGAAATGGCAGCGCTTCCGGCAGAAGGGAATGTGGAGGTAAAGGCCGAGGGAGAGGTCGGGCCGCGGGGGACGGTCCAGGGCCGCGGCGAACTCCGGCACGAACTCCGGTTTCCAATAGGCGTAAGGCGGGTAGTTGGTGACGAAGTAATTGCCCACCGTGGTCTGCGCTTGCAGCGGAGGTCGGGCGGGCGCAGGGGGCAAGGGGGGGGACAGGGAAGGGGGGACAGACACGGCGAGGGATGAGTTATGAATGATGATTTAGGATTTAGGATTTAGGATTTAGGATTTAGGAATCGCGCGTAAGCCATGCATCTCGGGCCATCATTCATCGAGGGGAACCAGGCCCCGGGGCCGACGCCGGCTTCTCGCCAAAGCAATAGACCACGCCGTCTTCCCCGCCGATGACCACGGTGCCGGTGATGACGGCGGGGGAGGCGGCGATGGGCTCGCCGATTTCATAGTGCCAAACCTCCTTGCCGTCTGCCAGCGATACGAGGTAGAGGCGACCGTCGTCGGAGCCGACGACCACGCGGTCGCCCGCGACCACCGGAGAGCTGTCGACCTTGCCGCGGGTGGGGAAGGCCCAGAGGGGTTGGCCGGTGTCGCGTTCGACACAGTGGAGGCGCTTGTCGCGGCCGCCGAAGAGGACCCGCTCGGGGGTCAGGGCCGGCGAGGAATAGAAGGGAAAGGCGCGGTCTCGGAAGGTCCAGAGGTTCGTCCCGCGGCGGAGGTCGACGCACTGGAATTGGTTTTCCATATGACCGAAGTAGGCGCGGCCAGCGGTCAACGCGGCCGATCCGGCGATATAAGCGCCCCCTTCGATTTGCTTGACGGCCTGGCCGTCCCCCAGGCGCACAACGTGGAGGATGGCATCGCACCCGCCGAAGACGGTGACCCCTTCGTCCACGGCGGGAGCGCCGTTGATGAAATTGGTGCTTTCGTAGACCCAGTTGCTCTTGCCGGTGGCGGCTTCGACGCAGTGCAGCTTGTAGTCGTAGCTGCCGACCAGGATCCAGACGGCCTCGCCCTTCGGAGCCTTCACCCAATTGGGGGCGCCGGTGACCTTGTCGTCCGTCTTGTAACGCCAAACGAGCCGGCCATCGGCGGCCTGGAGGGCGTAGAGCGAACCGTCGTTCGAGCCGATGAACACACGGTCGCCCAGGACGAGGGGGGAGGATTCGATGGCGTCTTCGGTTTTGAAGGCCCAGAGCTTCTTCCCCGTGGCGAGGTCGAGGGCGTAGAGGTGGCCGTCGTCGGAGCCGACGTAGGCGCGCCCGTCGACCAGGGCGGCAGAGGATTTGACGGGACCCTCGGTTTTGAAGGACCAACGCAGGGCGAGGGCATCGGGGAGGCGGGCGGCGGAACGTCCGGCGAGGTTGGGCGCGCCGCGGAACATGGGCCATTGGTCGGCGGGGGTGGGGGGGGCGGCGGCGAGGGGGAGGACGAGGCCGGGCCAGGCGGCGAGCGCTACCGAGATCCCGGCGAGGACCTCAAGCCAACGGTTCGGACGTCGAGTGGGCGATGGATGTCTCATGCTGCGAGGCTGGCGGCCACCGGGCGGGCAGGGGCCGGGACCGGGGACGCGCAACCGCTCTGAATATTGGTCAGGATGCGGCCCAATGCAACCTGTGTGGTGAGACACCACCCTTGGCGCCAGGGCTTGCGGGGCGTGGATCTTTCGCATTGATCACAACCAGCCGCGGGAGGAAGCTGAGACATGGCATACTCGGAAATCCCCTTGGCCGGCCTTCCGACCGGTCCTCAACTCCTCAACAACCCGGTGCTCAACAAGGGGACCGGTTTCACGGATGCAGAACGAGACGCCCTTGGCCTCCGCGGGTTGCTGCCGCCCCGGGTGTGTTCCCAGGACGAACAACTGCTCCGCATCCTCGAGAACTTTCGGCGGAGCGGCGGCGACCTCGAGAAGTACATCTATCTGGTCGGTCTCCAGGACCGCAACGAGACGCTGTTCTACCGGGTCGTGATCGACGATCCCGCCACCATGATGCCCATCCTCTACACGCCCACGGTGGGCGAGGCCTGTCAGCGGTATGGCCATATCTATCGCCGACCCCGCGGCTTGTTCATCACGGCCGAGGACCGCGGACGCGTGGCGCGCATTCTGGCCAACTGGCCCCACCGCTCTGCCCGGGTGATTGTCGTGACCGACGGCGAGCGCATCCTGGGCCTGGGCGACCTGGGGGCGAATGGGATGGGGATCCCGGTGGGCAAGTTGACCCTCTACACCGCTTGCGGCGGGCTGGACCCGACGCGGTGCCTGCCCATCACCCTCGATGTTGGCACCAACAACCGCCAGTTGCTGAACGATCCTCTCTACTTGGGGACGCGGCACGAGCGCATCCGCGGGGAGGCCTACGAGGCCTTGCTGGACGAGTTCATGCAGGCGGCCAACACGCTGTTCCCGGGCGTGCTGGTTCAATTCGAGGATTTTGCCACCCAGAACGCCCTCCACCTCCTCGAACGACATCGCCAGCGCTACTGCTGCTTCAACGACGACATCCAGGGCACGGGCGCCGTGGCCCTGGCCGGTCTCATCGGCGCGGCCCGGGCCATCCAGAGGCCCCTGGCCGATCAACGGTTCCTCTTCTATGGCGCGGGCGAAGCGGGCGTTGGCATCGGGCACTTGTTGGTGTCCTTCCTGGTCGCCGGGGGCATGGCTCATGCCGAGGCCATGGCGCGCTGCTGGTACATGGACTCCAAAGGCCTGGTGGTGAGCGCGCGCACCGATCTCGCGGCCCACAAGCGTCCCTTCGCCCACGATCATCCCCCCCTGGGCGACCTCGCCGAGGCGGTGGAACAGATCCGTCCCACATCCCTGGTTGGCGTCTCGGGCCAACCCGCGACGTTCACGGAACCCGTGTTGAAGGCCATGGCGCGGCTGAACGAACGCCCCGTCATCTTCGCGTTGTCGAATCCGACCTCCAAATCGGAATGCACCGCCGAGCAGGCGTATGTCCTGACTGACGGCCGGGCGGTGTTCGCCTCCGGGAGCCCGTTCGCGCCCGTCACCTGGCAAGGCCGCACGTTCGTGCCGGGCCAGGGCAACAACGCCTACATCTTCCCGGGCATCGGGTTGGGGGTCGTGCTCGGCCAGGCGCGGCGGGTGACCGATGCGATGTTCGCCGCGGCCGCCAACACCCTGGCTTCCCTCGCGACGGCCGAGGACTTGGCCCAGGGACGAGTCTATCCCGCCCTGGACCGGATTCGCGAGGTGTCTGCGCACATCGCGGGGGCGGTGATGCGGGTGGCAGTGAGCGAGGGCGTGGCCGAGGGCCCGCTGCCCGATGACCCGGTCGCCTTCGCCCGCGCGGCCATGTATGTGCCGCGTTACCGGAGCTACATCGCCTGAACGGCGGCCGAGCCATGGGAGGGGGAGCCGGTTCTGCCGGCTCCTTCCCCTCGTTCTCCCTGCCCGTGGTGAGCGGGGAGGGTTGGGGAGAGGTGGGACACCTTGGCGTTGACCTGGGGGCTCGCCCCTTTCCCCAACGGGATCGGTCGCCTACGGCCGGGTCGGCCGCGCTTGTTCGATGGCATCTCGTTCACGGCGCCTTGGCAGGGGGGGCGCCCATCTGGACGAACTCTTCGCGGCTGAGGACGCCGTCGCGGTTGGTGTCGAACCGGGTGAACCGGGCCGGGGCCTGTTGCGGGTCCGGTTGATCGGCCAGGAACTCCGCGCGGGTGAGCTGCTGGTCGCGGTTCTTGTCCTTGCGCTCGAAGAGGGCGTGGCGGTCCTGCCGGGGCCGCGAGGCGGCGGCACCCGGGCTGGCGGGCGCCTTGACCTGCGGTTTGGCCTCCGGGATTTCTCCCAGCAATGTCCGCAACCGCGCCACGACCTCGGGCTGCTCCGCGGCGAGGTTCCTGGTTTCGCGCGGGTCCGCCTCGTAATCGTAGAGTTCGAACTCCGCGGTGTCGGCCGCCGCCCCCGCCGCCCGCCATTCGACCAGGCGATGCCGCAGGGTGCGGACGGCGCGCCCGATCCGTTCGCCGCGGGGATAGGCGTGGAACACGTGGTCGCGTCCGCCGCGTTCGGGGTCGCGCAGCCAGGGAACGAGGCTGCGGCCCTCGAGCCGCTGGGGCACGTCCGGCGTCGGCAGACCGGCCAGGTCGGCCAGCGTCGGATAAACATCCACCGTTTCGGCCAGGGCCTTGGCGACCCGGCCCCCGGCCTGGGCCACGCCGGGCGCGACCACGATCAGGGGAATGCGGTTGGCTTGTTCGTAATTGGTGTGCTTGCACCACCACCCGTGGTCGCCCAAGTGCCAGCCGTGGTCGCCCCAGAGCACGATCAGCGTGTTCCCCGCCAGGTCGAGGCGGTCGAGTTCGTCCAGCACGCGCCCGAGTTGGGCGTCCATGAAGCTGACGGCGGCGTGGTAACCGTGGATGAGCGCTCGGGCCTGGGCATCGGTGACGGGGCCTTCCGTGGGCATCTCGCTGTATTGGCGGAGTTCCCCCCAACTGGTGGGCGCGTAACGGGGCGCCCCGGCGGGGGCACCCAGCCCGGCGGGCACCTCGAAGGAGGCGCGATCGTAAAGATCCCAGTATTTCCGGGGCGCGCAGAACGGCAGATGCGGTTTGAGGAATCCGACGGCCAGGAAGAAGGGTTCCGCGGGTCGGGTCTTGGCGGCCTGCAATCGCCGGATGGTCTCCTCGGCGATCTTGCCATCCGGGTAGGCGTTGTCCGGGACGTCTGCGGACTCGTAGGCCGCGCCGCGCGGCAGGCTGGCGGCGGACCGATTCTCGAAGAGGGCTTCCTCGCGGGTCAGCCCGGAGGAGGCCCGGCTTTCCGGAAGGACGTAGGCGATGGACTTGGCTTGCCAGTGGGGGACGCTCCAGGAGGTCGTGTCCTCGCGGTTGCCGTGGCCGACGTGGAAGATCTTGCCCAGGGCCTCCGTCCGATAGCCGTGCCGCATGAAATACTGCGCGAGGGTCACCGCGTCCGGCGCCGCCACGCGGAAGTTGGTCCCCAGATCGTAAATCCCGAGCGAAGTGGACCGCACCCCGGTCATGAGGGCATTGCGCGAAGGGGCGCACACGGCCTGATTGCAGTAGGCACGCTCGAAGGTGACTCCGCGGCGCGCCAACCGGTCGAGGTTGGGCGATTGAATCCGCCGGTCGCCATAACAGCCCAGCAGCGGTTTCAGATCGTCCACGCAGATCAGCAGGACGTTGGGCTGGACAGAAGGACGGTCCGCCGGAAGGCCTTGGACGCGGGCCAGCAGGAGGGCTCCCGCCAGGATGGGGAGGAGGAAACGCGGCGATTGCATAGCCATCGGGTTGGTTGCGAGGTCTACTCCCCGAAGAACGGGAACAATCGGCGCAGGGCGGCGCGATCCGGTTGTTGGCCGTATTCGCAGATCTCGAACGCCTCGGCGTACTTCACCTGAGGCCCCTGATCGGCTCCATACCAGTCGGCCAGTTCGGCGCGGAACCGGTCGGCCAGGGCCTGGTTGCGACGGGCCATGCTCTCCCGGACTTCGCGGTGCCGCCGTTGCTGGCCAGCGGGATCGCTCGGCATCAACGCGGCCGAGCCGTTCGCCCCGCCCTCGGCAAACTGCGAGACCATCACGGCCAGCGCGTCGAGCTTCTTCTCCATGACCCCCCCCACGTCCACCACCACGTCCGGCTGGAAAGGGTTGGGCTTGCGGAAGCGGTCCGGGAAATACATGAACACCGGATTCCGGCCGAGAATCGGCGTGTCGGGGCAGAAGAACGGCACCGTCACCATATAGGCCGCGTCCTGCACCAGCACCGCCGTGTAACGGTGGTCGGGATGATAGTCATTTGGACGGTGGCTGATGACGAGGTCCGCCTTCCACTCGCGGATGAGGCGGGTAATCAGCCGGCGGTTCTCGAGGGTGGGGAGCAGTTCGCCGTCATGGATGTCCAGCACCTGCGTGGCCACCCCCAGGATGCCGTCGGCCGTCTCCACCTCGGCCCGCCGTCGGGCCGCGAGCGGACCGCCCGCCTCGCGCCAGTGGCCGATGTCCCCGTTGGTGACGGAGACGAATTTGACCTGGTGCCCGCGCGCCGCCCACAGCGCGGCGGTCCCTCCCGCCTGCAACTCGCAGTCGTCCGGGTGGGCGCCGAAGCAGATGATGCGGAGCGGGGCTTCGCGGGGGGCCTCGGCGGCCGACCCGAAGCAGGCGGCCAGCAGGCCGGCCAGGGCCAGGGCGAGCGGCCGCGGGAGGAACGGGCGTGGAGACAAATGATGATAGGCATGCATGAGGTTCCTTGAGTTCATGGTGGGTTGATCACGGCCGGGTTCGAACGCATCGATGAGCGCCTGCGCAAGCAGGCCCGCCCCACCCCTCGCCCCCCTCCACGACCCCGGTGGCGGACGATCCTCATAGCGCCCCCAACCGAACGCAACCGTAACTGATCGTCTGCGGCTGGCCCACCCGATGACCGAGCAGATCGAGGAACCAGGACGGCGCATTCCCGGCGCGGGGCGTGGCCGTGAAGTAGCTGGTAAACGGCTTCCGGAATGGCACCACCACCGGCGCCCCAAACGTCCCGTCCGATCCCACCGCGTAGATCCGGTTCTCCGACAAGCCACGCCCCTCCCCGTCCTCCCCGCTCACGTAACACACCACCCATAAACGCCCGTCCGGTGTCCGATGAAACCGCCCGGCCGAGGGCACCTCGCGGGCCCCGCCCTCGACCGCCTCCAGGATCGTCCGCCGCAGGGTCACGTTCCCCTCGCGCAGCACGGCGTAGCGCAGGCTGTGCGACTGTTTGGCCTGGGGAAAGAAGCGCTCCCGCAACCGCTCGTCCAGCGCGCGCTCCGTCCACAACACGTGCACCGTCCCGTCCGTGTCCACCCAGAGGTCGCCCGGGCTGATCCCCCCGCACGTTTCCTCGCGACTGGCCACCTCCACCCACGCCCGGAACGGTTCCCGGGTGACGTCCGGGGTCCAGGTGAAGAACAACCGCCGGAAATCGTAGTCCCACTCCCGGCCGGTCAGCTCCTTCTTGAACGCCCGCCAGGCCGGGTTCGGCTCGATGATGTCGCTCACCCCGCAGAAATACACGGCTCGATCGCGCAAGAGCACGTTCGGATAACACACTCGGATGGGCTGGGCCTTGCCCTCGTTGGTGCCCAGCGGCCACGGCAGCCGCCCCTGGGCGCTCCACTGGCCCGTCCGATCGAGGAACGACCACTCGGCGTGCGTGTAGCCAATGTTCTGCAAGAGGACGGCCTCGCCTCCGGGACCGTCGGCGGCCAGGCTCCGATAGGAATGCTCCGTGAACGCGGGCGTCCCCTGCCAACGGGGCGTGAGCGTGCGGGACGGCGCTCCGAGATCCGCCCCCGCAAACTCCAGCACGGCCGGCCGCGCTGGCCCCGCGTAGACCTGTGGATCGGGGACGAGGGTGGGATTGACCGAGAGCAACAACCGCCCATCCGCCCACACCGCCAGCGGGCTCGGCTCACGGGTTCGGTCTGCGGGATCGGCCCGTCGCCGCTGCCACCCCGCGCCCGTCCGCTCGTGGAGCGTCCAACGGATGTTGTTGAGCGGTTTGGCCTCGGGGAGCGTCTCGATGCCGCTCGCCACGACCCGTTCCCCAATGCGCACCAGGCACGTGGACCCGTGGCACCACAGCGGTCCGGATCCGTTGTTGGGCTGGGTGAACGTGTAGACATCCTCCTCCGCCACCACCTCCGGCTTCCCCGCCGCCGCGCGGGCCCGCGCGTAGACCCGCACATAGTCGATGGTCAGGCGCTGCGGGAAGATGGTGTCGTCCACCCCCCGCTGACCGCCCCAGGCCCCGCCGATGGCCAAGTTCAGAATCAGGTATTGGGGGGCGTCAAAGGGCCACGCGTCCACTCCCTGCCCCTCGTTCTCCAGCGTGAAGTAACGGCGGTCATCCACGTAAAACTCGAGCCGCTGGGGCGTCCATTCCACCGCATAGACATGAAACGCCCGTTCCGCGTCCGGGACCGCCAGGCGTGCCCCCCGGCCGTTGCCGCGCGCGTGGTTATACCCGCGGGTATGGACATTGGCGTGGATAACTCCGGGGTCGTGGCCGACATACTCCATGATGTCGATCTCGCCGCAGGCCGGCCATCCCACGGCCGGCAGGTTGGTGCCCAGCGTCCAGATGGCGGGCCAGGTGCCGCGCCCGGAGGGGACTTGAGCGCGCACCTCGATGCGGCCGTAGGTCCAGGAGGCCCGCCCGCGCGTGGTCACGCTGGCGGACGTGTACTCCGCGCGCTCGCGGCGTTCCTGCCAACGCCGCTCCGGGGCGTCAGCGCGATAGCGGGCATTGGGGAAGGACTCTCGATGAGCCTCGATAATCAGATGGCCCTGCTCCACCCGCGCGTTGTGCGCTCGGCCCGCGGTGTAGTATTGGAGCTCGCGGTTGCGCACGAAGCCTTCCTCGCAGGCCCACTTGGCCGGATCGGGGAGCCCGTCGCGCTCGAACTCGTCCGACCACACCAGGGTCCACTCGCGGGTCCAACCCGTCGAACCAAGGAACACGACGGCCATCAAGCTCGGGAGGATTCGCATGGCCTGATGGCACTCCGGCGACGCCCCGCTGTCAAGCGATCCGGCCGCTCCCCCAGCAATTCAGCGGTGCTCAGTTTGAAACTCGGACGGGGCCGGCAGGATCCTTGCCTGCTCCCGCGGGCGGTCCCCAGGGTGGAGGCGATGACGGCGCTGGTCCTGATCGATCACGCCCTGCGCCAGGCGGCCCAGTGCGGCCCGCAGGACTCGCGCGGACCTGGTTCAACCCGGTGAACGGGGGGGATCGGGGCGGTGGGCCGCCTGCGCAGGCGCGCACACCCCGGCGGTGTTCCGGCACCGGCCCTCACCAACGGGTCCACGCCTGCCAAAGGTCCCGGCCTCCGAAGATCCAGAGGGTTGCGGCGACCGCGATGTAGGGGCCGTAAGGGATGCGGCTGGACCATTCGCGGCGCCCGGTCGCGATCAGCCCCACCCCGACCAGCGCGCCCAGCGTGGAACTTACCATCAACGAGAACACCACCGCCTCCCAGCCGAGAAACCCCCCGATCGCCGCCATGAACTTCACATCGCCAAACCCCATCGCCTCCCGCGGCAGCACAATCTCGTCCGTCGTCCCCTCCAAATGCGCCACCGTCTCGGTCGCAAACTCGTCCGGCCCAATCCGCAACGTGCGGGGCGTCAGGGCGACGTCCGCCGCCGGATAGCCTCGATCGACCACCTCGATGCGGCGCCCGCGAAACCGGATGGCATCGGTCTTCCGATAGAACAGCTCCTCGTAGGGGATCCGCTGGTCGGGCAGGACCAATTCCGTTTCCGTGAAGACGATGCGGGCCTCCGGCCCCAGCGGACACCGCTGACGGCCGAAGAGCAGCTTCCCCGCGCGAACGATCCCGTAGACGACGCCCCCGCCGACCAGGATGCCGAGGAAGCTTTGTTCGAGCCCCTCGGCGCGGCTGAGCGCCCCGTGGAGCGACGGCACCAGCAGCGAGAGGAGAAACCCCGCCCCCATCCCCCCCAGCGTGATCTCGTCCGGGATAATAAAATGCTCGATGTCGATGAAGGTGGCGGCGATGAAGCCCGCCAGCAGCACGCCATAGCAGAGGGCCAGCGCCGCCGACTGCGCGCCGAAGGTGAGCCAACAACCCAACCACGTGCAGGCCGTCAGCAGTTCCACCAGGAAATACCGCGGCGAGATCGGCAACCCGCAGTTCGCGCACCGGCCCCGCAGGTAGACCCAGGTGACCAGCGGGATGTTGAGATACCAGGGAATCGAGTAGTGACACTGCGGACAGTGCGAGGGCGGGCTCACCACGCTCTCCCCGCGGGGCATCCGGTAGATGCAGACGTTGAGAAAACTCCCCACCATCGACCCGAAAAGGAAGAACACCCCCGACCAAAAATGGAACGGGACGGCCGCCCAAACCCTGGGATCGAACATGGCGGGGCCGTCAGCGACCATAGACATTGGCCTCCAGGGCGCGGCGCATGGTCTCGAGGGGAGCCGCCTCCCCCGTCCACAGCTCCAGCGCCCGCGCCCCCTGGTAGAGCAACATGCCCAGGCCATTGGCCACCCGGCACCCCGCCGCCGCCGCCGCCCGCAGCAACGGCGTCTCCGCCGGACGATAGATCATGTCGTAAACCGCCCCCGCCCGCCCGAGCGGGAACCGGCTCTCATCCAGGGGAGAGCCGTCCTCTGCCCTGAGCCCCAGGGAGGTGGCGTTGAGTGCCAAATCGACGCAGCCCTCGGGGTAGCCCACGGCAACCTTGACCCGGGGGTAACGGACCCTGATCTCCTCCGCGACCCCCAGCGCCTTGTCCGCCGACCGGTTGACCAACGAGAGCGCCTGCACCCCGTCTGCGGCCAGCTTGAGCGCCGCGGTCCGCCCCGCCCCGCCGGCGCCCAGCAACAAGACCCGCGCCCCCGCCAACTCCAACCCGAGATCCTCCCGCAAGGATCGCGCAATCGCGTCCGCGTCGGTGTTAAACCCATGCGATCGGATCTCGTCGGGCACGGCGGAGGTGAAACACCGCAACGGCTGCCAGGTTCCGGCGGCATCCCGAGCCTCGAAGCGGATCGTGTTCACCGCCCCCCAGAGCGTGGCCGACCCGTCCAACTCGTCCACCAGCCCCATCGCCAGAATCTTGTGCGGCACCGTGAGGTTGATCCCGATGAACTGCATCGCCCGGGCTCCCGCCAGGGCGGCCCCCAGGCGGGCGGGATCCACTTCGAAGGCCAAATAACGCCAGTCCAGCCCCAACACCGCCAACCCGGCATTGTGCATGGCGGGCGATGCCGAATGGCGCACCGGCTTCCCCACCACCGCGCAGTAGCGAGTCGCCGCTCCAATGGACTGAGGGACAGGATCGGACACGGGACGGAAGGTATCAGGGACCGCCCGGGTGAAAAGGGCAAAGCCACCGGTTCCCAGTCTTGTGGAACCGGTCGCCCGGTCGGATCCGCGCCCAACCTCCTCAGAACCCGAAGGAAGGGGTCGCCCCCCCCGAGGATTTGAGCCGTTCAGCAATTCTCATTTTGAAAGAAGGAGTTCCCCTCTCCCCTTCCCTCTCCCCGCGCCTCGGCTGCCTTCCGCTATAAAAGGCGCGGGGAGAGGGTGGCCAAAGGCCGGGTGAGGGGCCGTCCGAGTTTCAAAATGAGAATCACTGTGAGCCGTTCGCTTTCTATTGCCCCGGCCCGCAACTTTCCCTAGGTTCCGTTTTTCAATGCTTTGCGTTGACGCGTATTCATGGCGCTGACATCGATCAAGCAGGTCCTCGAGAAGGCTGCGCTGGTCACCTCGACTCAATTCGACGAGTGGAGCAAGGCCTGGCGGGTGGCGGTAGAGAACGGTTCTCAGGAGACGCTCCTGGCCTTTTTCTGCCGGGAGCGCGGCTTTTCGGAGGAGCTGTTCCTGCAGCAACTGGCCCAGGCGCTGGGCTGGCCCTTCCTCGATCTGCGCCGGCTGGCGGTGCCGGCGGAGGCCCGCAAGCGCATTTCGACCAAGGTCGCGTTTCAGTATAACGTCCTGCCGACGGCCATGGAGGATGACGTACTCCAGGTCGCGGTGAGTCAACCTTTCGACACGGGGCTGCTGAACGCGGTCCAGTTCGAGGCCCGGGGACCCGTCCGCTTCGCCCTGGCCCCCCGGGAGGAGATCGAGAAGGCGCTCAAGAAGTACTATGGCGTCGGGGCGGAGACCCTGGACGAGATGCAGGAGGAGGAATCCATCGAACTCCTGGTTGAGGACAAGGAGATCACCGAAGGCGACCAGGAGGCGAGCGTGATCAAGTTCGTCAACCAGGTGATCTGGGAGGCCTTCAAGGACCGGTCTACGGACATCCATTTCGAGCCTTCGGAGGACGAGCTGCGTATTCGGTATCGCATCGACGGCATTTTGCATCAGACGCCGATGCCGCCGCAGCTCAAGCGGTTTCAGGCCTCGATCATCTCCCGGATCAAGGTCATGAGCGGGATGAACATCGCCGAGAAGCGGCTGCCCCAGGACGGCCGCATCAATGTGCGCATCAAAGGCGAGGAGCTGGACATCCGGGTTTCCACCGTGCCCACCGTGTATGGGGAGAGCGTGTCCCTGCGGTTGCTCACCCGGGGGAAGATCTTCCTGACCCTCGACAAGCTCGGCTTTTCGCCCCAGGACGAGTCCGCCTTGCGCGAGATCATCGTGAAACCGCACGGCATCGTGCTGATCACGGGGCCGACGGGTTCCGGCAAGTCCACCTCGCTCTACGCGATGCTGAGCACCATCAACTCGGTGCACAAGCGGATCATCACCATCGAGGAGCCGGTCGAGTATGAGTTGAAGGGGATCAACCAGATTGCGGTGCGGGCGGAGATCGGGCTGACGTTTGCCGTCGGCCTGCGGCACATTCTGCGCCAGGACCCGAATGTGATCATGGTGGGGGAGATTCGCGATTTGGAGACGGCGGAGATTGCCATTCGGGCGGCGCTGACGGGGCATTTGGTGTTCAGCACGCTGCACACCAACGATGCGCCGAGCGCGTTCACGCGGTTGATCGACATGGGCATCGAGCCGTTCCTGGTGGCGTCCTCGGTCGAAGCGATCATGGCCCAGCGGCTGGTGCGGACGATCTGCCCGCACTGCAAGGTCGAGCAGAAGATCGCGCCGGATTACCTGCGGCGGATTGGCTACCCCGAGGAGGAGATCCCGACGGCCAAGTTCTGGAAGGGGGCGGGGTGTGAGGAATGCCGGCAGTTGGGCTACCAGGGGCGGTTGGCGATCTACGAACTGCTCTTGCTGAACGAGGCGGTGCGGCCGTTGATCCTCCAGCGCGCCGCCGCCTCGACCATCGCGCAGCGGGCCATCGAGAACGGGATGCGGACCCTGCGCGCGGACGGATGGAACAAGGTGCGCCACGGGATCACCACCGTCGAGGAAGTGTTGCGGGTGTCGCAGACGGAGGAGCACCTGAAGGGGTTGGTGGACGACGCGCGGGCGGATGCCGGTCCGGGGAGGTAAGATGGCGCGCTGGCAAACATGCAATGTGCTGCAAGTGGGCGCCGAGGCCCGCCGCCTCTGGCGCTTCGCGCCCAACGGAGAGGACGTGCGCCTCGAGGGACACAGTCGGCATCCGGTCGGCCAACCCCTGCCCCCGGGTCAGATTCGCAAGGACTGGCGGTCGCTCTGGCAGAAGAAACTGAACATCGCCTGGATCCCGGCCGACCAGGTGTTCCTGCGGGTCCTGCAGTTGCCGGCCGCCGAACCCGCCGAGGTCGTGCCCATGGTCGACCTCCAACTCGAACGCCTGTCGCCGATCCCGGTCAACCAGGTGGTCTGGGCGGTCGAGGTGTTGCCGAGCCCCCTGCCGGGCCACCTGACGGCGGTGGTCCTCATTGCCGAACGCCGGGCGGTGGAGGAGTTCCTCGGGCGCCTGGAGGGCGAGGGGTATCTGCCGGACCGTTTGGATCTGCCGCAGTTGCACCAGATGCTGGCGGTGCCCGCCCGGCAGGAAGGGGTGTGGGTGCACCTAAGTCCGAGCGAAACGGGCACCACCGTGCTCGTGGCCTGGTGGCTGGCCGGCGCCTTGCAGCATCTGAGCCTCTTCCAGCTCCCCACCCAGGACGACGCCCCCCAGTTGCTGACCGAGCAACTGACCCAGCACGCCTGGGCGGGCGAGATCGAAGGCTGGTATGTCAACGGCACCCCCTGGCACCTGGTGGTTGAACCGGGCGCCGCCGGCGCGTGGGAGACGGCGCTGCGCGCGTGGGCAGGGTCCGGGGTGCAGGTCGTGGCCGCTCCCCCCCCGGAGCGCGTGGCGGCGGTGACCGCGACGCGGGCCGCCAGTTCGAAGGCGAACCTGCTCCCGCCCGAGCATGCGCTGCGCTATCGTCAGCAGTTTATCGACGGCCTGTGGATGCGGGGCTTGTTCGCCATCCTGGGAGTCTATGTCGTGGGGGTGATCATCTACTTCGCCGCGCTGCAGGTGCTGGAGTTCCAGCGATCCCGCTTGGAACGGGAGGTGAGGGTGCTCCAGCCCGCCTATCAGCAGGCCCTCCAGCTCAAAGACCGCATCCGCGTCCTGCAGGAACAGGTCGAACTCCGCTTTGCGGCCTTGGATTGCTGGAAAGCGATCTGCGAGTTTCTGCCCGCCGAACTCACGCTCACCGACCTCCACTTCTCCCGGGGGCAGACGCTGAAGTTGGTCGGCACGGTGAGCAGCGACGATCAGGCCAAGGTGACGGAGTTCAACAGCGCGTTGCGCAAGGCCGAGGCGCAGGGGTATCTGCTGTTCGACAAGGACCGCTTCGAGGCGCCCAGCTTGTCCCTCCAGGCGGGGGGCAGCTACCGGTGGGCCTTCGGGTGCGACCTCAAACGGGGGGAGATCCAATGAGCGCCCTGGGCTCCTTCCAACTCAGCACCCAGGAACGCCGCGTGGTGGTCGTGACGGGCACCATCCTCTTCGCGCTCCTGAACCTGTGGCTGGTGTGGCCACGCTTCAAGGACTGGAACAAGGTGCGCACCGCCATCGCCACGGCGGAGAAGACCTTGGACACCTACCGGGCCGAGTTCGCCCGGACCAACGACTACCAGATCCGACTGCAGAGCCTGGAGACGGCCGGTTCCACGGTGCTGCCTTCCGATCAATCGGTGCACCTGGTCGGCACGGTCCAGGCCCAGGCCAGCCGCAGTAAGCTCAATCACACCGGAATCCGCGCGTTGGGCCGGGCCCTCAGCACCACCCAGACCAACCGGTTCTTCGAGGAACAAACCGTCGAGGTCGGCATCAACCCCACCGACGACAAACACCTCATCGATTTCCTGGTCGCCATCGGTTCGGGAGAATCGATGATCCGGGTCAAAGACCTGCAATTGAAGCCGGATCCGGCGCAGATGAAGCTGCAGGGGAAGATCCAACTGGTGGCCAGCTTCCAAAAGGCCGCCCCCGAGCCGGGCGGCACCAACGCGCCCTCGGCCGCCGGAGCCCCCGCCACCAACGCCCCACGATCGTTCAGCCGCGCCGGAGCCGATGCGACCCGGACGACCACCAACGTCTCGCGGGCTAACCCACTTGCCAACAAGCCATGAAAACCTGCACCCAGCTCCTGGTGGTCGCCTGGCTCGGCGGTCTCTTGCCGGACCTAACCGCCCAGACCGTCGCCACGAACCCGCCACCCCCGGGCGCTGCCGCTCCCGCCAGCCCAACCCCGACGACCAACCAGCCCATGTTCCGCCGGTCCTCGTCCACCAACCGGCTGGCCGTTCGACCGGGCAGCACCCCCCAGACCGCCGATCCGACCGCGCCCACGGCCCCTCCCCAGGTCACCCCGGCCGCCGCTCCGCCCTCCGCCTTCCCCCCAATCCTCCCGCGAGCCTCGACCGTCACCCCCGCGTCCCCCGCGACGAACCCTGCGGCCGGAGGGACCACGGCTCCCGCGACCGCCGCCGCGGGCGAATCGGCCGCTCCCCCCCCTGGCTTGCCCGGCCGGCCCGCAGGGGCCGCGTCGCCAGCAGCCCCTCCGCCGGGCCCGGCTGCCCCCTTGCTGCCCGGGCGCGCCCCGCAGCCGCCGCCCGTCCTGCCCTCGGGCCAACCGGTGCTCACCCCGCCCGGGGCCCCACCGGCGGTCGCCGGTCAGCCAGCCCCCCCGCCTCCCGCCGCCCCCGGGTCGGGGGCAGCAACCGGGAGCGATGTGCCTTCGGACGACGACAAGATCATTCCGATCGAGGACATCAAGTTCTCGAACATGCCGATTGACCAGTTCCTGGACATCTATGCTCAGTGGACGCGGCGGACGATCTTGCGGCCGGCCCAACTGCCGCAGTTGACGATCAGCATCAAGGCGCAGACTCCGTTGACGCGGAAGGAGGCGATTCAGGCGTTCGACAGCGTCCTGACCTTGAACGGTTACACCATCATTCCCTCGGGCGAGAAGTTCGCCACCTTCGTGCCCAACGCCCAGGCCGTGCAGGAGGGCGCCGCCTTCAGCGCCACCAACCCCAAAGACCTCCCCGAGGCCGCGCAATACACCACCCAAATCGTCCAGCTCAAACACATCAACCCGGCGGACGCCCAGCAGGTGATCGTCCCCTTCGCCAAGAACCCCACCGGGATCGTGCCGATCGAAGCCAGCATGATGCTGGTGCTGCGCGATTACGCGGCCAACGTGAAGCGCATGATGGAGATCATCGAGAAGATCGACGTGGTTCCGGAACAGGAATACAAACTCGAGGTCATCCCCATCCGCTACGGCAAGGTCGAGGACATCTACAACACCATGAGCAGCCTCACCGGGGGCGGCGGGGGGATCGCAGGCAGCACCGCGGGCGCGCGGACGAGCCGGACCAGCCGGACCAGCCGGGGCAGCACGCGCGCGGGCGCCATGGGGGGCATGAACCCGCTTCGCCCCACGACCGCGCAGGGCGCCCAGGCCACCCAGCCGGGCCAACCCCAGACCACCTTCCAGAACCGGCTCCAGCAGGTGCTCAACCGCGCCGCCGGGGGCAATGCCGAGATCCTCGGTGATGCGCGGATCGTGCCCGACGAACGCTCGAACAGCCTCCTGGTCTACGCCACCAAGGAGGACATGAAAATGATCACGAACATCGTGGCCAAAGTGGACACGCTGCTGGCCCAGGTGCTCATCGAAGCGGTCATCGTCGAGGTGGGCTTGGACAAGGGCCTCGAGTACGGGGTCAGCGCCGCCTACAAGGATGCCAACGGCAACAACCGCAACCTGGGCGTGCTCAACAACGACACCGACATCCTCGGGTCGCTCAAGAACTTCGTGGTCAACGCGGGCTCCAGCAACTCCGTGCCCGGCGGCGGCGGACTCAGTTACCTCGGAAGCTTCGGCGACGCCTGGACGGTGGCCATGCGGGCGATCGCCACGGACAGCAGCGTCAATATCCTCTCCCGGCCCCGCGTCCAGACCACCCATGCCGTCCCCGCCACCTTCGAGATCGGCTCCACCGTGCCCTATATCACCGGCACCTTTTACAACGACTTCGGCGGCGTCGGCGGACGTTCCACCTACCAGCAACTCCCCGTCGTCACCAGCTTGAACGTCACCCCGTTCATCACGCCCGACGGTTTGGTGGTGATGGAACTGGACCAGCACATTGAGGACCTCGGAGCAAGCGTGGAGATCGACGGCAACAAGGTGCCCACCACCACCACCCGCTCCGCCACGTCCACCGTCTCGGTGAAGGACGGCGAGATGATCCTCCTGGGCGGCTTCATCAGCGAGACCAAGAACAAGAGCCGCAGCGGGGTGCCCCTGTTGAAGGACATCCCGGTGCTGGGCGCGCTCTTCCGCAGCAACTCCGACACGTCGAAGCGGACGGAGTTGATCATCCTCATGCGCCCGACCGTCCTGGACACGGCGGAGAAAGCCGCCCGGACGGCGAGCAGCCTGCCGGGCTACAAGTCCCAGCAGTTGAAAGACGAGGTGAAGGCCCAGATCGAGTTGAACCGGAACCGGACGGAGGGCGGCGACCCGGACTTCCCCGCCACCCCCGGGCCGTGAGGAACGCCCCCTGCCCGACCGCCCTGGAGGCAGCCTGGGTCGGGGAGAAGGGCGGCCGGAGGCCGGGTGAGGGGCCGTCCGAGTTTCAGAATGAGAATGGCTGGTTGCCCGTTTTGCCGTGTTGACAGTCCGCCGACCCTTGAAAATAGTCCCTCGCGCGCGCTGCGCCACTCGACCCTGAATAAGTCCGGGGTTCCGTGGTCCAACTAGCAGCATTTGACCGTTAGACCGACTATGAACATGTTACGTCACTTGACCCCTCGTCCGCTCCGGATGTCCCTCGTCCTGGGAACCGTCCTCGCCACCCTGGCCGCCCCGCTGCTCCAGGCCGCCGACGCCGACCTGGTCCCGATTCCGCTGAAACTCCCCACCCAAGCCTTCAAAGGCACGCCCACCGATCCCCCGCCGGACACGAACGTTGAAAAGCCCACCGGCAAACCTCGCCCGCCCTTCCTCGCCCCTAAAGGCGCCGTCAACGTCGCCCTCAACAAGAAGGTCACCAGCAGCGACAAACAGCCCATCACCGGCACCCTTGAACTGGTGACGGACGGCGACAAGGAAGCCACGGACACTTCGTTCGTCGAACTCCACCGCCGGACCCAGTGGGTGCAACTCGATCTCGAAAAGGAGCACACGACCTACGCCATCGTCATCTGGCACAACCACGCCACCCCCGCGATCTATCGCGATGTGATCGTGCAAATGGCTGACGACCCGGATTTCACCCAGAACGTAAAGACCCTTTTTAACAACGACTACGACAACAGCTCGGGGCTGGGGGTGGGCCCTGATCGCGAGTATTTCGAGACCAACGAGGGCAAGCTGATCGACACCAAAGGCGCGAAGGGTCGCTACTTCCGCTTCTACAGCAAGGGCAGCACCGACAGCGCCCTGAATTACTACACCGAGGTCGAAATCTACGCCCTGCCCGCCGCCTGAGGCCTCGGCCGGTTCCCCACTCGCCCCTCCCGACGCCGGCCGCCAGTTCCCCTGCGGCCGGCGTTTGCTTTGGCCCCCATGACCCCCCGCACCGCCGCTCTCCTCCTGCTGCTCGCCTTCGGGGTCGCCCTCGGCCTCCGCGCCCCGCACCTGGCCGAGCGCCCCATGCACAACGACGAGGCGGTCAACGGCGTCAAGTTCCGCACGCTCTGGCAGGGCGGGGGCTACCGCTACGACCCCCACGAATACCACGGGCCCACCCTCCCCTACGCCACCCTCGCCCTCGCCCGCCTCCGCCACGCCGGCCAGCCACAGGCCGAACCCGACGAACTCACCCTCCGCCTCGTCCCCCTGGTGGTCGGCCTCGGCCTGGTCCTCCTCCCCTGGCTCAACCGATCGGCCCTGGGGCTGCCCGCCACGGTGGCGGCCGCCCTCCTGACGGCGGTCTCGCCGGTCATGGTTTACTTCAGCCGCTATTACATCCACGAGTTGCTCCTCGTCTTCGCCACCTACCTGTTCCTGGGCGCCGCCTGGCGTTACCGCCACTCGCCCAAGGCCGGATGGGCCCTCCTGGCCGGCCTCGGCCTGGGCCTCATGTACGCCTCGAAGGAGACCTTTGTCATTGCCCTCGCCGCCATGGCGGCGGCCGCCCTCGCCACCCTCGCCTGGACCCGATACCGCGACCGCCTCACCCCCGCACCGTGGCGGGCCTTGCGCCCCGCTCACCTCGCCCTCGCCGCCGCCGTCGCCCTCGTCGTCTCCCTCACCCTGTTCTCCTCCTTCTTCACCAACCCCGCGGGTCCGCTCGACTCCCTTCGCACCTACCTCCCCTGGCTGAACCGGGCAGGCGGGGATTCCCCGCACATTCGCCCGTGGTGGTTTTACGCCGAACGCCTCCTCTGGTTCCAATTCCCGCGCGGGCCCCTCTGGACAGAGCTTCTGATCCTCCTCCTCGCCCTGGTTGGCTTCGGAGCCAGTCTCTTCCGCCGGCAAGATGGCCAGACCTCGGTCGGGTGGGCTCGCTTCGTCGGGTTCTACGCCTTCGCCCTCGCCTGCGCGTATTCCATCATCAGTTACAAAACCCCCTGGTGCGCCCTCGGGTTCTGGCAACCCTTCCTCATCCTCGCCGGACTCGGCGTCGCCGCCCTCTGGCAGGCCAGCCGCCGGTTCCTGCCCAGGCTCGTCCTCGCCCTGTCCCTCCTGGTGGGGACCTTCCACCTCGGCTACCAGGCCTGGGGACAAAGCTACCCCTATAGCTGGCGACGCCAGAATCCCTGGGTCTTCGCCCATACCTCCGCCGACTTCCTCACGCTTGTCGAACGCGTCCGCGCCCTTGCCGACCTCCACCCCCAACACCGTGAGGTCGTCGTTAAAGTCATCGCCCCCGATCATGACTATTGGCCCATCCCCTGGTACCTCCGTGACTTCCCCAACGTTGGCTTCTATCCCGCCCTGCCCTCGGACCCCATGGCCCCCATCGTGATCGCGTCGGTCCAATTCGAGGCCAGCCTCGAAACCCGCCCCGAACGAACCCACCTCATGGCCGGGCTCTACGAATTGCGCCCCCAGCCCACAGGCGTCCCCCCGACCACCTTCGAGCTCTACGTCGAACTCGACCTCTGGACCGCCTACCTCAAAGCCCACCCCCCTGCCCCCGACGAAGACTAACCCCCTCCTCCATCCGCCGTCAGCGAACCGGGTGCCCCAACCTCCCAACCCCGATCTCCGATCTCCGATCTCCCATCTCCGAACTCCGATCTCCGATCTCCGATCTCCGAACATGAACGCGTTCCTGCTCCTCGCCCTTGCCGCGGCCCTCACCACCGCGCTCGCCCAGACCCCTGCCTCCGACCGCATCCAGCCTTGGCCCCAGAATCCGCGCTTCTGGCAGTATCGCGGCCAACCCGTCCTCCTCCTGGGCGGCAGCAAGGACGACAATCTGTTTCAGATCCCCGACCTCCGGGAGCACCTCGATGCCCTCCGGGCGGCGGGCGGCAATGTCATTCGCAATACCATGAGCGACCGCCCGGACAAAGGGTTCGAAGTCTACCCGTTCGCCCGCCGTCCCGACGGCCAATACGACCTGAACCAGTGGAACGAAGAATACTGGACCCGCTTCCAAAACCTCCTCCGCTGGACCGCCGAGCGTGACATCATCGTGCAGATCGAAATCTGGGACCGTTTCGATTACTCGCGCGACAACTGGGAACCCCACCCCTATAACCCGAAGAACAACGTCAACTACACCTACGCCGAATCGGGCTTCGCCGAACACTACCCCGATCACCCCGGCGCCAACCGCCAACCGTTCTTCTTCACCACCCCCAAACAGCGCCATAACCGCGTCGTCCTCCCCTTCCAGCAACGATTCGTCGCCCGATTGCTCTCCCACACCCTCCCCTGCGTCCACGTCCTCTATTGCATGGACAACGAGACCTCCGCCGACCCCGCCTGGGGCGCCTATTGGGCCGGCTTCATCCGCGAACGCGCCGCCCAGGCCAACGTCACCGTCTGCCTCACCGAAATGTGGGACGCCTGGGACCTCAAGAGCCCCGAACACCGACGCACCCTCGACCACCCCGAACTCTACGACTTCGCCGACGTCTCCCAAAACAACCAGAAAAGAGGCCAGGAACACTGGGACAACTTCCAATGGGTGCGCCAGCACATCGCCCGCCACCCCCGCCCGCTCAACACCACCAAAACCTACGGCGCCGACGGCGGACGCTTTGGGAACAACCGCGACGGCCTCGAGCGCTGGTGGCGCCACGTCCTCGGCGGCGTTGCCTCGGCCCGCTTCCACCGACCCGATTCCGGCCTTGGCCTCTCCGCCCCGGCCGTGGCCGCCTTGCGCGCCGCCCGTAAACTCGAGTCCCGATCCAAACTCTGGGACCTCGAACCCGCCAATCAGCTCCTCGGCGACCGCGCCCCCAACGAGGCCTACCTCGCCGCCCGCCCGGGCACGGCCTACGCCCTGTATTTCACCGACGGCGGCCAAGTCACCCTCAACCTCACCGACGCCCCGGGGGCCTGGGACCTCCGCTGGATCGATATCCAAACCGGCGAGTGGGGCCCCCAAGCCCAAATCGAGGGCGGACAATCCCTCCCCATCCAAGCCCCGGCCCCTGGCCACTGGATCGCCACCCTCCTCCGGCCCGCCCCCGCCCAGCCATGAACCGATCCGCCCTTGCTCCCCTCGCCACCGCCCTCCTGGTCGCCACCGCCCTCCTCGCCCAAGACCCGCCCTCCCAGGCGCGCCTCAACATCCTCTTTGTCTTCGCCGACGACTGGGGCCGCTACGCCAGTTGCTACCGCGGCCTCGATGGCCGCCCCACCCTCAACGACGTCGTCCAAACCCCCAACGTCGACCGCGTTGCCCGCGAAGGCGCCCTCTTCCGCCACGCCTTCGTCAACGCCCCCTCCTGCACCCCCTGCCGCAGTTCCCTCCTCTCCGGCCGCCACTTCTTCAATACCGGCCGCGCCGCCATCCTCCAAGGCGCCCAATGGGATCCCGCCATCCCAACCTTCCCGCTCCTCCTCCGCGACGCCGGCTATCACATCGGCAAGACCTACAAGGTCTGGAGCCCAGGCACCCCCGCCGATGCCCCCTTCGGCGGCCAACAGCACGCCTACGAAAAAGCCGGCCGCGCCCCCAATAACTTCTCCGAAGAAGCCACCCGCCGCCTCAACCAGGGGCTTTCCCTCCCCGCCGCCCGCGACCAAATCCTCGACCAGGTCCGCCAAAACTTCGCCGCCTTCCTCGCCGACTGCCCCCCCGACCGCCCCTGGCTTTACTTCTTCGGCCCCACCACCACCCATCGCACCTGGATCCGCGGCTCCGGACTGGCCCTCTGGAAGATCCACCCCGACTCCCTCCAAGGAAAACTCCCCGCCTTCCTCCCCGACGTGCCCGTCGTCCGCGAGGATGTCGCCGATTACCTCGGCGAATGCCAGGCCGTCGATGCCTATGTCGGCGTCCTCCTCCACGCGCTCGAACAGTCCCAACAACTCGACCGCACCCTCATCGTCATCAGCGGCGACCACGGCATGCCTGGGGTCCCCGCCGGCAAATGCAACCTCTACGACCACGGCGTCAGCGTCCCCCTCGTCGTCCGCCTCCCCCACTCCACCCCCGGACGCATCGTCGACGACCTCGTCTGCCTCCCCGACCTCGCCCCCACCTTCCTCGAAATCGGCGGCCTAACCCCACCCCCGAACCTCTATGGCCGCTCCCTCCTCCCCACCCTGCGCTCCCCCAAATCCGGCCTCGTCGACCCCTCCCGCACCGCCGTGCTCACCGGCCGCGAACGCCACGTCGCCGCCGCCCGCGACCACCACCTCCCCTACCCCATGCGCGCCCTCCGCACCCCGCACTACCTCTATGTCCGCAACTTCGCCCCCGACCGCTGGCCCCTCGGCACCCCCACCGGCCTCTCCCCCACGGAAACCCCTCCCTTCGAACTGCTCCGCGACCAAACCTACACCAGCTTCGCCGACATGGACGCCTCCCCCACCAAGGCCTGGCTCATCCACCATCGACACGACCCCGCCTGGCAACCCCTCTACGAACTCGCCTTCGGCAAACGCCCCGCCGAGGAACTCTACGACCTGCGCCAAGACCCCGACCAAACCAATAACCTCGCCCAGCACCCCGCCGCAGACCCCATCAAACAACAACTCGCCCAACAACTCGAACTAACCCTCATCGCCGCCGGCGACCCCCGCCTCTCTGGCGACGGCTCGACCTTCGACCGCCCGCCCTTCTCTGACCCCGTCCAGCAACCCAACCGCCCCGCCCCCAGTTCCACCCCGACCTCCCGATGAAGCCTGCCTTCCTCCCCCGTTGCCTCCTCCCCTGCCTCCTCCCTCTCTTCCTCGCCGCCCAACCCGCACCCCCCGTCCCCGGCGACTTCCTCCGCTTCGTCCCCCTCGCCCCCGGCGAAGGCCATCTGGACACCGCCGTCAAGCACTACGCCCGCAAAGCCGATGGCGTGGAGGTTTCCTTGATTGCCGTCGTCCACGTCGGAGACGCCGCCTATTACGACCTGCTCCAGAAGCGGTTCCAGGCCTATGACGCCGTCCTTTACGAGATGATCCGCGAAGGCGGTATCGAGGCCGAATCCCAACCCGGCACCGCCCACCCGATCAGCCAGCTTCAGATCGGCATGAAAAACCTCCTCGGCCTCGAATTCCAACTCGACCGCATCGACTACCGCCAACCCAACTTCGTCCACGCCGATCTCGACCCCGACTCTTTCGCTCGCCTCCAGGCCGAACGCGGCGAGACCATCTTCGGCTTGCTGCTCAAGGCGGCCCTCGAGGAGCACCGCAAACTTGCCGCCGATCCCTCCGCCGGCCTCAACCCCTTCGCCCTCCTCTTCGCCCTCACGTCCAACAACCGCGCCCACCAACTCAAATACCTCCTCGGCCGCCAAATGAGCGAAATGGAAGCCGTTCTGGCCGGCCTCGACGCCTCCGAGGACGGCCGTGGCTCCGCCATCCTCAGCGGCCGCAACGAGCACGCCATCAAGGTGCTCCAGGAACAGATAGCCCAGGGCCGCC
The DNA here is from genome assembly GCA_964629545.1 of uncultured Verrucomicrobiota bacterium. Taxonomy (GTDB): domain Bacteria; phylum Verrucomicrobiota; class Verrucomicrobiia; order Limisphaerales; family CAZVRY01; genus CAZVRY01. Next base: position 2,596 of record CAZVRY010000005.1, on the reverse strand, counting down.
GCCGCCTCGCCATCTTCTACGGCGCCGGCCACATGCCCGACTTCGCCCAACGCCTCCGCCAACTCGACTTCCAACCCGCCACCGACGAGTGGATCACCGCCTGGAACCTCCGCCGCCCGCGCCACGTCGAAGGATGGACCGTCCACATCCACGACGACCTCTGGCGCCACCATCAGACCGCCACCTCCCGCGCCCTCGCCCTCCTCCAATCCCAACTCGCCTCCCTGCGCACCAACCTCCCCGCCCCCGCCCTCCAGCAACTCCAGCGCGTTCCCCTCTACTTCAACCCCACCCCCGCCGGCGCCCAGCCCCAAGTCGAATACCACCCTGACCCCGGCTGGCTCCGCGACCACGGACGCAACCCCGCCATGGCCAAGGCCATCGAGTTCACCAATATCCCCCAGTTCGATCAGGAAACCCGCCGCATGCCCTCCTTCGCCCTCCACGAACTCGCCCACGCCTACCATGACCAAGTCCTCGGCTTCGACCACCCAGAGGTCCTCGCCGCCTACCAAGCCGCCCGCACCTCCGGACGCTACGCCGAGGTCCGCCGCTGGACCGGCGACCGCGAAACCCGCGACCGCGCCTACGCCATGACCGATCACAAGGAGTATTTCGCCGAAGGCACCGAGGCCTTCTTCGGCCGCAACGACTTCGAGCCCTTCACGCGCGATGAACTCCTCCGCTTCGACCCCGACCTCGCCCGCCTCCTCGCCCGCCTCTGGGGCGTCCCCTGAATCCTGTGCTCGCGCCCTTGGGATTTGGGATTCGGTCATTCCCTGGCCGCCTGCCCCCCCGCCAGCGAGCCCGTTCCCCCTGCCTGCGACCCGTGACCGCGACCGGCCAATCCGCAATTCAAGACGCCGGCAGCAGGAAGCGCTCGATCTCCGCATAAGTGCGCACGACCGCGTCGGCCCGCGCCAACTTCTCCTCCGGCAGCGAGTTCGTGATCGCAATGACGTGCATCCCCGCCGCCTTCGCGCCCTCCACCCCCGCCGCGGCATCCTCGATGACGCAACAGCCGGCGGGGAGGACCCCGAGCAACTCGGCCGCCCGGAGGAACACATCCGGCGCGGGCTTGCCCCGCGGCACATCCTGGACGCTCACCACCGCCTGGAAATACCGACGCAGGTCGCGCATCGCCAACACTTCATCGATGACCGGATGGAGCGAACCGGAGGCGATGGCCAGTCGATAGCGGGCGGCCAGCCTGGCGAGCAGGGGGGGGAGTTCGGCGAAAATCGGCTGTTCCCGCCGGAGGATGTCAAGGAACCGGCGTTGCTTCCACGCCATCAGTTCCTCGATCGGTTGATGGGGCTGATGCTTCGCCACAAAGTCCGTCCAGAGGGCCCGATCCGAGCGCCCGAAGTAGTGGGGAAAGTCGATCCCATGATCGTGCTCCCGGCCCATCTCCCGGAATACCTCGCGGAAGGCCCGCTCGTGGCGTGGCTCGCTATCCACGATCACGCCGTCCATGTCAAAGATGATGGCCTGAAACTGGTTGCTCATCGGGGGCGGAGGGTGGTCATGCCCCCTCCCGCACGCAACTCGAAACCGCATGGTTCTCGAAAGAGGTGAGCGGAGCAATCCATCCCGTTCATAACTCCCCCTTCATGACTCCCTCGCCTCCGTCCGACGGAGGAGAGAGGCCGGGGAGAGGAGGCCGCCCCCTGCATAAACCTCCCTCGATCTCCCGCTCCTGCTCCTACTCGTTCTCCTAATCCTAATCGTAATCCTAACCCTAATCCTAATCCTAATCGTAATCGTAATCCTCATCCCCTCCCCCAATCCGCCATCCGCAACGCGCATGACTCCCTCGCCTCCGTCGGACGGAGGAGAGGGGCCGGGGAGAGGAGGCCGCCCGAGCCGGACACCGCACGCATGGTGAACCTGTCACCATGTCTGCCCCCGTCCGGGTGGGCCTCGTGAATTCAGGGCGAACATGAAAGGGGACGGCTGCCTCCCCGACAGGCAATTCATGTTCCGCCCTGAATGCATGTGGGGTCAGCCGGGAACTGAACCTGTCACCCTATTGGGGGGGGGTAGCGCGGAAATAGAACTCTGCCGCGCCGGACCGGGCGCTTGGACCTCCGTCCGGGCGAGCCCCATGAATTCGGGACGAACATGAAGAAACCCGGAAGGGCTGTGAACCTGTCACCATGTCGTGGTTGCCCACCTCTCCCCGACCCTCCCCGCCCGCCGCGGGCAGGGAGGGAGACCAGAAAGAAGTGAGCGGAGCAATCCATCCCGTTCATAACTCCCCCTTCATGACTCCCTCGCCTCCGTCGGACGGAGGAGAGGGCCGGGGAGAGGAGGCCGCCCGAGCCGGACACCGCACGCATGGTGAACCTGTCACCATGTCTGCCCCCGTCCGGGTGGGCCTCGTGAATTCAGGGCGAACATGAAAGGGGACGGCTGCCTCCCCGACAGGCAATTCATGTTCCGCCCTGAATGCATGTGGGGTCAGCCGGGAACTGAACCTGTCACCCTATTGGGGGGGGAACTGAACCTGTCACCCTATTGGGGGGGGTAGCGCGGAGGTAGAACTCTGCCGCGCCGGACCGGGCGCTTGGACCTCCGTCCGGGCGAGCCCCAT
>CAZVRY010000004.1:8673-83997 GCA_964629545.1 uncultured Verrucomicrobiota bacterium | reverse complement strand
GGGGGGGGGGGGGGGGGGGGGGGCGCCCCGCCGGGGGGGGGGGGCGGGCCCCCCAGGGAGGAGAGTTGGCCCGTGAACGGTTCGAGTTCTTCGCCTTGGCGGACGAGGCGTGCGCTGTTGAAGACGACGATGAGGGAGCCGACGTTATGGAGGATGGCGGCGAGGATGGGGTGGAGTTTGCCCAGGGCGGCGAAGGTGAGGCCGCCGAGGATGAAGAGGACGCCGAAGATGAAGTTTTGGTTGATGACGCTGCGGGTCTGACGGGAGAGGCGGACGAGGAAGGGGAGGCGGCGGAGGTCGTTGTTCATGAGGGCAATGGTGGCGCTGTGAATGGCCACGTCGCTGCCCGCCGCGCCCATGGCGATGCCCATGTCGCCGGCCGCGAGGGCGGGGGCGTCGTTGACGCCGTCGCCGACGAAGGCGACGCGGTAGCCGCGGCTTTTCATGGTGCGGACGCACTCGACTTTATTTTGGGGGAGGCACTCGGCGATGACTTCGGCGACGCCGATCTCGCGGGCGACGCGGGTGGCGACGGGTTGGCGGTCGCCGGTGACCATGGCGACGCGGCGGACGCCGGTTTGTTGGGTGAGGGTGGCGAGGGATTCGCGGGCTTCGGGGCGGGTTTGGTCCTGGAGGCCGATCCAGCCGATGCAGTGGCCGTTGCGGGCGACGAAGATGAGGCTGAAGCCTTCGGTTTCGTTGAGGTCGACGGATTGTTCGAAGGCTTCGCGGATGCCTTGATCGCGGAGCCACTGGGCGCGGCCGATGACGATGGAGGCGCCGTCGACTTTGGCTTGGATGCCGCGGCCGGCGGTTTCGGTGAAGTCCTTGGGGTCGGCGAGGGGGACGCCGGCTTCCTCGGCGAGCTGGGCGAGGGCGCGGGCGGTGGGGTGGTTGCTGTACTTTTCGGCGGAGGCGGCGAGGCGGAGGAGGTCGGCGGGGCGGGTGTCGCCGAGGGGGGCGAGGCGGCTGACGACGAGGCGTCCGGTGGTGAGGGTGCCGGTTTTATCGAAGACGAAGGCATTGATGCGGGCGGCGAGTTCGATATCGCCGACGTTTTTGATGAGGATGCCGAGGCGGGCGGCGGCGGAGAGGGCGGCCACCATGGCGGTGGGGGAGGCGAGGATGAAGGCGCAGGGGCAGGAGACGACGAGGACGGCGATGACGCTATCGAGGTTTTTGGTGAAGGCCCAGACGAGGGCGGCGATAACGAGGACGAGGGGGGTGTAGTAGACCATGTACTGGTCAATGATCCGCATGATGGGGAGTTTGGTTTTTTCGGCGGCGAGGATGAGTTCGCGGACGCGGCCGAGGGTGGTGTCCTGGCCGGCACGGGTGACGCGGATCTCGAGGACGCCGGTGAGGTTCTGGGTGCCGGCGAACACTTCGTCGCCGGGCTTTTTGTCGACGGGGAGGGATTCGCCGGTGATGTTGGCCTGGTTGAAGGAGCCTTGGCCGGAGGCGATGGTGCCGTCGGCGGCGACGTTATCGCCGGGGCGGACGCGGATGAGGTCGCCGACGTGGAGGTCGGAGGCGGGGAGTTCGGTTTCGCGGCCTTGGGGGTCGAGGCGGCGGGCTTTGGTGGGGGTAAGTTTGATGAGGGACTCGATGGAGGCGCGGGCGCCGGCGGCGGTGCGGGTTTCGATGAGTTCGCCGAGGAGCATGAAGAAGGCGACGATGCCGGCGGTTTGGTAGCCGCCGGCGCCCATGGATTCGGGGTCGGTGCCGAAGGCGGCGGCGGCTTTGCCGAAGGCGGCGAGGAAGGCGATGGCGACAAGTTCGTTGATGGTGAGGACGCCGCGGCGGAGGTCGCGGAGGGAGGTGAGGACGATGGGGTAGCCGAGGATGAGGGCGCCGATCATGGCGCTGAGGCCGGCGACCATGTTGCCTTTGCCGAGGACCCAGTCGACGAGGAAGGAGTTGGCGAGGAAGACGACGCCGGCGAAGGTTTGGCGGAGTTTCAGGGGGATATGTTCATGGTCGTGGCCACAGCCTTCGCAATGGGCGTGGTCATGGTCATGGTCGTGGTCATGGTCGTGGTGGTGGTGGGCGCCGGCGTTGGGCGCGGGCGTTTCGCGGCTGAGCAGGGAGGTGACTTGCATAGGCGGGGGGTGGGCTCAGGGCTGGGCGGTGGATTTGGGTTTCTGGGGTTCGCGGCTGAGCTGGAGGCGCAGTTCGCGGGGGCGGCCGTCATGGCGGTCGGGGAGGAAGAATTTTTCCTGGGCGTTGGTGAGGACGCGTCCCATGGATTGGGCGAGGAGGCGGTGGCGGAAGAGGGCGGGATTGGCTTCGTAGTAGGGTTGCTGGGCGCGGAAGGCATCGACGTCGGCGACGATATCTTTGACGAGTTGGTTGCTGCGGGTGAGGGCGTCGCTGAGGATTTGGGAGCGTTGGCCGAGGGCGGTGTTGGTGGCGGTGCGGGCGTAGGCTTCGGCTTCGCTGAGGGTGGTGCGGGCGGCTTGTTGGGCGTTGAGGACTTCGTCGAAGGCGGGGCGGACGTCGAGGGGGGCGGTGGTTTGGACGTCGAGGGTTTCGATGGTGATGGCGAGGTCGAGTTCTTCGAGGAGGGTGGTGATGCGGGCTTGGACGAGGTCGGTGAAGGCGGGGCGGTCGTTGTAGAGGGCGGCATCGGCGGTGAAGCGGGAGGAGGCGTAGAAGAGGGCGTTATCGAGGACGCTTTGGAGGAGGTTCGTGGGGCTGGCGAAATCGAACTGGTAACGGACCGCGGCCGCTGGGCGGATGCGGTACTTCATGATGGCGCGGGCGTGGATGATATTGCCGTCGGCGGAGAGGGTATAGCCGTCGACGCCTGGGCGCATGTAGGGCCAGGATTCGGGGGTTTGGCCGGCGGCTTCCTGTTCGGGGGTGACGAAGTACCATCCGGACTGGGAGGTGACGGTATGGGCGAGGCCGATGGGGATGCGGACGACCTCGTCGATGGGGTAGGGGAAGGCCCAGTGGGCGCCGGGTTGGAGGAGTTGGTCGGCGCCGGTGCCGACGGGTTTGCCGAAGCGGAGGATGACGGCGACCTCGTTGGGTTGGACGGTGAAGAAGCCGGAGCCGAAGAAGACGGCGACGAGGGCGGCCATGAGGAATTTGACGACGCGGAAGCCGCTGCGGAGGGCGTCGGCGAGGGCTTCGGAGCCGGGGTCTTCGACGGCGAGCGGGGGGGCGGTGGGGGCGGGGGGTGGGGCGGGCGCCGCGGGTGCGGCGGGTGCGGCCGCGGGAGGCTCCTGGTGGGGGTGGGGGTGGGGGTGGTCGTGGCTCATGGGTGGGGGGCGGTTCAGGGCTTGGCGGGGGCGGATTCACCCAGGAGGTTGAAGGGGGGGGTGCGCTGATCGAGGATGAGGGTGGCGCGTTCCTTGAGGGATTGTTCGAGGGCGCGGAGGTCGAAGAGGAACTTGGCGAGCTCGGGGTTTTTCTGGAATTCGGCGTAGGAGGCGGAGGCGCGGGCTTCGGCTTCGCCGGTGATGCGGATGGCTTGGGCGCGGGCTTCGGCCAGGATTTCGTTGGCTTTGACGTCGGCTTCGGAGCGGAGGATGCGGGCTTGGCGTTCGCCCTGGCTTTGGAATTCCTTGATGCGTTTTTGGCGTTCGGCCTTCATGCGGTCGAAGACTTTGGTGGTGATGCCTTCGGGGAGGCCGAGGCGTTTGATGCGGATATGTTCGACGAGGATGCCGTATTGCTGGCCGGCGCGGGCGCGGGCTTGTTGGAGCATGTCGGCTTCGACCTGGTCGAATTTGAGGTCGGCCTGGTTGGTGGAGATGAGGTCGGAGAAGCGGTATTGGCCGATGACGGCGTTTTTGATATTGCGGAGGAGGGGTTCGAGGGTTTGCTCGGCCTTGGTCATATCGCCGCTGAAGCTTTCGAGGAAGGTGCGGGGGTTGTCGATGCGCCAGCCGGCGTAGATGGTGATGAGGAGGTTGATGGCGTCGCGGGTGGTATTTTGCTCGAACTTGCGTTCGAACGTATGGATGCGGTTATCGAAGGTATAGACCTTTTGGAAGGGCCAGGGGAGGCGGAATTGGAGGCCGGGTTTTTTGATATCGCGGGAGAACTTGCCGAAGGTGGTGACGACCGCGACCTCGGTTTGCCGCACCTGGAAGGTGAAGAGCATGAGGACGAAGATGAGGGCGATGAGGCCGGCGGTGAGGAGGGTGACGGGATTTTTCTTCATGGGGCGAGAGTGGAGGGGTTGGGAAGGGGGTTGGGGCGGTGCGGGGGGAGAGGGGTTAACGGTTGGGGGTGGGGGCGACGGGGACGTCGATGAGGTCGGGTCGGAGTTTATCTTCGAGGTTCATGAGGATGACGTCTTGGGAGTTGGTGACGCCGAGAAGGTATTTGCGCGGGGGGCCGGCGCCGCGGACGAGGGCTTCGAGGTAGGTGCGTTGGCGGTAGAGTTGGGGGGAGGCGGTCCAGGCGGCGAGCTGGCTGCGGAACTGGGCGCCTTCGGCCTCGGCGGTGGCGGTTTTGGTGAGGGCCTCGATGAGGGCTTGGCTGACGACGTTGGTGGCTTCGGCGTGGGCGAGGGGGACTTTTTCGGCGGCGTAGGCGAGGGCGGCGAGGACATTGGTTTCGCGTTCCTGGAGCGAGCCGACGACGGCTTCGTAGTCGGGGGCGACTTTGACGGGGGGGTGGATGTCTTCGAGGCCGACGAAGGTGATTTGGACGCCGAGGTTGAACTCGGTGGCGCGGTCCTGGATGCGCTGTTTGAGGGCGTCGGCGGCCTCGAGGCGGCCGGCGGCCATGATGTGGTCGATATCGACGTTGACGAGGTAGCGGACGAGTTCGCGGTTGCCGAGGGTTTCGAGGGTGGCGGCGGGGTCGAGGTGGTTGGTGGCCCAGGCGAGGACGTTAGTGACTTGGAAGGAGACGGGGACGCGGACGGTGAGGAGGTTGACGGGGACGGATTGTTCGCCGCTTTCGGTGCCGGCGCCGGCTTCGGCGCTGGCGACGAGCATGTGGAATTCCTCTTTGACGTGGGGTTTGGTCCAGAGGACGACGTTTTCCTTTTCGAGTTCGGGGTCGGGGACGATGCCGATATTGAACATTTGGACGACGCGGGTGGGGTAGCGGTAGACCTGGTCGATGGGCCAGGGCCATTTGAGGTGGAAGCCGGGTTCGAGGACGGGGCGGCTGGCGACTGGGCGGCCGAAGCGTTCGAGGACGCCTTGTTCGTAGGGTTCGATGATGACGAGGGTGGTGGAGAGGAAGGCGGCGGCGAGGAGGCCGAGGCCGGCGAGGGGGAGTTCCTCGGCGAGCATGCGGTAGAACCAGGTCTCGGAGACCTTGAACCCGAACTGGTAATCGAGGGCTTGGGCGGCGGTGGTGATGAGGCCGCCGGGCTGGCCGAGGAGGCCGAGGAGGCGGCTTTCGTAGAGGAGTCGTGCTTCCTGGCCGCGGACGCGGGGGCGATAGATTTCGAAGACGAGGCTGAGGAGGTTTTCGAGGGCGGTGAGGGCGAGGACGAGGCAGAAGGCTTGGGCGAGGAGGCGGTCGACCTTGGGGAAGCCGAGCCAGGCGGCGACCTGGGCGAGGGCGACGGCGAAGCAGGCGACGGCGCCGAGCATCATGGTGGACGCGCTGGCGCGGAGGAGGCGGTGGCCTTCGAGTTGGGCGAGGCGGACGCCGTATTTGCCTGGGATGAAGAGGAAAAGGGCGGAGAGGGCGAACATGGCCATGGTGAGCATGAAGGCCTCCGGGTGGGGGGGGAGGGCTTGGGCGGAGCGCGTCCAGAACCACCAGGCGGCGAGGCTTTGGAGGAGGAGAAGGAGGACGGTGAAGGCGGGGACGAAGAACCGTTCGAACTGCACGCGGGAGCGCCGGGCGGGGAAGGACTCTTCGGCTGCTTCGGTGAAGAGGGCGCTGCCGGCGCGGGACTTCTTGAGTTCCTCGTATTCGAGGCGTTCGAGGCGTTCCCGTTCCTCGAGGCCCATTTGGAAGAGGCTGACCAGGGCAATGAGGAAGCCCAGGCCGAGGAAGGCGACGGCGGCCTCGCCGGAGGCGGATCCTCCGGCGCGGCCGAAGTAGGCGCAGACGCCGCCGGCGGCCAGGAGGAGGAGGCTGTTAACGATTCCGATCGAGCGTAGGTTACGTTCCATGCGACATGGGGCTCAGGGGGCTCAACTCAGTTCGCGGTCTTCGAACATCCAGAGGGCGAGGGCGAGGCAGGCGCCGAGGTAGCAGACGGTGTAGCTCAGGGCCTTGCCGACGTAGCTCCAAGGGATGAGGTTGGCGCTTTCCTCGGTCCCGACCAGGACCTCCTGCATCCAGAAGAGTTTCCAGTTGGGGACGAGGGTATAGAGGGTGCTGTAGATGGGTTGGAGCCAGCCGGGAGGGGCCTCGGCGCCCTGACGGTTGAAGAGATAGTCGGAGATCAGGCCCAGGAGGAAGACGGCGGAGCAGATGGCCAGGGTGGGGACGATGTCGAACCGGGTCGAGCAGGCCAAGGCGATGGCGGCCAGGACGAGGAGGGCGAAGAAGGCCAGGATCACCGCGGGCACAAGGCGCCAGTCCACGTGCGCCGCCCCCCCGAAGGGCTTGTCTCGCTCCACGAAGTTGACGATCACCAGGAAGGCGAGGGTCATGGTCAGAAGGACGAAGAAGACAGCGTCGGCGACGAAGCCGCGGCGGAGGAAGAAGTTGGTGAAGCCGCCGAGGGCGTAGCCGAGGACGAGGGCGCCGAAGAAGATGGCCAGGGAGACCTTGTCGGGGTCGCCGTAGGCGTCGAAGGCCATGCGGCTGGCGAGGAGGATGCTGATGAGATTGGCGTAGATGAGGAGGCCGAGGACGCCGGCGAGGCCGACGTATTTGGCGAGGAGGAACTGGGCGCGGCCGATGGGTTTGGCGAGCACGGCGAGGGCGGTGCCGGAGCGGATTTCGCGGGCGAGGGAGGAGGAGGCGGCGGTGACGGCGCCGAAGAGGCCGGCGAGGAGGGTGGCGGCGAGGGCGCTGTCCTTGACCAGTTTGGGGTCTTCGCCGAAGCCGAAGTAGGGGACGGCGGCGAGGAAGACGCTGAAGCCGGAGGAGCAGGTCATGAGCAGCAGGAAGACCGGCTGCCGGACCAGTTCCATGAACGCGTTGCTGGCAATGGTGACGAACTGTCGCATCACTGGCACTCGAAAGCCTCGCAGGCTACGGATCCCGCGTCGGGCCTGCCAAGGCAAATTGCCGAGGAAACCCGAGCGGGGGAAGAAAGTAGCCGGACGTGGATTCTGGTGCAAGCTGTGCGTCTGTCGGCACACCGTGGGGGAGGGGGTGAGTGGGGGGGGCAGCAGGGCGGGGGAAGGGATTTCCGATTTATGAATTAGGATTTATGAATTTGGGTGCGGGTGCGGGGGAGGCGGGGCGTCTTTCCTTGCCCGGATCCTTCACCGCCAGCATGTCCCCTTTCCCTAAGGGGTGAGGGGTACGGTCTTGTCGATCGACAGACCGTGGCGGGTCCAAACCGCGTGTGAAGGATGCAGGCTTGGGGAGTTGGGGGGGAGGGGGGAAAAGCGGCTAGCGGCGCCACCAACTGCGGCCGTTGCCGGGTTTGGCGGGGGAGGAGGAGACGGAGCCGCCTTCTTTCAGGCGGTGGATGAGGAGTTGGCTGCGGGCGGCGGTGAGGGCCATGATGAACTCATCGTAGCTTTGGAAGCGCTCCTTCGGGTTCTTGGCCATGGCGCGGACGAGGGCGTCGCTGGTGGGGGTCGTGGTCTCCGGGATGACGAGGAGGGGCGGGGTGAGAGGGGTATGGACGTGGGCGGCGACGACTTCATCGATGGTGGGGGCTTCGAAGGGGACATGGCCGGTGAGGGCGTGGTAGAGGGTGCCGGCCAGGCTGTACATATCGGAGAGGAAGGTCTCGGTTTCGCGGCGGATTTTTTCGGGGGCGATGTAGTAGGGGGTGCCCCAGATAGCGGTTTCGAATTCGGTGTCGGCCTCGGCCTTGCGGGCGAGGCCGAAGTCAACGAGTTTGGGTTCGCCTTCGGCGTTGAAGAGGATATTGCCGGGTTTGATATCGCGGTGGAGGAGGCCGTGGCGGAGGGCGGTGTCGAGGGCGGAGGCGACTTTGATGCCGACGTCGAGGACATCGAGTTCGGGGACGCGGTGTTCTTTTTCGATGCGGGTATCGAGGCTGCCGTGGTCGGCGATTTCCATGACCAGGTAGCGTTTGCCGTCGGATTCGTCGAAGGTGTAGATGTGGATGATGTTGGTGTGGTTGAGGGCGGCGCAGGCGCGGGCTTCGCGGTAGAAGCTCTCGAGGGCTTGGGGGTCGGAGGACAGCTCGTCCTTCATGAGCTTGACGGCGACCTCGCGTTCGAGGGTGGTATCGAAGGCACGGTAGACGGTGCCCATGCCGCCGGAGGCGATGGCGGAGCGGAGTTCGAACTGGCGCAGGCGCATGGGCATCATGACCTGGTGCCCGCACTTGCTGCAGGGGGTGGTGTCGAGGGGCTGAAGGTCGCCGGAGATGAAGATTTTGGCCCCGCAACCGGGGCAGGCGACCATGCGAAGGAGTTTGCGCGGTTCGCTCACGGCCGGGACGCGGAGAGGGAGTCCATGGCCAACTGCCGAGCGAGGGAGCGGCGGGCTCGCGGGAGCGGGGCCGGGGCGGCGGAGCCCGCGGCCGCTGGCCTACGGGGCCGCGGGCGCCTTCTCGGCGAGGGCCTTGATGGCCTCGGGCAGGGCAAAATCGGTGGCAGGCACCTTGTCATATTCCACGCTGGAGATAGTGATGACCTGTTCCAGGGGACCGATCTTCTGGGTCATCTTGGATGGCATGAGGAGGTTGCCGAACTTCCGGTAGCCGGAGAGGACGGTGGTGGTGGGGAGGGCGCCCATGGCGCTTTCCTGGACGCTGTCGGCGCCGAGTTGGAGGCCGGAGTCGACGTCAAAGTACTCGGTGGTCTCCTGGCCGGAGCGGCGGACGAACTTGACTTTGTAGACGGGCTTGTTTTCGAAGGTGGTCTTTTCGAGGACCTCCATGGATTTGTAGTCTTTCTCGTCGTGGAGGATGGCGTCGAACTGGGCCTGGTCGCGGAGTTGGTCGAGCATTTTGCCGCTGAGGAGCATGGGGCCCTGGACGGGGTCTTGGGACCACCCGATTTTGCCGTTGTAGCCGGTGCGGATTTCGCCGATGCCGGGGAGGTTGATTTTGACGCCCATGAGGTCGGGTTTGGCGGTCCACATTTCGAAGTCGCCTTTGATGCCCTGGGCGGCCATTTCGACGTTCCCTTTCATGCGCACGGCCGAGTATTTGAGCACGGCGTCGCGCCCGCCGATGGCCTTGACGTAACGGGCGACGATTTCCTTGGCGGCGGGGAGTTGGGCGGCGTGGCTCGGGAGGAGGGAGACGGCCGAGATGAACACGAGGGCCGCGAGGAGGCGGGCCGAGGGTGGCAAGGTGGTCGAGCGCGTGGGGGCGGGTGAGCAGTGGCCTGGGCCGTTTGAGGGCGCGTGAGGCGAACGGGCCGCAGCGCGGGGGTTGGGGGTGGGCGAGGCCGGGCGAAAGCTCATTTGCATGAAGGACATGTAGTTCATGCCGCGGGAGTTTTCGAGGACTTTCTTTCGTCGGTCGTTCAGGGCTGGCGGGCCTTTTCGGCGGCGATCCAGCGGAGGGCGGCCTCGAGGGCGGGATCGCGTCCGGCCAGCAGGTCGGCCCGGGTGAGGGGCACCGGTTCATTCGGCTCTACCCCGCGGGCCTCCAGGCGGGTGCCGTCGGCAGTGACAAAGTCCGCAAACGCGTGCAGGAGGACGTCGCCGTTGGGGAGGCGGTCGAACATGGCGAGGAGGACCTGGCCGGCGGAGGGTTCGCCGAAGACGCGGGCGCGTCCGGTGCATTGGAGGCCGCCGGCGAGGACCTCGGCGGCGCTGGCGGAGAGGCGGTCGGTGAGGATGGCGAGAGGCCCGGCGAACGGCTCGACGGGCTGGCCGGCGGCGGTTGCGAGCCTGGGATTGGCGTGGAAGTCCATGGAGAGCGTGCGAGTCTTCATGGTCCCGAGGAGCGTGCGCTCCTTCATGAAGTGGCCGGAGAGACCCATGATCATGCCGGCGATGCCGCCCAGGTTGCCCCGGAGGTCGAGGATGATCCCGTCGGCGCGCCGGAACTGGTCGATGGCCTGGTCGAACGGGGCGGCGACCGGGATCATGAAGAGGTTGAAGCGGAGGTGGCCGACGTTGGTGGCTGGGGGGCAGGCCAGGCTGGTGGCCTGGAAGTGAACTTGCATGACCGGCAGGTTCCCCAGCTTGGCTTTCTCGCCCGGCGCCTGGCGGCGACACAGCCTGAGCTTGACGGGTTGGTCGGCAGCGTCGAGGAACTCGAGATCGACGGTGGAACCCGGAGCGCCGTGCAGCAGTTCCTGGGTGACGGTCCACTTGAGGAGTTCGACCCCCAGTCGGGCGAGACGTGGCGGGAGGGCGGCCGGATCGCCGGACACGGGGAGGTCGTCGACCGCCTGAAGCACCCACCCTGGCTTGATGCCGGCCTCGGCGGCGGGGCTGCCGGGGTCGACGTGGGACACGACCATCGCGTGGGCGAGCCAGCGCACGTCGAAGCCGCAGTCGCCCTCTTCGTCCGCCGGGTTGTTGTCGGCGTCGGCGTCGGCGGGATCGGAGCCGGGGGCGGATGGCGCGCCGGCGGGTTGGGGGGTGCGTTTGGCTTTGGAGCGCTTCTTCTGGCGCGCTTGTTGGGGATCGAGGGTATCCGCCACTTCGCCCGGGATGATCCCCATGTGGGAATCGCCGAGCCGATCGAGCATGGCTTGGATGACGCGGCGGAGGGCGGCGGCGTTGGTGGCGGCGGCGGCTTGGGGCTCGTATTCGGACCGGATTTGTGGCCAATCGAGGCCGTTGAAGTTGGTGTCGTAATGGGTGTCGGCGATGATATTCCAAGCGGCGGCGAAGGTTTCGGCCGCGCGGAGGGGGGGCGCGGGGGGCGGGTGGAGGGGGGTGTGGGCGGAGCGGTGCGCGCAGCCTGAGCCGAGGAGGGCGGCGAGGAGGAGGAGGACGCCTGCCGGGGCGGGGGCAGGGAAGGTTGGGCGGAGGGTTCGGAGGGCGGGAGGGGGCCGGCGCATGGCGGAAGAGCTTAGGAGGAGTCGGCAGGAAGGGCAAGGGGCGGCCGGGCACCAGCAGCAGTTCTCAGCTTGAGCTTGCAACGGCCTCAGACGGCCTCCGGCCACTCTTCTCTTGCTCATGCTCTGTCGGCCGGCCTGGCGAGCAAGAGCAAGAGCAAGAGCAAGAGCAAGACCTGCTGGCGGCGAGGGTGCCAAATTCTCGCTTAGGGTCTGTCCAAAATCGGAAGTTATTTTTGGACAGACCCTTAAGGCTGGTCGAATTCGGGGGAGGGAGGGCGTTGGCCGTGGGAGGCGGCGAGGAAGTTGAGGGTGACGGCGATGGGGGTTGAGCCTTGGAGGCCATGAATGACGAAGCGATCGAGGAGCCGGTGGGGGCGCGGGGTGATGCCGAGGAGGAGAAGTTCCTCCAGGGTCTGGAATGGGATGGCCTCCTCGGCATAATCGGGGATGTCGGTGCGGATGTAGAGGGCTTGGCCGACGGCGTTCGCGGGCGGGTCGTGCATGGTCGTCGCGGGGACGTTACCGGTGGGGGTGGGGATGGGCAAGGCGGGAAGGGGGGGGGTGAACTTGGCTTATTGGCTACATTAACCAAATGCAAAACTTGCGGCGGGCCCGGATGTGGGCTTGCCGGCGTGGCGGGTGCCGGTTAAATATTTGTCCCTCTAGAGAGCAGAGTAGCTTATAAAGCGATTAATCTAGATTAATTTGCCAGGTGAGTGGTGCGCATGTTAAGAGGCAGGCGGAACCGGGCCCGGGCGCGCGATGCGCGTCCGGTGTTCTCGGGGCTGTTCTGTCGCGTATGAGATATTCTGGCCAGCCGGCCACCTCGCATGTCTGACCTTTTTCCCCAATGGACCAACCGGCTGCCCGCTGCCCTGGTGGCGGGGGCGCTGATCGTCGGCGGCACCGCCCTGGCGGGGGTTTGGTATTACTTCACGCCCAAATATACGCGGGTCGGCTACCAGCCGATCCAGCCGGTCCCGTTCTCCCACGCGACGCATGCGGACCAGTTGGGCATTGACTGCCGCTACTGCCACAGTGCGGTCGAGCGCTCCTGGTATTCGAACGTGCCGGCCGCCTCGACCTGCATGAATTGCCACACGCAGGTGTTGAAGGACGATCCCCGGTTGGCGCTGGTCCGCGAGAGCGCCGCCCCGGGCGGCAAGCCGATTCCCTGGGTGCAGATCCACAAGGTCCCGGACTACGTTTACTTCAACCACGCCGTGCATGTGAACCGGGGCATTAGTTGCGTCGAGTGCCATGGTCGGGTGGACCAGATGATCGAGGTCCAGCATGCCCAGCCGTTCAGCATGAGTTTCTGCCTCGAATGCCACCGCGATCCGGAGGCGCGGGTCCGGCCGCTCGACAAGATTACGGACCTGGGCTGGACCTGGAGCGACGATCCGCGGGTGGCGGCCGACAAACAGCGCACGGAAGGCAAGAAGATCGTGCACGATTGGAACGTCCAGTCCCTCCAGAGCTGCTCTGCCTGTCACCGATGAAAACGATTCCACCTCCTTGCCCCGAACCGGAGACCGGCCCCAAGTACTGGCGGAGCCTGGACGAACTGGCGGAGACGCCTCAGTTCCGGGAGTGGGTGGAGCGGGAGTTTCCGGCGGGGGCGAGCGAGTTTACAGACCCGGTCAGCCGGCGTCATTTCGTGAAGCTGATGTCGGCGTCCTTCCTGTTGGCGGGCTTGGGGTGGACGGGCTGTCGGCGGCCGGTCGAACAGATTCATCCGTTCGGCAAGATGCCGGAGGGTTACGTCCATGGGGCGCCCTCCTACTTTGCCACCGCGCGCCCGATTCGTGGCAGCGCCATCCCCTTGGTGGTGAAGGCGCACGAGGGCAGGCCGGTGAAGGTCGAGGGGAATGCCGCCCATCCGGACAGCAATGGAGGGACGGACACGTTCACCCAGGCGTCGATCCTCGATCTTTACGATGTCGATCGGGCCCAGAATTACCTCAAGGGCGGGGCGGTGGTGACCCCGCAGGCGGCCTTGGACCACCTCGACGGACTGGCTCGGGCCCTGGCCGAAGGCGGGGGGCAGGGGCTTTGCGTCCTCTCCGGTCGCAGCAGTTCCCCCTCCCTCTTGCGGATGCAGCAAACGCTGCTGACCAAGCTGCCCAAGGCCCGGTGGTTCCTGTTCGAGCCGGTTGATTTTGGCGTCCACACAGAGGCGGCCACCTTGGCCCATGGGGGGGCCGGCGAGCCGGGGTCGCCGGCGCTCAAAGCGGCGCTCAAGCCCCGCTGGCGGCTGGACCGGGCGGACGTGATCGTGTCGTTGGACTGCGATTTTCTGGGTGGGGAGGAGGACGCGCATTTGGGGATTCGCGATTTTGCGCGTCGGCGCAAACTGAGCAGTCCGGCGGAGGGGGACAAGCTGAACCGTTTGTATGCGGTGGAGGCGTTGATGACGCTGACGGGGGCGAACGCGGATCATCGGTTGCGGTTGCCCTCGAGCCAGGTGGTGCGGGTGGCGGCGGGGTTGGCGGCGCGGATTTTGGCGCAGGCGGGGGGTGGGGCGGCGGAGTTGGCGGCG
Organism: uncultured Verrucomicrobiota bacterium; assembly: GCA_964629545.1. GTDB lineage: Bacteria > Verrucomicrobiota > Verrucomicrobiia > Limisphaerales > CAZVRY01 > CAZVRY01. Next base: position 70,398 of record CAZVRY010000004.1, on the reverse strand, counting down.
GGCGTTGGGGGGTTGGGGTTGCCGGCGGGGGTGGATCCCAAGTGGGTGGAGGAATGTGCCAAGGACTTGTGGGCCCATAAGGGCCGGGCCGTGGTGGTGGCCGGGCATCGGCAGCCGCTGGCCGTGCATCTGTTGGCGAACGCCCTCAACAGCGCGCTGGAGGCGGACGGGACGGTCGTGGAGCATCGCCCGGTGCTGGAGCCGATGGCTGGGGCGTTGTCGGAGCTGGCGGGGCTGTTGAACGCGGGTCAGGTGGAGACGCTGGTCATCCTGGGGGGCAATCCGGCCTACAATGCGCCGGCGGACTTGGGCTGGGCGCAGGCCCAGGCCAAGGCCAGGACGGTGATCCGCCTGGGTTACTACGTGGACGAGACGTCGGCGGGGGCGACGTGGCACGTGCCGGAGGCGCATTTCCTGGAGTCGTGGGGGGACGCGCGGACGGCGGATGGGACGTATGTGGCGGTGCAGCCGCTGACGGCGCCGTTATTTCGGGGGATGACGGCGTTGGAGTTGGTGGCGCGGCTGGCGGGGGAACGTGTGACCGCGCCCTATGAGGTGGTGCGCGAGACGTTTCGGGCGCGGGGGGTGGGAGGGGTATTCGAGGAGGAGTGGAAGCGCCTGTTGCACGATGGGTTCCACGCGGGGGCGGCGGTGGCGCCGGTGGCGGCGGCCGCGAACTGGGCGGGATTGGGGCAGGCGCTGGGGCCGGCGTTGGCGTCGGCGCGGGCGCTGGTGGCCACCGCGCCCGGCCGAGACGCGCTCGAGGTGATTTTCCAGCGGGATTACCGGGTGGATGACGGTCGGCAGGTGAACAACGGCTGGCTGCAGGAGATGCCGGATCCGATCACGAAGATGGTGTGGGAGAACGTGATGGTGATGAGCCAGGCGACGGCCGACGCGTTGGGGTTGACGATCAAGGACCATGAGGACATGGCTTTGCGGGTTCCCCTGGTGGAATTGACGATCGACGGCCGCAAGGTGGAGGGGCCGGCCTGGGTGCAGCCGGGGTTGGCGGACAACGTGGTGGGTTTGGCCTTGGGCTATGGGCAGAGCAAGGCGGGCCGGATCGGTCGCGGGACCGGTTACAATGCCTACGCCGTGCGATCCTCGACGCGGCCGGACATCGCGGTGGGCGCGAAGCTGGCGCCGGTGGGGAGGAAGCACCCGCTTTCGACGACGCAGAATCACTGGGCGATGGAGGGGCGGCCGGTGGTGCGGGAGGCCAATCTGGAGCAGTACCGGGCGAAGCCTGGCTTTGCCAAGGCGATGAACCTGCATGAGCCGCCGGGCCGGCGCGATGCCAAGGGCCAGTTGTTGCCGCTCTACGAGAATCCGCTGGATATCCCGGACCGGAACGGGGTGCGGCCGCGGGACAAGTCCCCGCACGCTTGGGGGATGTCGGTGGACTTGGGCGCGTGCGTCGGCTGTTCGGCCTGCGTGATGGCGTGTCAGAGCGAGAACAACGTGCCCATCGTGGGCAAGGATTTGGTCAACCGGAACCGGGAGATGCATTGGATCCGGGTGGATCGTTACTACACGGGGTCGATCGAGAACCCGCAGGTATTGAGCCAGCCGATGTTCTGCCAGCACTGCGAGAGTGCGCCCTGCGAGAGCGTGTGTCCGGTGAATGCGACGGCGCACGACGAGGAGGGGTTGAACGTGATGGCCTACAACCGGTGTGTGGGCACGCGCTACTGTTCGAACAACTGTCCTTACAAGGTGCGACGGTTCAACTATCTCGATTACAACCGCCGCCCGCTCGAGGATCTGAAGGGCCCGTTCTATTCGTCGCCGGTGGTGAACCGCACCGATGGGGAGTGGGACCTGTTGCGCTGGTTCAAGAATCCGGACCGCGGGTTGCGGCCGGACGACGAGTGGGAATTGCTGAAGCTGGTCAAGAATCCGGATGTGACCGTGCGGATGCGCGGGGTGATGGAGAAGTGCACGTTCTGCGTGCAGCGGATCGAGCAGGCGAAGATTGCGCAGAAGGTGAAGGCGCGGGACTCGGGGGACATCGAGGTGCGGGACGGGGTCATCAAGACGGCCTGCGAGCAGGCCTGTCCGGCGGAGGCGATTGTGTTTGGGAACCTCAACGACCCGGAGAGCCGGGTGTCGAAGTTGAAGCAGCAGGAGCGGGACTACGTGGTGCTGGAGTTTCTGGCGACCAAGCCGCGGACGTCCTACTTGGCGCGCATTCGCAATCCCAATCCGGCGATGCCGGACGCGCGGAAGATGCCGGAGAGTTTGCGGGAGTGGGAGGCGCGGGGCAATTCGTTGGAATCGCATGGACACCATGAACCCGGTCACGGCGCCGCCGCGCCGCACGGTGCGGAGACGAAAGGAGGCCACTAATGGCTGAGGCCGCGACCCAGATTCAGATTCCGCCGACCCCGCCGGAGTTGCAGCGGATCCCGTTGGTGGCGAACCAGCGCGGGTTTGCCTGGCTCTCCGACCGGGTGGCGGCGATAGTGGAAGGGAAGACGCCGGCCTGGTGGTGGGCGGCGTTCATTCCGAGCCTGCTGCTCCTGGCCTTGCTGGGGGCGATGCTCGTTTACCAGATCTCGACCGGGGTGGGCGTATGGGGGAATGCCCATCCGGTGATGTGGGGCTGGGACATCATCAATTTCGTGTGGTGGATCGGCATTGGTCACGCCGGCACGCTGATTTCGGCCATTCTCTTCCTGCTGCGGCAGCGGTGGCGGACGGCGGTGAACCGGGCGGCGGAGGCCATGACCATTTTCGCGGTCATGTGCGCGGGCATTTATCCAGCGCTGCACGTGGGACGGGTCTGGTTCGACTGGTATTTGTTCCCGATTCCGAACTCGAACGGGATCTGGCCGCAGTTTCGGTCGCCGCTGATGTGGGACGTCTTTGCGGTCTCGACCTATTTCACGGTGTCGGTGTTGTTCTGGTATGTCGGGTTGGTGCCGGATCTGGCGGTGATGCGGGATCGGGCGAAGACGAAGGTGCGCAAGTTCCTCTATGGGTTGTTTGCCCTGGGGTGGACGGGGGCGAACCGGCATTGGAGCAACTACGAGAAGTGCTATTTGATTCTGGCGGGGGTGAGCACGCCGCTGGTGTTGTCGGTGCACTCGATCGTGTCCTTGGACTTTGCGGTTTCGCAACTGCCGGGGTGGCACACGACGATCTTCCCGCCGTATTTTGTGGCGGGGGCCATTTTCTCCGGGTTCGGGATGGTGCTGACGCTGCTGGTGCCGCTGCGGTCGATGTGCAAGTTGGAGGACGTGATCACGATGCGGCACATTGATTTGATGTGCAAGGTGACGTTGGCGACGGGGTCGATTGTGGGCTACGCCTACGGGATGGAGTTTTTCATCGCGTGGTATAGCGGCAGTCCTTACGAGCGTTACGCGTTCATCAACCGGGCGATTGGGCCTTACTGGTGGGGGTATTGGATCATGATTGCGTGCAACGTGTTGATCCCGCAGTTGTTCTGGTCGAGCAAGATCCGGCACAACCTGTGGGTCGTGTTCATCATCTCGATTCTGGTGAACATTGGCATGTGGTTCGAGCGGTTCGTGATCATCGTGATCTCGCTGCACCGGGACTTCCTCCCGTCCAACTGGAGCTATTTCCGCCCGACCTGGGTCGATATCTGCACGTTCCTGGGCACCTTCGGGCTGTTCTTCACCATGTTCCTGCTGTTCCTGCGCTTCCTGCCCATGGTGGCGGTTTCGGAAGTCAAGGGGGTGACGCCCCAGGCCGATCCGCATCATCCGCTGGGAGGCGCCCAGCCGGGAGGGCACCACTGATGGACGCAGCCAACAAACCCTACGGTCTGATTGCGGAGTTCCTGACGCCCGCCGACGCGATGCACGCCGCCGAGAAGGTGCGCGATGCGGGGTTCACGCGGTGGGACGTGTTCTCTCCTTACCCGGTGCACGGGATGGACAAGGCGATGGGCCTCAAGAACTCGAAGGTCGGTTGGTTCGGTTTTTGTGGCGGGGTGACGGGCTACACGACGGGCATGTTGATGATCTGGTTTCTGAACGCCGTCGATTATCCGGTGCTGATCGGGGGCAAGCCGATGTTCAGCCCCTTTGCGGCGTTCCCGCCCTCTTACGAACTGACCATTCTGTTCACGGCCTTCGGGTCGATTCTGGGGATGATGCTGTTGAACCGCCTGCCGCGGCTGCACCATCCGTTGCTGAAGCATCGCCGCTTCGCGCTGGCCTCCCATGACCGCTTCTTCCTGGTCATCGAAACCGCGGACCCGCGCTTTTCGCCGGCGGAGACGCGGCAGTTGCTCGAGCGGGCAGGGTCGAAGCACATCGAGATGGTGGAGGAATAACCATGCGCTATTTTGTCATCGGCTGGTTTCTCCTCGTCGTCATCGGGGTCAGCGTGGCGGGATTTCGGGGCGGGATGAGCCGTCGTCCGCCCATCGAGGTCTTCCCGGACATGGATCGTCAGCCCAAGCTGCGTCCGCAGACCGGCAACGCCTTTTATGCCGACGGCCTGAGTTCGCAGTTGGCGGTGCCGTTCACGGTGGCGCGCGGTTCGGCCTGGGAGGACACCCCGGTGAACACCGGCCGGGTCACCGGGACGACCAACTTTGTGGAGGTGAACCCGGTTCCGGTGACGGCGCAGGCGATGGCGCGGGGCCAGGAGCGGTTCGAGATCAACTGCGCGCCGTGCCACGGCCGGCTAGGGGATGGCAAGGGCATCACCACCAAATACGGGATGACGATCATTGCGAACCTGCATGATCCGCGGATCGTGCGGCAGCCGGACGGGGAGATTTTCCACACGATCTCGAACGGGAAGAACCAGATGCAGGGGTACGGGGCGAACATTGAGATCAGCGACCGCTGGGCGATCATCGCGTATTTGCGGGCCTTGCAGTTGAGCCGGCTGGGGGCGATCGAGGACGTGCCGCCGGCCGAGCAGGCCGCTCTCCAAAAGTGACCAATGAGCACGCAATCTGATACCCGACTCGCGCCGATCGACCTGAGCCGCTGGCGCGCTCTGCCCACCCGCCTCATGATGGCGGGCGGGGCGGTGGCGGTGCTGGGGGCGATCGTCAACCTGAAGGAGTTCGCCTTCTCCTGGCTGACGGCTTACATGTTTTGTCTCAGCTTCGTGCTGGGGGGGCTGTTCCTGGTGCTGGTGCACCACTTGTTTGACGCGGGGTGGTCGGTGCCGATCCGGCGGGTGTGCGAGCATTTGGCCAACTTGGCCTTTCCCTGGATGCTGGTGTTGTTTCTGCCGATTGCGCTCCTGGCCAAGCCCTACCTTTACGAATGGATGCGGAACGACCCGCACGCCGACCACGCGGTGCATGCGAAGCTGCCGTTGTTCACCCTCGGCGGCTTCTACCTGGTGGCGGCCTTGTGTTTCGTGTCCTGGTATTGGCTGGCCTCCAGCCTGAGGAAACTCTCGCTCGAACAGGACAAGACGGGGGCGGCGTCCTGCACGTTTGGGATGCGCAAACACGCCTATTACGGGATCTTTCTGTTTGCGATCACCCTGACCCTGGCGGCGATCATGTGGATGAAGGCGCTGCAGCACCAGTGGTTTTCGACGATGTATGGCGTCTATTATTTTGCGGGCAGCGTGTGGACGACGCTGGCGACCGTCTATGTGATCATCATGGTGCTGAGCCGGATGGGGCCGCTGCGGCCGGTGTTGCATGAGCACCAGTTTTATTTCCTGGGCTCGTTGCTGTTCGCCTTCACCGTGTTCTACGCCTACATCCACTTCAGCCAGTATTTCATTATCTGGAACGCGAACATGCCGGAGGAGACGTTCTGGTACAAGATCCGGGAGAACGGCTCCTGGTTCGGCGTGAGCATGGTCATTATTTTCGGCCATTTCTTCCTGCCCTTCCTGACGCTGCTGCGCATTGACGTGAAGATGACGGCCGCGGTGATGGTGCCGATGGCGGGTTGGGCGTGGCTGATGCACTTCAACGACATGTGTTTCAACGTGCTGCCGGTCCCGCATCAGGACGGTTTCCCGTTCCTGTGGATCTGGCTGCCGCTGGGGTGTGCCGCGTTCATGGTGGGGCTCCTGAGCAAGATGTTCCTCAAGGACCTTCAGGCGCATCCGCCCTACCCTTTGCGGGACCCGCGGTTGGTCGAAGCGATGGGGCTCTTCCACCCGGTGGCCTCGCCCATCTCCGGCGGCGAACTCGATGAGACGGATAACTACTCCGACGCCACGATCAACGAGGACGCGGCGCCCGACGCTCAAGGAGGTTCCCGATGATTCGGCTCTGCATGGATGCGCTCCGCGACAAGGCTCGGCTGACGGTTTCCCTGGTCGGAGTGGGTGGCTCGCTGCTGGTGATGGCGGGATTGGTGTGGATCATGCGCCAATACACCGCGCCCGGCCCCATCGACGAGACCCGATTTGCCGAGCGGATCAAGAACCTCCGGGAAATGCGGGCGGCGGACGCGGTCGGGCTGACCACCTACGACTGGGTGGACAAGAACCGGGGAACGGTGCGCCTCAAGCTCGAGCGCGCCCTGGAAATCGCGTTGGCGGACGGGCAGAACCCGGCCGCGTTTCGGTCCAACCTTTTGGCCCGGGTGGACAAGGCGACCGCCAAGCTGCCCGAGCAGCCCAGCGAATACGAGTGAGTTGGCCGGCGACTCCATGATGTCTTCCTCACCAGTCACGGGGCCCGGAGCGGGCCCGGCCGGAGTCGAGTTGCCCCCCGCGGATGCCGGGTCGATTGACCGGGGATTGCGCTGGCCGCTGCTGGCCTTGTGGGGGGGGGCTGTCACCTGGTTGGTGCTTGGATCTCTCCTTGGCGTGTTCGCCTCGATGAAGATGCACGCCCCCGGGGTGCTGGCGGACTGGGCTTGGTTGACCTACGGCCGGGTGCGCCCCGCGACCACGGCCATGTTGGTTTACGGGTTCGCGGGCCCGGCGGCGGTGGGGTTGAGCCTTTGGCTGCTGGCGCGGTTAGGACGGACCGGGTTGGCGGGGGCGATCCCGGTGATGCTGGCGGCCAAGACCTGGCACTTCGGGGTGCTGGTGGGGGTGATGGGGATTCTCGCCGGGGAGGCGACGGGGTTCGAGCGATTTGAGATGCCGGGGTATGCGCAGGCGATCGTGCTGCTCGCTGGCTTGGTGTTTGGGGTGTGCGGTCTTCTGACCTTCCAGGCCCGGCGGGTCCGAGAGTTGTACCCGACGCAATGGTACTTGTTGGCCGCCCTCGTGTGGCTCCCCTGGGTGCTGTCCACGGCGTGGCTGTTGTTGGTGGTTTGGCCGGTTCGCGGGGCCGTGCAGATGGCCGTGCAGACCTGGTGCGCCAACGGTCTGTCGCACCTCTGGCTCGGGCCCGTGGGGGTGGGGGCGCTGCTTTACTTCGTGCCCATGCTGGCGGGCCGGCCGCTCCACAGCCGCTACCTGGCCATGTTCGCGTTTTGGACCTACGTCCTGTTCGCGGGGTGGACGGGGGTGCACAGCGGGGCGCCCTTGCCGGCCTGGATGGTGGGGATGAGCGTGGTGTGCGGCGTGCTCCTGCTGGTTCCGGTCTGGGCGACCGCCTTGAATCTGGGGCGAACGCTGGGCCCGTCGCTCCCGAAGGCCCCGGGGGTCGCGTCGCGAAACTTCCTCCTCTTCGGGGCGGCCTGGTTTGTCCTGAGCGGTTTGCTGTTCGTCTTCCAGTCCGTGCCGGAGGTTGACCGTCTCATGCGGTTTAGCCTGTTCGGCCCCGGTCTCGACCAGGCCTTCCTGCTGGGATTCTTCGGATCGGTGGCCCTGGCGGCGATCTATCAGGTAGGCCCGCTGGTGGCGGGAGCTGCCTGGCCGGCCGAGGCGTGGGCGCGCGTTCATTTCTGGCTGCACGCGGTGGGCGTGTGCCTGGTGGCGGTGCCGCTGCTCCTGGGAGGGTTGGTCCACGGCTCGGCATGGAACGATCCGAACCTCTCCGCGATCGAGGTGTCGAAAAAGACCTTGCCCTTCATCGGTTCGGCGACGACGGGTCATCTGGTGTTGTTGGCGGGGGCGGTGTTGCTGGGGGCGAACGTGGTGCGGTTGGTGGGGGGGCGAGTTCGTGCGGTCGTGCAACCTTGGTGGGCGTCCTGCTTGGCGCCTGAGAAGCCCGCGGGGGCGAGAGCATGAACTACGGGCCGCTGATTTTTCTGGGCCTCCTGCTGGCAACCGCCGCGTCCTGGATGGGCTTTGTCTTCAAGTCCCACATCGACTTGGGTCGCCAGGATCCGGTGGAGATTGTGGAGACGGGGGCGCGTTACCCGGTGCATCGCCCCGGGGTGGCGCGGATGGGCGAGGAGGTTTACCGGGCCAATGGGTGCGCGTATTGCCACACTCGGCAGGTGCGGCCGATGGGCGTCGGGACTGATCTGGAGCGGGGTTGGGGGCGTCGCCGGACGGTGGCCCAGGACTATCTGCAGGATCAGCCGATGATGCCCGGCAGCCTGCGCCTGGGGCCGGATCTGGCCAACATCGGCCAGCGGCAGACCAACGTGGTCTGGCACCTCCTGCACTTATACGATCCGCGGATTGTGTCCGAGGGGTCGACCATGCCGCCCTCGCGTTATCTCTTCGAGGTGCGTCGGATGCGCGGGCAGAAATCCCCCCAGGCCCTCGACGTGCCGGCGGGTTTCACTCCGGCGGGTTTCGACCCGAAGACCCACGAGATTGTGCCCACGGCGCAGGCCTTGGCCTTGGTCGAGTACCTGATTCACTCCGTGGCAGAACCCTACTTGTTCGAGGTGCCTCCCCCGGTCAAACCCAAGAAGGCGGCGGGTCCCCAGGAAGGGGGGACGAACGGCCCGCCCGAGGGCGCTGCCGCGGAGGCGCCGACCAACGCCCCGGCCGCGCCCAGTGTCCCCGCGCCATGAGATCCGGTCCCAAATCGAAGTCCGCCAAGAAAGCCCCGCGCGCCGCCAGCGTCCCCGCGGTCGTCGCCGCGGGGTTGGAGCCGATGGCCGGGACGGCGACGGCGCCCGTGTGGATGATGGTGGTGCTGGGTGTGATGCTCTATTGGGCAACGATGTATTTGGATCGGAATGCGGGCGGATTCAACGCCCACGTCTACCAGCCCTACCGGTCGCTGGAGATGGTTGAGAGCCTGCAACCGAAGTCGGAAGCGGGCGAGTTGTTCGCGCGCGGCAAGCGGGTCTACGAGCAAATCGCCAACTGTCAGGCCTGTCATCAAGCCAGTGGCCTGGGTGTGGCGGGTCAGTTCCCGCCGCTGGCGGGCTCCGAGTGGGTGCTCGCCTCCGGTCCGGATCGCCTGATTCGCATTGTCCTCCAGGGTTTGAGCGGTCCGATTCAAGTCAAGGGCCAGGAATACAACAACGCCATGACGCCGTTCGGCAGCGTGCTCACTGCCGACTCCGACGTGGCGGCGGTGCTCACTTTTATTCGCCAGAATAAGGCCTGGGGCAATAACGCGTCGGCGGTCACGCCCGAGCAGGTGAAGGCCGTGCGCGAGGCGACGGCGGATCGCACCGAGGCCTGGACCGCTGCCGAATTGCTGGCCCTGCCGGAGCAGTGATCCCAGCGTCCCGTTGACGAGGGAGCCGCCCCGTGCCTCAGGCGCCCAACCGTCTATGGCCTCTTCCAAATCTCGCGGACGGCCCCCACGGTCCCCATCGGGCGCGATGCTCACCTCCCCTGGATGGCACCCGCGCGTTCGTCTGGGGCTGGAACGTTTCATCCGCCGCCACGCCGGCCAGGGCTGTCCGGTGGCCTTCGACTTCGATAACACCGTGGTGACGGGCGACATCGGGGAGGCCACGCTGGCGGTGCTGGTTCGGCGAGGTCAGCTCACGGCCGAAGGGGCGGCCGGTCCGCTGAGCCCGGCCTTCCGGAATCGGGCGGGGCGGCTGACCCGGGTGACGTCGGGTTCGGATCTGACCGCCTACTACGAGGCCTTGTTGTCAGCAACGGTGCATGGGGAAGCCGATCCCCAGGCGTATGCGACGGGATACGTCTGGGCGGCGGAGGTGCTGGCTGGATTGCCCTTGCATGTGGTGACGGAGGCAACCGCGGAGGCGTTTCGGGCCGGGTCCCCGGGGGAGATTCGGCGGATCGAAGCAACCCCGGGCCGGACGGGCTACTCGGCTCCGTATTTCAACCCGGAAATGGTGGAACTGATCGCTTGCCTGTTGCGTCACGCATTCGTTCCGTGGGTGGTGTCCGCGAGCAACGTGTGGAGCGTGCGCTGGATGGTGCAGTTTGGCCTGAATCCGCTGTTGCAGGCGGCTGGGTTGGCCGAGGGAATTCCGCCCCAACAGGTGGTCGGCGTGGGGTTGCTGCTGGCGGATCGGGGCCAGCGGCTTTACAAGGACGCGATCCTCGTGCGCGAGGATGAGGCCTACGCGAGTCTGGACCCCGCGGCGTTGAAACGGTACCGCCTAACCACGCGCTTGCAGTTTCCGGTGCCCGTCTATGCGGGCAAGGTGGCGTGTCTCTGGGACGCCTTGGGCCGCGCGCCCGCACTGGCGGCGGGGGACAGCCCGGGCGATCACGCGATGCTCGCCTTTGCGAAGACAAGGCTGTGGATTGCGCGGCTGGACAAGCCGGACTACCAGGCGGGGGCGGCGGCGTTGGCGGAGCGGACCGGGCGCCGCTCCTGGCTCGTGCAACCGACCTTGGCCCATCCGCGTCCCGGCTTCCACCCCGACTTCACGGTGCCGGCGGGCGCGTCCGGCGGGCTGCGAGCGGCGATTCGGCGGTCAGGCGAACTGTGGGGAGCGGGGGGGAGTGGGGCAGTGAGGCAGGGAGGCAGTGGGGCAGTGAGCGAATGACGCATCCACAACCCGCAACCGCCAGCGACCAGGTCAAATCGTCCGCAAGGCAGGAAATCCTAAATCCTAAATCCTAAATCACAAATCGAGTCGGACAGGTTCATCCTTACACTGCAGAATGAGAATTGTGTGGGGACGGCAACCCTGGGCTTGCCAGGGGGGGCTTGGTTGGGGCTAGAGTCGCGGCGGTGGGAAGGCCAGCTTAGCTCAGCGGTAGAGCTACAGTTTTGTAAACTGTGGGTCGCCGGTTCGAATCCGGCAGCTGGCTCCATGCGCGCATCGAGGAGTGGCACGGACGCCCCGGTGTTGACAAGGTGGAACAGCGGCAGGGGCATAGCCCGTGCGGGCGCCCACCGCCAGGCCGACCCCCGCATACAAGGAGCAGAGGGCGACAAACCACGCCTCCCGGGTGTTACGGTCGGCGCCCTCGTGAAGGGCGACCGGCAAACTGACCAGGAGGAGGAAGGCCGCGATAACGCCGGCCAGGACCCGGTAGGGGAAGCGCGCTTTCGGCTGAGGTTGCGCGGGCGTGGGGTGCAACGCGGCTTGACCTTTTGGCCCCGGCCCCAAAACGCCCCGGTTCAAGGAGTCGCAGTTCACTGCCGGAGCGCCGATGGGAGCCATACGATTCTTCACCGCCGGTCGCCCGCGACGTCAACATCGGCTCCCGGACGGCAGGTGGGGCGCGCGCGGTTCCAGGGCCTCCGTTGGCTGGGTCGCTCGGACGGATTCCTGACCGGCAAGGACTCGCAGCCAACCGGCGGCGCCCACGTCACCCGCTGGCAGGAGCGGACCCGAGCGGACTTCGCCAAGGCGGGCTTTACAGGCGGCCCCCCCTTTATCATCGTCGTCCGAGCCGCTCATGACACTAACCTTCCTCATCGCGCAGGTCCTGAGCATTCAGTGACGTGTGGCAGGGACACGCCCTGGAGTTCTGGCGAGCGAAGTGAGGCCCCGAATCCTGGCTCGCGGCGGTCGATCCGGGTGTGGCCATGTATCGCAAACGCTATCCCCCAGCGCGGTTTGTCTTCTACCCGCTCTATCGGCTGTTGCGACGCCCGCACCCTGGCCCTGCTGGAAGCGGTCCCCGATCTCCGCCGCGACCCGAACCTCGGCGCTACCAACGAAGGGGTGACGCGGGCGAGGCTGGGGAGGGCTTTGGACGGCCGGCGAAGGACTTCGTGCCGTCGGGACAGTGCTTGAGACGGGTTCATGGATATAGGCCAAATGCTACCCCGGCCCCTCGGGCAAGGGCGGTCCAATCTTCGGAGCCCTGCCGGCAGGAGTTTTCGCCTTGATTAAACGAACCGCCAGTCGACTAATCAAATTGGGCATGACTTCCATGCGCAGAGCTGCAATCTGGGCCGTGCGATGGGGACTGCTTGGTCTCGTTGCGGGCGTGTTGTCGTGTGGGATGGCAGACTCTCGCATGATCTACGGGGTGCGCGCGCAAAAGACCTACGACCATATTGTCTGGCCGGGCCTGGTGTTCGCACTGATAGTCGTGCTCCCCATCTCCCGCTTGGCCCGAGACGGCTGGCCAAGGACCGCTGCCGCGGTGATCGCCAGTGCCGCCGTTTACCCAATTGCATGGCACATCGCTGCATCGACGGTCGCCCACCCTGGAGTCTCGATGGTTGCCGCGTTCGCGTTCTCAGGATTTCTCGGCTCACTCGCGCTGGCGAGCGCGCTCTTCCTGGGACGCCCACGCTGGGTGAGCGTTGCGGGCGCGACCGTAGCTGCTGGCACTGCAATTGGCGGATTGATGGGGGTGCATCTGCTTGCAACCGTAAAGGGCGTGGTCTCACTTTGTTCTGCAGGCGACATATTGGCCCTCTACATGGTGCTATGGCAGGCTGCTGTGGGCGCTTCGTTAGGTCGAGGAGTCTTGCCAACGCCCACCAAAATCGCTGCGCTGGATGGCGGCCCTGCCACGGCGCCTGACGATTCGGACGTCACGGAGGGGCCGCCATCGGTGAGCTGAACCGTTGGGCCCTTTTCCAGGAACCATGAAACGGATATTCACATTGTGCGGCGCATCGCTTTGTGCGCTCGCTTCGCTGTCATGTGCAATCAGAATTCCTGCGGCAATCGCTTTGGCGCAGGAAAGCGGACCCGACAACCTGACTTACAGTTATGTGTTTGGCAGATTTGCCGGAGTGCTTCTTTGGGGAGCGATCGCCTATGCTCTTTGGCGTTCAAGCAGACGCATCGCAACAGACAATTGAGGCCCAACGAGAAAGGCTGTATTGCTGGGGAGCGGATGGACCCGCAAATCGATCCGAGGCGGGAGCGGGAAGGCCCCTTCCCTTCGCGTGCCGCGGGGACAGGGAGGGCAAGCGTTCATGCGGGGCAGATCGGCTGAGCGTCAGCGTGGAGGGACGGTGCCCCGGCCCGGCGGCAAGGCGGCCGGGATCGGGATAAACCCTGCCGACCAAGCGTAGGGGGCTTCCACAGCGTGGCCAGGCGGTCGTCTCGAAGCGGCGACCGGACGGGACCCCCTCCTACGACCTGGGCCTCGTGGCTGGAATCCCCTCCTTCACGGTGAACGGCATCGCGGTGACCAGGACGGCGGCGATCCAAACCGGTAACTGGGGCCACTTGGCAGGGACCTACGATGGGACGACGGCGCGGTTGTTTGTGAACGGCGCACTCGTCAAGGAGGTCGCCACGGCGCAGGTTCTCCAACCGAGCGACTTTCCCCTAATGATCGGCCGGGCCTCCTACCCGAACGAGGAGCGACCCTTCTTCGGCAAGATCGACGAGGTCCGGGTGTGGAACGTGGCCCGGAGTGAGAGCCAGATTCAAGGCTACCGGAATACCCGCCTGGAGGGCGTCGAGGCGGGTCTGGTTGGCTACTGGGCGTGGGATCAAGGCACGGCCGGCGACGGCAGCCTGGCTGGCAACCACGGCAGCCTGAAGGGCAGCGCGGCGATCGTGGCGGATGACAGCCTGGTTCTTGCCACACCGATCTTCCAGAGGGTGGTGAGCAGCGTCGTCTCAACCAACATTGGCCTCCTTTCGTCGGTAGCCTGGGGCGACTACAACCACGACGGGTTCCTCGATCTCGCCGTGGGGAGCTGGGATGGGCCGGTCAGGCTTTACCGGAACAACGGCAACTCCAACCACTGGCTGCGGGTACGCTGCGTTGGGACGCATTCGAACCGGTCTGGGATTGGGGCACAGGTTCGCGTCGTCACCACGGAGGGCGGGACGGAGCGGAAGCAATTGCGGCAGATCTCCGGGGATGGTGGGCACGGTGGGCAGCCCAACCTGGAGGCGCACTTCGGCCTCGGGGCTGCGACAACTGCCAAGAGCCTCCAGATCAGGTGGCCTTCGGGACGGATGCAGGAATTCAAGGACGTGCGCGCTGACCAGTCGCTCACGATTGCAGAACCGCCGTTCCTTGCGGTCAGCCAACCGCAGCCTGGGGGCGGCTTCGAGATCGTGCTGGAGAGCCTGGGCGGCTTCGACTACCTGATCGAGTACTCACACGATCTGGTTGCGTGGCGGCTATTGGAGACCGTCACGACTTCGGAGATGGCATCTCCGAGTCGACCTACTTCCTCCACGGGGTGGTCGAGGTGGTGCCGTAGCATGAGGGCAGTCCGACAGCCCGCCGGGAATCCGGATCGCTGGGCAAGGACCTCACCCGGGATCAGGTCTGGGCCATCTGCGAAGCGGGCGGCGGCGGGGAAGTGTCCGCCCTGAGCCGCCGGAACCGGACCCGCCCGAGGGCGAGTTGCCAGGACCCGCCCAGGACAAGCCGGGCGGTGGTCCGATCTTCCGCCCACGGCTGCCATCGAACTCCATGATGCCTTCGAGAACGGTGCAACCCTCACCCAACGCGACTTGGCCCGGCAAGCCCTGCTCAAGGTTCGCGCTTGGGACATCGTGCCCGTGGACTTGACGGGCCTGGAGATAGCCCTGGCCGAGCGATTCGCGGCCCGCCTCCATGCTGCCCGGCTGCTCCCGGCGGTCGTGGTTCCGTGCCTCCCCGCGGATTCACTCCCTGGTTGGGCGCACGAAGCGCCATAGGGCCCACGCCAAGAGTCGAACGCGCAGACGATGGAGATCTCCGGCCTCCCGCAGCGTCTGGCGCGCGGCGCGATTCAGGGCCGCCGACACCAGCCGGCCCAGGGTGGCCCGAACCCCTAACCACGCCACGGCGAGGCCATGGCGGGAGGCCAGGTGAAAGGTGGTGACGGCGAAGACGTAGTCCCGCCCTCGACCGCTGCGCTGATAGTCAAAGGCCACGTCGAGTCGCCGGCAGAGGTGGCCGCGCCTGACCTGCTCCAAGGCCCACGCCCCATCCTCCATCGTGACGAGACTCTCGTCGAAAGGCACTTGGTCCCAGAGCGCGCGGCGCAAGAGCCCCATGCTGTTGGAGTAGATGCTGCCGATTTTCAAGCCTTTACGCTGCAACTCCGGCCAGTCAATGGCGTCGCTGTAGAAGGGATCGCCGTCCCATTTGGCACTGACGCACGCGGTCCGCGGATCGGCCAGGGCGGCGACGAACCGCTCGATCGCGTCGGCCGCGCGCAGCACGGTGTGCGAGCTGAGGACGAGCACGAGCTCGGCCGGGCAATGTCCGAGCGCGAAATTCAGCACGCGCGCATGATGGTAGGGGAGGGTCCACTCGATGATCCTCGCGCCGCTGGCCCGCAGCAGTTCCGCGGACTGGTCGGTGCTCTGGTGGTCGACGCCGAGGATGAGGTCGGGCTGAACCGTTTGGCGGCGCAGCGCTTCGAGGACGCCGGGCAGGGTGGCGGCGGAGTTCCGGAAGCGGATCACCACGCCGAGGGTGGGACGCCGGGTCGCGGGATGGGGCCATGGGCTCATGCGGTTCCAGGGCTCAGGGAAGGCGCGCCGCGAAGCGAGGGCCCGCTCCTCGTGAGGCGGGAAGGGCTCGTGGCTGCGGTCGGTGCCGTGCGCGCACGGATCGCTCGCTGACGGCGGCGGCCGTGGCGGCCAGGAGGGTTGGACTCTGGGCCTGAACTGGCTGGTTCAGGACGCCGGCCACCAGCAGGAGGCCACCCAGCATGGCCGCGGGCGCATGCCGGACCGAGTGACCGCAGGCGGCCTTGCGCCGCCGACTCGGTGCAAGCGTTCTCGAGATCATAGGTTATGCACTCCTTGCTGTCTGCAGATGCTGTGCCACCCAGCACGACTCGGGACAGATCGCCAGGAATCGGCCGTCTTACGCCGTGTTCCCAGGTCGGCGCCCGACCTCCCCGCGCGCATTCCGGTTGCCCACGCACGGCAGGGCGATGTCGCCGCGGGGCCTGGGCAGGGTGGAGCCTGGCCCGGACGTTGCCCTGCGAAGGCAAGCACGGGGGAGGCGCCGGATCGAGTTATTGCATTGCAGTTTCTGGGGAGTCGGCCTACATCTGCGTTGCAATTGCATGATCACTATCCTCTCCCCCAGCGAGCTCCCCGGCGACGTCGTGGCGCGGCTCCAGCACCTCGGATTTCCGTTCCGCACCGCCGAGAAAGGACCGATTCCGGAACTGACCAGGCAAAGCGCGCAAGTGGTTTATTTGGTGCCGTTCGCGGCGATGGACGCCGCCTCGTGGCCTCGGCTGCGCGTCCAGCTTGCCCGGGCGAACCGGCCCTACCTGATCTGGATCGAGAGGCCCGCCACGCAGGACGTGGCACGGGCCATGCGTGATGGGGCGCATGATGTGCTGGCAAACGAAGATGCGGATGACCGCTGGAGACGCGCGATGCTAGCGGTCGCCGAGAACCAGAAGGTCTGGCTGCAGCTCTACGGCGGAAGGCCGTTGAGCGCCGAGGATGTGCTGGTGGGACGCTCGGAGGCGATCCAACGCCTGCAACAGACGATTGACCGCCTCGGGCCGACGGACGTCTGCGTGCTCGTGCAAGGCGAGTCCGGCGTGGGCAAGGAGCGCGTGGCCTCCGCGTTGCACAAGGCCGGGCATCACGGCCCGTTTGTGGCCCTGAACTGCGCCGCCATTCCGAAGGACTTGCTCGAGGCGGAGCTGTTCGGGGTGGAGAAGGGCGCCTTCACCGGCGCGCTGAAAACGCGTCAGGGCCTCGTGGAACAGGCCCAGGGCGGCACGCTCTTCCTCGACGAAATCGGGGAAATGGAGATGGGCGTGCAACCCAAGCTGCTGCGCTTTCTCGAAACCCGGCGGGCGCGGCGCGTCGGCGGCGAGGCCGAGTATCGCGTGAAGGTGCGGGTCGTTTCCGCCACGAACCGCAATCTGGAAGTGGAAATTGCGGAGAACCGCTTTCGCGCCGACCTCTACTACCGGCTGGCCGAACTGATTCTGCAGGTGCCTCCGCTGCGGGCGCGTCCCGAGGACATTCCGGACCTGGCGGTGACGTTTCTGCACAAGGCCAACGAACGGTTTGGCAAGAACTTCGAGACGTTCGAGCCGGCGCTGATCACCCGGTTTCAGCAGTATGCCTGGCCGGGGAACGTGCGCGAGTTGAAGAGCGCCGTGGACCGCATGGTGCTGCTGTTCGACGGTCCCATCCTGCGCGGTCCCTGGTGGGACATGCCGGAAAGCCAGCCGGCGAAGCCCACGGCCGCACTGCCCGGGCGGCCCGGGCGGCCCACCCTGCCGGAGGCGGCCCCGGATGCCGCGCCGGCCACGCCGCCCCCTTTAGGCTCCTCCTGGCCCAACCCCAAGCAGAAGCTGGCTTTGGCCAGGAGACTTCTCGCCGAGAGCGACGACAACTACAGTTGGGTGGCGGGGCAACTGGGCATCAACACCTCGACCCTGTGGCGCTGGCGCAAAGCCGGCAAGCTCGGCTGACCGCCGCCGCGCGTGAAGGACCTCCTCAAACTCCTCGTCGTCCTGACCGGCTACCTCGCGCTCGCGCCGCTGCTGGGGGCCTACTTCGCCCGGAATCGAGTCGCCGAGCGTATGGGGCTGTGCCTGCTGGTGGCCATGCCGTCGTGGTTTCCGAGCAAGCTCACCTTGATGGTCCACTCGGTCGAGTTCTACCGCGGGCACACGAAGGGATTCGAGTTTTCGATCATGGTCGCGCTGGGCATCGCGCTGACCGTCAGCGCCTGCCTCCGGCGAGCGCCGGACGCGCCGCGATGCCCGCCGGGGATGTGGCTCTATCTGGCCTACTGCGCCCTGAGTTGCCTCTCGCTCATTTCCGCCGACAATAGAACCTACGGGCTGATGGCGGCGTGGAAATTCGCGTCCGCGGTCATGATCTTCGTCGGCGCCTTTCATGCCTTTCGCGACGAGGACGACTTGCGCTGGGTGTTGCGGACGCTGGCGGGCGCCCTGATTTTGCAGACGCTGGTGTGCGTGAAAAGCCGTTATCTCGACGGCCTCTGGCAGGTGAAGGGCTGGTTCGAGCATCAGAATCCGATGTGCATGTGGGCGTATCTCTGCGCGGTGCCCTTGCTGTCGGTGGCGTTCGCCCCGGCCACCAGCCGGCGCGACACGCTGCTCTATCTGGCCGCCGTCGCCGCCACCGCGTTGATGATCTTGCTGTCGGTGTCCCGCGCCGGCTTGGCCGCTTTCGTCGTGGGCGCGGGGGCGGTCACCGGCCTGGCGTTTTTGCGCGGCGGCTCGGCCAAGAAGGTTGGGATCACCGCGCTCGGTGCGTGCGGTGCGGCGGCCGCGGGTTTGCTCGCGTTGGATTCCTTGCTGGCACGCGTCAGCGAGGACCAGGCGCGAGAGAACGAAGAGGATTTGCGCCCGGTGCTCAACCGGCAAAGCAAAGCCATGCTGCACGACTCGCCGATCGGGATCGGCTGGAACAACTTCGGGGTCGTGAACAGTCTGCCCCACGAGCGATACGTCACGATCCTGATGGACTGGGACCTGAGCCGCGGTTTCCGGATCATCGACGACCACTACGACGCCTGTCCTTTGACGGAGAGTCTTTACTGGCTGTTGCTGGCTGAGAACGGCTACCCAGGACTGGTCAGCTACGCGGGTTTCCTGGCGCTGACGCTCTGGTGGGCGATGCGGGGGCTGATGCGCTACTGGCGAACGCCGATGGGCTACTTCGTGGCCGGGGTGCTGGCGGCGCTGGTGTTGACCTACCTTCACGGCTCGGTCGAACGCTGCCTCACGCAAACCAAAAACCTGTCTGCCTGGTTGATGTTCGCCGGCTTCCTGGCGCGGGTCGGCCCCAGGCGCCGCGCCGCCGCGGTCACCGCCAGGGTGACGTCAATCCCCCCCCGGTTCGCCGCTCCGGCGGTCGCATGACCTCCTCCTGTCCGCCCCTGCGGCCCCCGGCCCTGGCCACCCCTGGCGTCGGCGCCGGGCGCACGTCCGCCGCACGGCGGCCGCGCGTGCTGCTGCTCGCGGAATCGGCCAACCCCAAGCTGACCAGCGTGGCCCTCATCGGCTACAGCTTCAGCCGCGCCTTGGCGAGAGTCGCCGACGTGCATCTGGTGGCCGAGGTTCGGAATCAGCCGGACCTCGAGGCGGCCGGCCTCGAAGGCATGGCCTTCACGCCGGTCAATAACCGCCGATGGCAGGGGTTGGCGTGGCGCGTGGCGAAGGTTCTGCGCGGGGGCACGTCGCTCGGCTGGAGCACCTACTCGGCGCTGGCCACCCTGGCGTATCCGGCTTTCGAGCGCCGCGTCTGGAGGACGTTCGGCGACCGCATCGCGGGCGGGGAGTTCGACGTGGTGCACCGGATCGTGCCCAATTCGCCCATCACGCCGAGCCTGCTGGCGACGCGTTGCGCGAAGGCGGGCGTGCCCTTCGTCCTCGGGCCGATCAATGGCGGCGTGCCGTGGCCGCAGGAGTTCGCGCATCTGCGACGGGCCGAGCGCGAGTGGCTCAGCCCGCTCCGCCGGTTCTACCAGCTTCTGCCGGGCTTCCGCTCGACGCGTCGCGACGCCGCCGCGCTGCTGGTCGGCGCGCGCTTCGCCTGGAACGAAATGCCGGAGCGCTATCACGGCCGGTGCGTGTTCCTGCCGGAGAACGCGATTGACGCCGAGCGCTTTCCGCGCCGGGACCGGCCTCCATTTGCCGAGCCGTTGCGGGTGGCGTTCGTGGGCCGATTCGTGCCGCTTAAAGGGGTGGACATGTTGATCGAAGCCGCCGCACCGCTGGCTCGGGCGGGACGGTTGCAGCTCGACCTGATCGGCGACGGGCCGGAGTTGCCGAGGCTCCGCGAACTGGCCCGTCAGCTTCAGATCGCCGGGCGCGTCGAATTCCCCGGCTGGGTGGATCATGGGCGGCTCGCGGAGCGCTTGCGTCGCGCGCACGTGTTCGGGTTTCCCAGCGTGCGCGAGTTTGGCGGCGGCGTGGTGCTCGAAGCCATGGCGCTCGGGTTGGTTCCGGTCGTGCTCGACTACGCCGGGCCGGCGGAACTGGTTGCGCCCGGCACGGGGCTCACCGTGCCGATGGGCGGGCGCCGGGACGTGGTGCGCGGATTCGCGGCCGGGTTCGAGACGTTGCTGGGCGCGCCCCCCGCACTCCAGGCCCTGGCTCGCCGCGCGCAGGCCCACGTCTTCGAGCGTTTCACCTGGGACGCCAAGGCCCGGCAGACGCTCGAGATTTACGACTGGGTGCAAGGGCGGCGTCGACGAAAGCCGGCTTGGGGCACGCCGGCGGGTTGGGCGGCTACGGGTGAGGAACCGGCGTCCGGAGAGTGATTGCGGCCGCCCGAGGGGATAGGCGATACTTTGCGCCCAGACAGAACGGATCTATGTATGGCATGGTGAACAAGGCGGTCGAGGACATGGTCGTGATGCACCACGGCGAGGCGATGTGGGAACGCATCAAGGCCAAGGCCGGCGTGGACGTGGAGGTCTTCATGAGCAACGAAGGCTATCCGGATGAGATCACCTACAACCTCGTGGCCGCCGCGAGCGACGTGCTCCACCGGCCCGTGGAGCAGATCCTGCATAGTTTCGGCGAACACTGGGTCTTGCACACCGCGCAGGAAGGCTACGGTGGCCTGATGAAAGCCGCCGGCAAGACCCTGCCCGAGTTCCTCCAGAACCTGCCCAATTTCCACGCCCGCGTCTCGATGATCTTCCCAAAACTGCAGCCGCCACGCTTCCAGTGTTCGGACCTCACCGACCGTTCCCTCAAACTGCATTACTTCTCGACTCGGCAGGGTCTGGCGCCGTTTGTGGTCGGGCTGATGTCGGGTCTGGGGAAGATGTTCGACACGCCGGTGACGGTGCGGTTGGTCGCAGCGCGGGCGGCGGGCGCGGATCACGACGTGTTCGAGGTGACTTGGACGCCCGCCCCGGCGTCATGAACCCGGCCGGTCAACCGGCGTCCTCGCCCATTGGGCTGCCCCCCGAGCAGTTCGCGGCCGCGTTCCCGTTTCATCTCGCGGTGGATCGGACCCTCAGGTTTCTCCAAGCCGGCGCCACCCTCCGGCGACTGTGTCCTGATATTCAGCCTGGAGCCAGCCTGGCGGCAAGCTTCCGCCCGCTCCGCCCCGAGGGTCAGATCACGCCGGAGTGGATCCTGGAGCACCGCCGGCGCTTCTTCCTGCTGGAGCACCGCGCCTCGGGCTTGCAGTTGCGCGGCGAGTTCATGCTCCTTCCCGATGCGGACGTTTTGCTCTTCCTCGGCTCGCCGTGGTTTGTGGACGCGGCGGAAATCGCCGCGCGGGGTCTGGGCTTCGAGGACTTTGCGATCCACGACCCGGTGGTGGATATGCTCCAGGTTTTCCAGGCGAGCAAAGTGGCCTTGGGCGACGCCAAGAAGCTGGCCGCGAAGCTGACCGTTCAGCGCACGGAATTGCGGGCCGCCAACGAACGGTTGCGGCAGCAGGAGGCCGACAGCCGCCGGCTGGCCCTCATTGCCGCGCGCACGGACAACGCCGTGGTGCTGACCGACGCGGCCGGGTTGATTGAATGGGTCAACGAGGGGTTCACGCGCCTGACCGGGTACGCGCTGGAGGAAGTGCGCGGCCGCAAGCCGGGGAGTTTTCTGCAAGGCCCGGAGACGGATGCCGCCACGGTGCAGTTTATCCACCAGGCGCTGGCCCGCGGCGAGGGCTTCAGCGTCGAGCTCGTGAACTATGCCAAATCGGGCCGGCAATACTGGCTGGCCATCGAGGTGCAACCCATCCGCGACGACCAGGGGCGCATCACGAACTTCATGGCCATCGAAACGGACATCACCGAACGCAAACGGACCGCGAGCGAATTGCTGCAAGCCAAGGAAGCCGCCGAGGCCGCCAACCGCGCCAAGAGCGACTTTCTCGCCGTCATGAGCCACGAAATCCGCACGCCGCTCAACGCCATGCTGGGCATGACGAACCTGTTGCTCCAGTCCCCGCTCGATCCCAAGCAGCGCGAGTTCGCCGAGACCTCGGCGCGCAGCGGCGAAGCCTTGCTGGAGTTGATCAACGACATCCTCGACTTCTCGAAAATCGAGTCGGGCGAGCAAATGCAACTGGAGGAAGAGGATTTCAGCTTGCGGGAACTGATGCACGGCGTCGTGCAACTGTTCCGCCCGCGAGCGGAGGCCCGCGGCGTGGCCATCGCGTCCGAGATTCCCCAGGCGCTGCCGGACCGGCTGCGCTGCGACGATGGCCGGCTGTGCCAGGTGCTGGTCAATCTCGTGGGCAACGCCATCAAGTTCACCGACCGGGGCCGGGTGGCCGTGCGCGTGCGCTGTGTCGAGCAGACCCCGCAGTTCGCCCAGGTGCGCTTTGAGGTCGAGGACACCGGCATCGGCGTGCGCCCCGAAGACCAGGCGCGGCTCTTTCAGCCGTTCACGCAGGCCGACACCAGTTCGTCGCGCCGCCGCGGCGGCACGGGCTTGGGCCTGGCCATTTCCAAACGCATCATCGAATTGATGGGAGGCCGTATCGGGGTCGAAAGCGAGCTGGGCCGCGGCTCGTTGTTCTGGTTCGAACTGCGCCTGCCCTTGGCCCCGAGCCCTGCGGGCGCGGGCCCCGCCCAGAGCGATCAGCGCGGCGTGGAACTCTTCCTGCCCCCCGCCGCCCTGCCTGCCCGGGACCGGCCGTGGCGCATCCTGGTGGCGGAAGATCACGATACCAACCGGCGGCTCGTGGACTTCATGCTCGAGGGGTTGGGGCAGCGCGCGGATTTTGCCGCGAACGGAATCGAAGCCGTCCAGGCGTGGGAGCGATGGGGTTATGATGTCATCCTCATGGACTGCCAGATGCCGGAGATGGATGGCTTCGAGGCCACCCGCGCCATCCGGCAGCGCGAAGCAGCGCGTGCGACCGCCTCGGACCAACGCGTGCGCATCATCGCCCTCACCGCCAACGCCCTGAAAGGCGACCGGGAACGCTGTCTCGCCGCCGGCATGGACGGCTACCTCAGCAAGCCCTACACCCTGCAGCAGCTTTGCGAGGCCCTCACCCTGCCCCAACCGGCCACGCCCCAACCGCATCCCGCAGCCTCGGAAGCGTCCGCCACCGCCGATTTCGACCGCCGTCGCCCCGCGCGACTGTGGACCGAACTCGGCGCTGACAGCGTTCGGGCCATCACGGAGGAGTTCCTCCGCGACCTGCCCGACACCGTCCAGGGGCTGGCCGCTCTGGCCAGCGCCGGGCACCCTCAGGAACTCGCGCGCCTCGCCCATTCCCTCCAGGGCATCGGGCGCACGCTCGGCTTGGAGAAGCTGGCCGCACACTGCCGCGCGATCGAAGACTCGGCCCACGGGGGTGACGCGCACCGCGCCGCTGAGCTGGCCCGGGCGCTGCCCGGACTTCAGGAAGCCGGAGTGGCTGCCCTGCGCGCATGGCTCGCGGCGCAGAGCGCCGAGTGAGGTCCGCCCGCACCGGCCATCCGCGGAGCCTCGGGCGGCGGCATGGCTGGCCGCCCGCACCGGCGGCGCCGGCGGCGCCGCCGCTCCGTTCCCCTCCGGAGTTCGCCGCCTGCACGACTTGGCACGGCGGCTGCAGTGAGCCGCGCCGGCGCGGATGCGCCACGGCAATCGATGAAGATTCTCTACGTCCACGAACGATTTGGCGCCCTGGCCGGCGCGGAGGCGAACGCGCAGATCACCGCGACCGAACTGGGTCGGCGCGGCCATACCTTGGGCCTCCTGCATGGCCCGGCCACGGGCAAGAGCGAGGCGGCCTGGCAGGCCGCCTTCCCGCACCGCTTTGCATTGCAATGCAACGACAATGCAAATACCACCCGCGCCGCCCTCGGCCGTTTTCAGCCGGACGTGGTGTACGTCCACAAGATGGCCGACCTCGGCGTGATCGACGCGCTGGTCGGCAGCGGCCGGCCCCTGGTGCGGATGGTGCACGACCACGACCTCTACTGCATGCGGAGTTACAAGTATGACTATTTCACCCGCGCGATTTGCACCCGGAGCGTCGGGCCGCATTGCGTGCTGACCTGCCTGGCCTGCGTCACGCGCCATCGCGCCGGCGGCTTTCCGCTCCGGTGGGTGAGCTACGCCGACAAGCAGCGCGAGGTGGCGTTGAACCGCCGCTTCCACCGCATGGTGGTGGTGACCACCTACATGCGCGACGAGCTCCTGAACAACGGCTTTGACTCGAAGCGGATTGAGATTCACGCGCCGGTGCCGCGCCAGGGCGATCCTGGCCTGCGCAGCAGCTACAGCGACCGCAACCTCATCCTCTACGCGGGCCAGATCATTCGCGGCAAAGGCGTCGACGTGCTGCTGCGATCGCTGGCGCTGCTGGACACGAAGTTCGAGTGCATCATCCTCGGGGACGGCAACCATCGCGCCACTTGCGAGAGGCTGAGCCGCAGACTCGGCTTGGCTGACCGCGTCACCTTCAAGGGCTTCGTGCCGCAGGAGGAACTCACGCACTACTACCGCGAGTGCAGCGTCGTGGCCCTCAGTTCGGTGTGGCCCGAACCCATCGCCACCATCGGCCTGGAAGTCATGCGTTACGCCCTGCCGGTCGTGGCCTTCGACGCCGGCGGCATCAAGGACTGGCTGGTCGACGGGCACAACGGTTTCCTCGTCCCCTGGATGGACCGGCGCCAATACGCCGCGCGACTCCGACAACTGCTCACCAACAAGCCGCTCGCCCGCCAACTTGGGGAGAACGGCCTCCGGCTCGTCAGCGAACGCTACGACTTCGACGGCTACATCCGCGACCTCGAGACCATGTTCGGACGCGTGGTGGCGGAACATCAGGCCGCCCGGAACTGACATGAAGGTCCATCTCATCGCGATCGCCGGCGGCAGCGGCTCCGGCCAGACCTGGCTGGCGGAACGGCGCTTGGAGGCGCAAGGCGACCCAGCCGGCGGAATCTCCCGCGACGATTTCTCTCGCGGCTTGGCCCATCTGCCGTGGGCAGCACGGGACGAGGTGCACTTCGACGACCCGGCGGAAGTGCGCCTGGCCCGCCGGCGGGGGCGCGACCAGCGGGAGCGGGGGCGCGCCGCCGAATCCGTGCGGCGGCAGTTCTGCAGTCACGTGGCCCCAAGGCCCAACCGTGTTGTCGCCCCGCCGGCCCGGCACGCCGACCTGGGGGTCGACGCCGGCCAGGGTCGCGCGACGATCTCCGAATGGCGCGCCCTCTTGGGCCGCCGGCCAAGCCCGTAAACCCACATGTCCGCACATCATTTCACCGAACAGTCCATGGAACGGTTGCTCGCGGCCCAGAAGCCGTGGGGCCGCGCGCGGCTCAACGCGCACGTCGGCCTGCGGCGACTGGGCTGGCTCGCCGTGATCCAGACCACCCGCTTCTTGAAGCGGGCCATCGACCTGGTCGTGAGTCTGGCCGCCCTGGTAGTGTTGGCGCCGGTCTTCCTGCTCCTGGCCCTGCTGGTCCGGCTGGACGGCGGCCCGGTGTTCTTTCGCCAGACGCGCGTGGGGCTGAACGGCCGCGCATTCGAGATGCTCAAGTTCCGCTCCATGTGCGTGGAGGCCGAGGCGAAGCTGAAGGACCTCCTGGCCCAGAATGAAAAGGCCTCCGGCGTGACCTTCAAGATGAAGGACGACCCGCGCATCACCCGCGTCGGCAAGCTGATCCGCAAGTCCTCGCTCGACGAACTGCCGCAGTTCTGGAACGTGTTGCGGGGCGACATGTCGCTCGTCGGCCCGCGCCCGCCCTTGCCGCGCGAGGTGGCGCTTTACTCCCTGGCCGACCGTCGCCGCTTGCTGGTGAAGCCGGGCATCACCTGCCTCTGGCAGGTGGGCGAACGGCGCGGGGGGTGGTTTGAAATCGGCGACCGCAACGCCATCGACTTTCCCGAGCAGGTGACCCTCGACGTGCGCTACATCGAGAGCCAGAGCGTGGGCAAAGACCTGTGGCTGCTGGCCAAGACGGTGCCTGCCATTCTGTTCGGCAAAGGGATGTGAAACCATGAACGTGATCCTCAACTGTGCCGTGGATGATTCCGCCGTGCCGGCGCTTGCGCGCCACGGCCCGCTGGCCCTCGCCCCCTTCCTCGGCGCCACCGTGCTGGAGCATGCCCTCGCCGCCCTGGCGGCCAGCGGCGTGAAAGGCGTGCAACTCGTCGTCGCCGACGGGGTCGAGGCCATCCTCCGCGTCGTTGGCCGCGGCGAGGCCTGGGGCCTCCACCTCGAGGTGCGGACCGAGGCGGCGCCGGCGGAAGGCTCCCGCGAGGTCCGGACGGTTGCGCTCGATCGGCTGCCGCAGTTGCCCGCATGTCCGCTCTGGGGCAGCTACCGTGCCTGGTCTCGAGCCCAGCTCAGCCTGCTCCCACTCCTGGCCTCCCAGCGTGTCGGCATGAGGGCGCTGGCCCCCGGCGTGTTCGTCGGCTTGCGGTCGCGCATCGCCTCCGACACCCGCCTGATCGGCCCCTGCTGGATCGGGGCCCAGGTGTTTCTCGGCTCGGGCGCGGTGGTCGGCCCAGGCACGGTCGTTGAGGACGGGTGTTACCTCGACCGCGGTGCGGAAGTGGCCGGCAGCATCGTCGGCCCGCAGACCTACGTCGGCCGATTCACCGAGGTCCGCGACTCCTTTGCCTGGGGCAGCGCGTTGCTGCACCTGGACACGGGCTCGCAGACGGACGTGGCGGATCCGTTTCTTCTCGGCAGCCTGCGCCCGCGAATTAGCCTGCCATCCTCCCCTGCTCCGACTACGCTTGCCGGCCAGGCACGCTTTCAGCCTTATGAAAATGCAACTCCAGACCAAGACGCTCGTGCTGAGCGAGATCACCGAGCTGAATGCCACCAACAGCGCCTCGCTGCGCGACGAGGCCCGGGCCGTGCTCAGAGAGCACGTGTCCACGATTGATGTGGACCTCTCCCAAACGCGCTTCGTGGACAGCAGTGGCCTCGGCGCCCTGATTGCGTTGCACAAGACCATGTGCGCCCGCGGCGGCACGGTGCGCATTCTTCACCCCACGCCGTCGGTGCAGCAGATTCTCGAACTCACCCGCTTGCACCGCGTTTTTGAAATCGTCACCACCCCCTAGGCCCCATGCGCACTGAATCCCGGAGCGACACGCTCCTCATCACCGACATCCCAACGCTCACCTCCGTCACCTCCCGGCTTTTCCAGGACTGCGCCCGCGCGGCCTTGCGGCCCGAACACCGCATCGTGGAGGTGGACCTGAGCCGCGCCCGCTCTGTGGACAGCGAGGGCCTCGGGGCGCTGATCGCCGTGCACCGGGCCATCTGCCACCGCGCCGGCCACGTGCGCTTGAGGCAGCCCGCGCCGCTGATTGCCGAGATGTTCAAGCTGCTCAAGCTCGACCATCTGTTCCACATCGTCCCGCGCTGAGGTGCCCTCGTTCCCGCTCATTCCGGCGGCCGCCCGCTCCCAGGAACTGCCCTGCGACCTCGGGGCGACACGCCCCTTCTGTCAACAGGCCCGACAGTTCTTCGCCGAAGCCGGGTTGGCCGGAGCGGAACTCGACGGCTGGGAGTTGGCGCTCGCGGAAGGGCTGAACAACGCCGTCAAACACTGCCCGCCCGAGGCGCGCGCCCTCCCCATTCGCGTGGACCTGCTCGTCGGGCCCGACTGGGCTGAGGCCCGCATCACCGATCACACGCCCGGTTTCGAGTGGCCGCAGCCGGCGCGTTTGCCCCCCGATGACAGCGAATCGGGCCGGGGCCTTTTTCTGATCCAGCAGCTCACGGACCAGGCGAGCTACCTGCGCGGGCCGGGCGAGAACTGCCTGATTCTGCGCCGGCGCCGCGCCCCGTCGGCTACCGTCGCCCCGGCCGCGCCAGCGGACCCGGGGCAAGATCTGCGCGAGGTGCAGCACACGCTGGACCTGATGACCGAGGAACTGGCTTCGGCTTACGAGAGTCTCTCCGCCATTTTCCGCTTCAGTGCGGAGCTGCAGGGCGGCGTTGCCGCCACAGAAGTCGTGCATCGGTGGCTCGCACGGCTGCTGGACATCACGGAGGCGGAATGGGTGGCGTTGCGGCTTCACCAACCGTCCCTCGGCCACCTGCGGTTGGAGATGGCCTCCACCAAGGCACACGGTCCGATCGCGTTGCGCCCGGACGTCGCTTTGACCGAAGCGCGCGCCCTCGAAGTGCGCGCCGCCACGGAACGGAGCGACATCTGGTTCGACGCTCTTTCGCGGCCGGCACCGGACGATCCGCTGGCGGCGCTGGCCGGCCATGGATGCGGGTTTTCGCATCCGCTGGTCGTCAACGGCGCGCTCATCGGTGTGCTGACGCTGGGTCGCCACGACGGGGATCGGCCCTTTGCCGCCGGGCAGGTGAGTGTGATCCACACCTTCGGCGACTTCGTCGGACTGCAAATTCACACGTCCCAGATGCGCGAGGAGCAGGTGCGGGCGCGGCTGAACACGCGGGACTTGGAAATCGCCGCCAATCTCCAGCAAACGCTGCTGCCCGCGCAGCTACCGTCCCTGCCCTGCACCTCGCTGGCCCGCTTTTACCGCAGTGCGCGGCAGGTCGGCGGCGACTATTACGACGCGCTGCCCGCGGGCGAAGGCCAGTTGCTGCTGGCGGTCGCAGACGTCATGGGCAAAGGGCTGCCCGCCGCGCTCTTTGCCTTCGTCTTCCGCGGCCTGGTGCGGTCGCGGCTGGATCTGGCCGCGCGGCCTGGCGACTTTCTGGCCTGGCTCAATCGACATCTGTTCGAGGAGTTGGACCGGGCCGAGATGTTCATCACCGCGCAACTGGCCTTTCTGGACTGCCGGCGGGGTGAGATTCGCGTGGCCGCCGCCGGGCATCCGCCGCTCCTGCTGGCGAACACGGCCGGTGAGGTCGCGGAGGTGGCCGTCGGCGGCCCGCCGCTGGGCATCCTGCGGGCCGCATCGTTTCCGGAAGACTGCCGCCCCTGGCCGGCGGGCTGCGCGCTGATGTTCACCGACGGCCTGATCGAAGCGCGCAATGCGCAGGATGAACTGCTCGGGCTGGAAGCGGTCAAGGAGGCGCTCGCCGTGGCTGCACGTGACGGAGAATCCTCCGCGGCCACCCAGCAGCGCCTCGCGCGCGTCCTCGATGACTTCGTCCAGGGCGCAGCGCCCGTCGATGACACCGCCTTCCTGGTGATCGCCAAGACCCAGCCCCCTTGCCATGAGCCACAAGATTCTCATCGTGGATGACGAGCCGCACATGCGGCGGATCACCGAACTGAGCCTCAGGAAAGGCGGCTACGACATCCTCAGCGCGCGCAACGGGCGCGAGGCGGTGGAGGTCGCTCTGCGCGTGCGGCCCGACCTCATCGTCATGGACGTGAGCATGCCGGAGATGGACGGTTTCGCGGCGCTGCGCGAACTGAAGGCCGCCCCGGCCACCGCAAGCATTCCAGTCATCATGCTCACCGCCCGCGGTCAGCATGTCGCGCGGGCCGAGGCGGAAACCGCCGGCGCGGCCCTCTTCCTGACCAAGCCGTTCAGCCCCAGCGCGCTCGCCGCCGAAGCCCGGCGCCTCATCGGCACGCCGTAACGGGCCGTGTCCGGGAGGCCCCTCCCCGCGAACCCAAGGCAGAAGGCAGAGTGCAGAAGGCAGAATCCATACTCTTACTCTTGCTCTTGCTCTTGCTCTTGCTCACCCTCGGTTCCGAGGTTCAATGCGCGGAGCCTGCCTTCGGAGGATTCTCTCCATGAACCGTCCCCTCACCCCTTTCCCTCTCCCCAACCTATGCCCGCGAAGCGTTTGCTCCGGTTGGGGAGAGGGAGAAAGGGAGCGGGGAAAGGTCAACCCTTCCGGGCTTCCATGCGGCCTGGCCCGGCCTCTCGGGCGCTGGCACGCGGGTTGCGAAACACGCTCGTGCTGCGTCCGATCAGGCGCCGCCAGCCAGGCGTCCTGATCGAGCCGAAGCGACCACAACGTGATGAGTACCATGAACATAGCGCGCACGGCGATGCCGGATGACAGCCAGCGGACAACCGCGCGCACCGCAGGTCCCCGTTGCACCCGCAATGCGGTTTCCGCACCCTGCAACAAGGATCGGGGCGGAGGAAAGCGCCGGCTCGGGCTGTTCGTCATGATCGATGCGATGGGGTGGGAGATTCTGCGCGACGACCCGTTTGGGCAGGATTTCGCACCGACGCGCAAGCGATTGGACAGCGTCTTCGGCTACAGCTCCACCTGTGTGCCCTCCATCCTCTCCGGCCGCTGGCCCGATGAGCACCGGAACTGGTGCTACTTCGTGCACGACCCGAAGAACTCGCCCTTCCGGCCGCTGCGTTCGTTGCGCTGGCTGCCGAAGGCGGTGACCCGTCGGCGCATCGTCCGCCGCTGGCTCACGAGACTGGTCAAGGCGCGGCTCGGCTTTCGCGGCTATTTTGACCTCTACAACATTCCGTTCCGCCACATCCACCGCTACGATTTTACCGAGAAGAAGAGCCCGCTTCAGCCGGGGGGCATGAATCGCGGGGAGAACATCTTCGACTTCCTCGTCGCCCAGGAAACGCCCTATTTCGTCAGCGACCCGGCGAAGTCCGAGGAGGAAAACCGGGACGCGCTGCTGGCCCAATTGCGTGACGGCACGGTGGATTTCGCGTTCCTGTATTGGCCGGGGCTGGATGGCCTGCTGCACCGCGCGGGCAACGACTCCCCGGCGATTCCGGCCAGGCTGCGCGTCTACGAGGGGTGGATTCGACAGCTCCTGGCGGCGGCGCGCGGCCACTACGGGGACGTTCACCTGTACGTCTTCAGCGACCACGGCATGGCCAACTGCGACGAGCATCTGGACCTGATGGCGCGCATCGAGGCGTTGCCGCTGGAGCCGGAGCGCGATTACGCCGTGGTCTATGACTCCACCATGGCCCGCTTCTGGTTCCGCCACGACCGCGCCCGCCAGCTCATTACCGACGAGCTTCACCGCGTGCCCCACGGCCGCATCCTTCCCGATGCGGAACTGGCGCGTCTCCGGACGCTGTTTGCGGACCGGTATTTCGGCGAGCTGATCTTCCTCGTCCAGGAGGGAGTGCTCATCGTGCCGAGCCACATGGGCGAACGTCCGATCCGCGCCATGCACGGCTATCATCCGGCCGACCCACACAGCTACGCCGCGCTGCTGACCAACCAGCCGGAAATCCCCGCCGCTGTGACCGCCATCCCCCACCTTTGCGACCTGATGAAACAAACCGCCGCGCTGGCAGCCCGGCGCCCCACCCTCCGAACCGACACCGTTCTCGCTTAGCCATGGCCCCCACCCTTGCCCGCTCAAGCCTTTGGCAGCGCACGCTGCTCTTCCAGTTGTGGGACGATGTCCGCACACGATGGAAGTTCAAGTTCACCCTGCCGCGCGTGCGCACCGTCACGCTCGAAGGCGTGCGGCTCGACGTCTCCACGCTCTCGTCGGTGATGAAAAACAACCTGCTCCTGGGCCGTTACGAAGTCCAAGAGCGCACGCTGGCCCAGCAGGTCCTCACCCGCGATGACGCGGTGCTCGAGGTTGGCGGCGCGATCGGCTTCATCGGGCTGTTCTGCCAAACGCGCCTCGGCATCGCTCGCTACACCACGGTCGAGGCCAACCCGGACACCGTCGCCCTGCTCAAGCAGAACTACGCGCTCAATGGTCGCACGCCGGTGGTCTGGAACCTGGCGCTCGCCGCCGCCGACGGCGAGGTGAGGCTGCACATGGGCCGGGAGTTCTGGGAGAACTCGGTCGTGAGCTCCGGGCCCCCCGGCCGGTCCGTGCGCGTCCCGGCCGTCAGCCTGACCACCCTGGTGCGCCGTCTCGAGGTCGCGCCCACCGCGCTCATCATGGACATCGAGGGTGCGGAGCAGTTCGTGGACTTCCGCCAGGTCCCGGCGAGCGTGAGGAAGATCATCATCGAGCTGCATCCTCAGGTCCTGGGCCACGCGGCAACGTACCGCATTGTCGCCGACCTTGTGAACCTCGGCTTCCGGGTCGAGTGCGAGGACGGGGGCACATTCCTCTTTCTCCGCGCATGAGCAACGGCCATCCCGACGTCATCGTCCACGTTCCCCGCCGCTTTGTCGCCGAGGAGTGGGGCGGCACGGAGACGGTCATCCTCGAGATCGCCCGGCGTCAGCGGCACGCCGGCGCGGAGCCGCGGATTCACACCTCGATGGCGCTGGCGAGCCGGCGCACCGAACACATCGGCGGCGTTCCGGTGCGGCGCTTTGCCTACTCCTATCCGTTCCTCGGCCTCAACCGGGCGGACTGCGCCGCGCTGGACAAGAAAGGCGGCAATCTCCTCTCGCTCTCCCTGTTCCGGTCGCTGCTCACCACGCCGAACGTCCGTCTCTTTCATGCGCACGCCCTGAAGCGCGTGGGCGGCACGGTCCGCACGGCCGCTCGCCTGCGCCGGAAGCCCTACGTCGTGTCGCTGCACGGGGGCGTGTTCGATGTGCCGGTCGCCGAGCGCGAGGAACTGCTCAGGCCCATCGCCCACAAGCCCGAGTGGGGCAAGCTGTTTGGCGCCCTGCTCGGCGCGCGCCGCGTGCTGGAAGACGCGGACCACGTGATTTGCGTGGGGCACAGCGAATTCGAGCAGGCGAAGGCGCAACTCCCGCACGACCGCATCGCCTACCTGCCGAACGGCGTGGACGCCGCGAAGTTCGGGGCCGGCGACGGGGCCGGCTTTCGCCGCAAACACCACATTCCCGCCGACGCCTTTCTCGTGCTGAACGTCAGCCGCCTCGACGCCCAGAAGAACCAGCGGCTGCTCCTGGAGGCGTTCGCCCGCTTCCATCCGCGCCAGCCGAAGGCCTTGCTGGCGATCATCGGCCCGGAAACCCAGCCCGCCTATGCCGCGCAGCTCCGCGACTTCGTGGCCGCGAACGAGCTGGGCGGCTGCGTTCGCATGCTGCCGGGGCTGCGGCACGACGATGCCGACCTGGTCAACGCCTACCACGCGTGTGACGCGTTCGTGCTCCCCTCCATGCACGAGCCGTTTGGGATCGTGGTCCTCGAGGCCTGGGCCGCCGGCCGCCCCGTGATCGTCAACCGCGTCGGGGGCCTGAAGGCGCTGGTGGACCACGGCCACAACGGGCTCTTCATCACGCCGCGCGGCGACGCCACCGCCGCCGCTCTGGCCGCCCAACTCGCGGCGCTCGCCCAGTCGCCGGCGCTGCGGCGAGCGCTCGGGGCCGCGGGCCGCGAGGCAGCACGGAGTCGCTATGATTGGAGCCGCGTGGCGGCGCAGTTGGAGGAACTCTACCAGGGCGCGGAGGCCCACGCGGCGCGGCGTTACGGGAGGGTTGGCTGATGAGTTATGACGAGGTCAAACGGAACCTCTGGAGCAACGCCGCCTCCAACTACCTTCGCACGGTGGTCGGCTTGGTGGTGGGCCTCGTGACGTTTCGCCTCCTCTATCAGGCGCTCAGCCAGGAGCAGTTCGGCTTCTGGTCGCTGCTCTGGAGCGTGTTCGGCTACGGCATTCTGCTCGACTTTGGCTTCGGCTTCGCGGCGCAGAAGCGTGTCGCCGAACTGTCCGTCCAACAGGACTGGGACAAACTCAGCCGTGTGCTGAGCACGATCTTCTTCTGCTACGTGGTGGTGGCGGCAGGCGTCGTGCTCGCGGTGCTGGCCGGCTCGCACCGGATCGTTGCCTGGTTCGACGTGACGCCGGACAACAGCGAGGAATTCCGCCGCGTGCTGGTCCTCTTCTTTCTCGGGATCGGGCTGGCGTTCCCGCTGGGTCTTTTCCCGGAAATCCTGCGCGGCCAGCAGCGCATTCGCCTGGCGAACAACCTCATTACGGGCGCCCTGCTCCTGCGGCTCGGCTTCATGGGGCTGGCCCTGTCGCTGGACTGGAGTTTCATGACGATCATGGTCCTCGCGCTGGGGTTCGCGCTCGCGCCGGACGGCCTGGCCGCCGTCCTCGCCTTGCAGCGAATGCCCGCCGTGCGCCTGCATCCTCGCCTCGTCTCGACCGCCCTGATCGGCGAAACGATGTCCTTCTCCATCTTCGCCTACCTGGCCACGGCCACAAACATCGTGCTGGGCAAGACGGACCAGCTCGTGCTCGGCGCGACGATGTCCCTCGCGGCCGTGGCGGTGTACCAGGCTGGCGCGAAAGTCGCCGAGGTCTTTGCCCAATTCACGCGGCAGGTGCAGGACACGCTGTCGCCCGCCGCCGCGCACCTCCACGCCACCGGCGACCGCGCGGCCTTGCGCGACCTGTTGGTGAAGGCGACGCGGTGGAGCGTCCTGATCGCCACGCCAGCCTATCTGCTCTGCGCCTTCCATCTGACGGACCTGCTGCGCGTGCTGACCGGCGAACGCGGGATCGCCCGTGACACCTGGCTGGTCGGCCATGTCCTGCTGGCCTGGTTCTACACGACGATCCTCACCCACAGCGTCTCCAAGCGCATCTTCATGATGACGGGCCACGAGCGCCAACTCATGTGGCTAGGGGTCGGCGAAGCGGGGTTGAACCTCGGGTTGAGCATCGGGCTCGTGCTGATCTTCCAGAACGTGGTGGCGGTGGCTATCGGGTCGCTGATCCCGACGCTGGGTTTCGGCTGGCTGCGGCTGTGGCCGTGGGTGGCCCGCGAGGCGGGTTTCAGCGGATGGCAACTGTTTCGCCAGACGGTGCTGCCGTCCTGGCTCGGGTGCCTGCCGCTGTTCCTCGTGCTGGTGGCGTTGGCGGCCGTCCCGGCCCTGCACGGCACCAATCCGTGGGTCACGCTGCTCACGCAGGGGCCGGTCGCGGTGCTGGTCGGGGCGGTGGGCACGTGGTTCTGGGCCCTCGATGACGCCGAACGCCGGGGGTTGGGCCGCAACCTGGACCGTGCGCTCGCCGGCCGTCGAAAACGGGCTGCACTCGCCTCGGGATCGGCCGCTTGAACCTCATCCCCGCATCGCGGTCTCCGTGAACCCGTGAAGAATCCACAGGTCAGCATCATCATGCGCTCGTTCAACGAGGGCTGGGCGCTGCAGGAGACCCTGCCGGCCTTGCGCAGGCAGGATTTCCCCCATTGGGAGCTCATCGTGATTGACAGCGGTTCGACCGACGGCTCGCCGGAACTCATCCGCGCCGCGCGGCCTGCGCACTTCGTGCAAATCACACCGCAGGAGTACAATCCCAGCCGCGTCATCAACCAGGGGATGCGGCTGGCACGATCGGAATGCTGCGTGTTTCTGAATGCCGACGCCACGCCGCAGGGCGTGCACTGGCTGCGCCCGTTGGTGGGGGCGTTACACGATCGGCGCGTGGCGGCGTGCTTTGGACGGCAGATTCCCCGGCCCGATTGCCAGGCGGTCTTTGCGTGCGACTACGCACGCTGCTTCGGCCCGCAACGCGAGTCGGCGGCGTGGAGGCACTTCTTCAGCATGGTCAGCAGCGGCCTGCGCAAGGACGTGTGGGCCAGGCGCGGCTTCCGCGAGGACCTGCAATACGCCGAGGACGACGAGTACACGCGCTGGTGCAAGGCCCAGGGCTACCAGGTTGCCTACGTGCCGGAGTCCGTCGCAATGCACTCGCACAACTACACGCCGGCCCAGGCGCGCCAGCGCAGCTTTGGCGATGCCCGCGCCCTCGGGCAGGCGTGGAACGGCGGGCCAGGCGAGTTCAACTGGCTGAAGACCGTCGCCCTCGGGTGGCTCAGCGACGTGCGGCACGACGCGCGCTTTTGCGCCCGCTCGGGACGGTGGCGCGAACTGCCGCACGCGGCGCGCATCCGTTGGGTGCAGCGTTCCGGCAAGCTGGCCGGTTTCCGCCGAGGCTGGCACGAACAGCAGGAACCCCACGCGAAATGAAGATCCTGGTCCTCTCGAACCTCTTTCCGCCGCATTATGTCGGCGGTTACGAACTCCGTTGCGAACTCGCGGTCAACGCTCTCCGCGCGCGGGGCCATCGCGTGCGGGTGCTGACCTCGAATCACGGCGTCGCGGCCCCAGCGACCGACGCGGCCGGGAAGGGCGTGTCGCGCGCCCTCCGCCTGCACGGGTTCTTCGGCCATCCCTGGCTGGGCCTCGGGAGGCTGCGCAGGCTGGAGTTGCACAACAACCGTGTCCTGCGCGCGGCGGTGGCGGACTTCCAACCGGATGTCGTCCACGTGTGGAACCTCGGCGGACTTTCCAAATCGCTCTGCCTCACGCTCCAGCAACTCGGCGTGCCGACGGTGTATGACGTTTCCGACCATTGGATCGCGCGCAGCCTCGTGGCGGACGTCTGGCTCGAGTGGTGGAACCGGAAGAGCCCTTCCCTGCCGGTTCGGCTGCGGCGCGGGTGCTGGACGCTGGCCGGCGCCCGGGCGCGCTGGAGCCAGGTCGCCCCGACCGCCCCGGTCACCGACATCCGCTTTTCGCGCATCTACTTTTGCAGCCACGCTCTGCGCGAACTCACCGCCGCGAAGGGCTATGCGGTGCGGCACGGCGAGGTCATTTACTGCCCGGTCGACACGGAGCGTTTTCGGGGCGAGCCCATTCCGGCCTCGCGCCCGCTGCGCCGACTCCTCTACGTGGGCCGCCTGGCCGAAGACAAGGGCGTGATGACCGCGCTGCGGGCCATGGCCGAGGTGCGAGGAAGGTTCGCCGGTGAACTCCACCTCTATGGCCAGGGCGAACCCGGCTACACCGCGCGACTCAGGACGTTTGCCGAGCAACAGCGCCTGCCGGCGTTCTTCCACACCGCGAGCGCGGCCGACATGCCGGCGGTTTACCGCGCTCACGACGCGCTGCTGTTCACCTCCGAGTGGGAGGAGCCCTTCGCCCTGACGCCGCTCGAAGCGATGGCCAGCGGCCTGCCCGTCGTGGGCACCATGACCGGCGGCAGCCAGGAACTCTTCCGCCACGGCGCCAACGCCCTCACCTACACCGCCGGCCGGCCCGATGAACTCGCCCAGCGCATCCGCGATCTCGACGCCAACCCCGCCGCCCGCGCCCGCCTGGCCGCCACCGGCCACGCCGAAGTCCGCGCGCGCTACGCCGAGCCCCTCATCCTGGACCGCATGGAGCGCTACCTGCTGGAGAGTGTGACACGCCGGTAGCAGGGCGAACGAGGCGGTGTCGCAGACCGGCCAGGCAGGAACCGCCGGGTTGGGCGCCGCCCTTCCCGCCGGCAGAGCGCCGGGGCAGCGGCAGCAACTCACCCTCTGACCCGGAGCGCGGCTGCGCTCAGCCACCACCGGCCACGCGGAGGGTTGCCGTGGGACAAGCCTCGCCCGCCCAATGCCGCTCGGCGGCGGCGAGTCGCAGGCCCGTGCGACGACCTGAGAATCTCCGGGTCAGCGGTCGGTAGGTTGACATCTGACAGCTCGGGATTACCATGGCTCACACCATGCTGGAAACACTCTCAGTCAAGGTCCCGAAAGGCCACAAGGCCCGGCTGCGAGCACTGGCCCTGAGCCGCAAGACCACCCTGAGCCGGTTGATGATCGAAGCGCTGGAGAAACTGGCCCGGGAAAGCGACGCCGTCGCACCCGCAAGCTGCTACGACCTGACCCGCGACTTGTTCGAGAGCCGAGCGAAGCTCGACGCCAGCTCGGAGGGTGATCGTTCGACCAACAAGCGCCACCTGGCGAGCTTCGGCACCCGGGCGCGCCCATGAGAATCTGGCTGGCGGACACAGGGGCGCTGGTGGCGTTGCTGGACCGCGCGGATTCGAACCACGCGTGGGCGGTGAGCTGCTTCAAGACGCTGCGCCCTCCCTTGCTCACGTGCGAGAGCGTCCTGGCGGAGACCTCGCATTTGCTGCGCGACCTGCCTCGCTCGCTGGATGCACTCGCCCGTCTGCACCGCGAAGAGATCCTCCGGGCCGCCTTCGATTTCGAAGCCCAAGCCGCCACGGTGTGGCCGCTGCTGAGCAAGTACCGGGATGTGCCCATGGATTTCGCCGATGCCTGTCTGGTGCGCTTGACCGAATTGCACGCCGACTGCGTGGTGTGGACGACGGACGCGGATTTTCGCGTCTACCGGCGACACGGACGCCAACTCATCCCAATCCTCTGCCCCTGAGGGCGCGTCGGATCGTTTTCGGCCTGGCCATCGCCGAAGGGTAGACTGGGCGGGCGCCGGGCCAACGGGAAGGTGGGGGGTCCATTCACCAGTGGTGGCGCCGGTTGTCTGCCCGGCACGGGAGCCGACGAGGAGCTCGGCGGTAACCGCCAACCCCGGGGCGGGCGGCGATATTCCCGGCCTACGCCACGGACAGGGCCTCGATCGTTGGCACGGAACCAGCGTTACGGGCGCTGCGGGTGAACGACATCGCAACCAATTCATTGAAAAACGGGCCTGGTCCGGCGGAATGGGCCTTTCTCGGCGACGCGCCACGCGGCGTTGCAGCCGAAGGCTCGCGTGCAGATGCAATGCCGGCGCAACGCTCGGGCGCCGGCCGGTTCACCCTGGATGGGAGCGCGGCGTTGGAGGCGCATCTGGCGTTCGTGTGCGACCGGGTGGCGCGGGGCGTGGCGCGCGTCATCCCGGCGGCGCGGCTCGACGGGCTGATGCTCGCGGGGGGGTACGGGCGCGGCGAAGGCGGCGTGCTGCGGGAGGCTTCGGGCGACCGGCCTTACAACGATCTGGAGTTCTATGTCGTGGTCCGAGGCAACGCGTGGCTTGCGGAGCGCAGGTATCGATCGGCGCTGCGCGAACTCGGCGACCGGCTGGCCCCGGGGGCGGGCTTGGAGGTCGAGTTCAAGGTGATCACCCTGGACAAACTGCGCCGCAGTGGCCCGTCCATGTTCTATTACGACCTTGTCAGCGGGCATCGGTGGCTGCTAGGGGATGATGCCCTCCTGGCGGGATGCGAGCACCATCGTGATGCCGGGAGCATTCCCAGGCATGAGGCCACCCGGCTCCTGTTCAATCGCTGCTCCGGGCTCCTGTTCAGTGCGGAGCGGTTGCGCCGCCGGCCGTTTGGGCCGGAGGAGGCGGACTTCGTCGGACGCAATCTCGCCAAGGCCGGACTCGCCTTTGGGGATGCCCTGCTGGCGGCGGCTGGGCAATATCACTGGAGTTGCCGGGAACGGCAGCAGCGCTTGTTGCACGAGGAACACTTCGGCGGAGATGGGTCGCGCGAGGCGCTTCGCCGTCATCACGCCGCGGGGGTCGCGTTCAAGTTGCATCCTTGCCGGTCCACGGAATCGCGCGAGGTCCTGGCGCGCCGGCACGCCGAATTGACCAACCTCGCGTGGACGGTCTGGCGGCACCTTGAGCGGCGGCGACTGGGCCGCGAATTCGACCGTCCTCGCGCGTATGCGACCGATGGGTGCCACAAGTGTCCGGAGACGTCACGCCTCCGCAACCGCCTGGTGAACGCGCAGGCGTTTGGGCCGCTGGCCGCGCTGCCTGTCCACGGCGGGCGTTACCCGCGCGAACGCCTCTTCCACGCGCTGGCGTTGTTGCTCTGGGAGGAAGCGGCTCTCACCGATGCTCCGCTTCGGCGCGTCCTTCAGCGCGAGCTCCACACCCGGGCGACCGACTTCGCCGGTCTGGTGGCCGCTTACGAAACCCTTTGGCATCGGTTCAACTGACCATGCGCCTTCTCGTTGTCTATCCCTACATCCCGTTCCCGATTGACCGGGGCACGTACCAGCGAACATTCCATGTGCTGCGCTCGTTGGCGCGTAACCACCAGGTGGATTTGCTGGCCCTCACCGAAGGCGGCGCGAGGCGCGAGCACAGGCCAGTCTTCGCCGAATTCTGCCGGCGGGTGGAGTTTGTTCCGTTTGCCCATCCGCCCTGGCCGCGGCTGGTTCCGGACCGACTGTTGCATCCGCTGCCGACCACGGTCCGGCACTGGCGGTTGCCCCGCGTCGCGGAGGCGATTGACCGTTTCAGCGAGGGCCAACCCTACGATCTCGTTCACGTCTGCGACCTCGTGATGGCGCAGTATTTCTTCAACGGGCTCGGCCATCTGCCACTGGCGGTGGATCGCAGCCGGGTGGATTGGCAGTTTCAACTGGCCCAGCGCGAGACGCTGTCGCGCGGCGTGCGCCAGGCCCTGCTCGACTGGGAGAACCTCGCGAAGCTGCAGCGGTTTGAGCGGCGGGTGGCCCGGCGGGCGGCGGTGCAGGTGGTGTGCGGGCCGGATGACGCCGCCTTCATCCGCAAGCGGATCAGCCGCGACGTGCCGGTGCAGGTCATTCCCAACGGCGTGGACCTCGACTACTTTGCTCCCACCGCCTCGGCCGAGCCGCGCGCGAGCGATCCGACCGTGCTGTTCTGCGGCGCGATGGATTACACGCCCAACATCGACGCGCTGCGCTGGTTTTTTGGGGAGATGCACGGGGCGCTGCTCCGGCGCGTGCCGACGCTGCGCGTGCTGATCGTGGGCCAGGCGCCCACCGCCGAAGTGCGCGCCTATGCGCATCGTCGCGGGGTCACCGTGACGGGCGGCGTGCCGGATGTCCGGCCGTTTTATCGGAGGGCCTGGCTGCAGATCGTCCCGCTCCGCATCGGCGGCGGGACGCGGCTCAAGATTCCGGAGAGCATGGCCATGGGCACGCCGGTCGTCTCCACCACCACCGGGGCGCAGGGACTCGCCTTGCGCCACGGCGACGATCTGCTGCTGGCGGACAGTCCGGCGACGTTCGTGGACGCGACGGCCCAGGCCCTGCAACAACCCGCGCTCCGGGCGCGTCTCGAACAAGAAGGCATGCGCACCGTCCGCGCCCGGCTCTCCTGGTCGCGATTGGGCCAACAACTCAGTGATTACTATGCAAACCGATTCTCGGCGTAAATGGTGGCAACTCCGTCGCGTGCGATGGCCGGCCGGCGCGCTGCTGACCCTGGCCCTGGCCGCGACTGTGGCCATCGCCCGCTCCAACGCCTCGCGGGTGGTGGTCTACAACGACACTGGCCGGGCCCTTGCGACCCTCACCGTGAGTGCGTGCGGCCAGTCGCGAACCTTCACCGAGGTGAGCGATCGCGGCTCGGTCCGCCTCAGACTCGCCGCCACCGGCAGCGCGAGCGACATCGCCGTGAGTACGAACGGCGTGATGATGTGGCGTGGTGACTACCTCGAACCGCGCGGCGGCTACCGGGCCATCGTGCGCCTGCGCCGCGATGGCCAAGTGCAGTGCACCACGACGATTTCCCTGTGGCAGCGCCTGCTTCCCTCACCAGCCCACTCGAGCCAGTGAAGGCGATGACGTCACCACCCAGGCGGCCGGCGGCGGACCCCGCGCTGCGCCCGGCGCTTGGCAGGATGTCGGGCAGTGACCCTTCCCCAGGGGCCCGGCGCGGGGAGGGCCGCCCGCCGGAACGCCCTCCGGGGGAGACGGACCCCCCAGCCGGAACCACCGTCCCCGCGCCGATCGCCATGCTCGGCGTGCCATTCGACCAGGTCACCACCGCCGACACCCTGCGCCTCATCGGCGAGATGATCGCGTCGCGCCGGCCGCACTACGCCGCCACGGCCAATGTGGATTTTGTGGTCCAGGCGCTCGGGGACGTCGAGCTGCGGCGGATTTTGACGGATGCCGACCTGGTGCTGTGCGACGGCATGCCGCTGGTGTGGGC
The DNA here is from genome assembly GCA_964629545.1 of uncultured Verrucomicrobiota bacterium. Lineage (GTDB taxonomy): Bacteria > Verrucomicrobiota > Verrucomicrobiia > Limisphaerales > CAZVRY01 > CAZVRY01. Next base: position 28,917 of record CAZVRY010000004.1, on the reverse strand, counting down.
GTCGCGCCTTCTCGGCAACCCCTTGCCGGAACGCGTGGCCGGCTCGGACCTGGTGCCGGTCTTGCTCGCCGAGGCCGAGCGCCAGGGCTGGCGGGTGTTCTTCCTGGGCGGCACGAGCGAGAGTCTCACCCGCGCGGCGGCCAAGGTGCGCGCGCAGCATCCCCAGCTTCAACTCGTCGGCACGTATTCGCCGCCGTTCCAGCCGCTGCTGGACATGGATCCGGACGAGATCCTCCAGCGCATTCGCGCCGCACGGCCCGACATCCTGCTCGTGGCGTTCGGCTGCCCGAAACAGGAGAAGTGGATCAACATGCATGTCCGCCAGGCGGGCGTGCCCTTCTGCATCGGCGTCGGCGCGACGATCGATTTTCTGGCCGGCTCGGTGCGGCGCGCGCCGGGCTGGATGCGGCGCGCCGGGCTCGAGTGGATGTTCCGTCTGCTGCAAGAACCGCGCCGGCTGTGCCGGCGCTACGTCACCGACCTCTGGGTCTTCGGGTATGCGATGCTGCGCCAGTGGTGGGCGCTGCGCGGCCTGCGCCGGCACGGTCACCGCAGCGGTCCCATGGAGACGCAGGCGACCAAGAGCGGCTTGTTTCAAGTCGTTCGCCCGGCGGAACGACTCGAGGCCGCCTCGGTTCAGGCGCACGAGGGACTGTGGACTGACCTCATGGCCAGCGGCGCGCACCTCGTGTTCGATTTGTCCCGCGTGGGATTCCTGGACAGCACGGGGGTGGGGTTGCTGGTGCGCTTGAACAAACACCTGCGCGCGCGCGGCCGGCAATTGGTGCTTGCGGCGCCGACCAGGCCGGTGCACCGCGCGCTGGATTGGCTGCGCGTCAAGGCCTTCTTCTGCCTCGCTCCAGACCTGACCGCTGCCCGGGCGCTGATCGTGGAGCGTCTTCAGGAGCGCAACGTCGTCGCCGCGCTGCACCTCGGCGGCTCGCACCCATCACTGGCCTGGCAGGGCGACATCACCGCGGCGAATGAGGACCGCGTGTGGCGGATGACCCGCCGGTCGCTCGATCGTTGGACTGGGGGTGAGACGGCCATGAGCATCAACCTCGCCGGCGTGCGGTTTATGGACAGCTCGGGGGTGCGGCTGATGGTGCGCGCGCGCAAGGAGGCCCAGCAGCGCGGCCTCCGGGTCCGGTTCACCGAGGCGACGCCCGCCGTGCGCAACGTGCTCCGCGTTCTGCGCCTGGACCGTCATCTTCTCAATTGAGGCATGCGCATCGGTATTTCCACTTCGGTCATCCAGCGCGGCCAGTCCGGTGTCGGGCAGTACGTGCTGGCGCTCGTGCGCGCCCTGCTCGAGCGGCAGGGCGGTCACCAACTGGTGCTCTTCGTGCTCGAGGAAGACCGGAGGCTGTTCGGCTTCGCGACGGGCCGCGCCGAGATCGTGACCGTGCCGGAGCGTTGCCGGCCGGCGGTGAAGAACATTCTCTGGCATCAGACGAGGCTGCCTTCGCTGCTCCGGCAGTTGGAGATCGATGTGCTCCACGTGCCGAGCTATCGGCGCATGCTGGCCCGCGGGCCCTGCGCGCGTGTGGCCACGATCCATGACCTCGCGCCGTTTCACGTCCGGGGCAAGTACGACCCAGCCCGCATGTTCTATGGCCGGGTGGTGGTGAAGCGCCTCGCCCGCCGGCAGGACGAGATCATCGCCGTCAGCACCCACACGGCCAACGACGTCGAGCGCTTCTTTGGCCTCCGGGCGCAGCGACAGAACCTCATCCTGAATGGGATCGACCACGGGCGATTCCGTCCGGGTTCGCGTGACGCGGCCAAGGCCGAGGCGGCCGCCCGCTGGAGACTGGACGCGCCGTTCTTCCTGTTCGTCTCGCGCCTGGAGCATCCGGCCAAGAACCACATCCGGCTGCTTGAAGCGTTCACGCGGTTCAAGTCGGCCACGAACTCCAACTGGCAACTCGCGCTGGGCGGCAGCGATTGGCACGGCGCGGACGTCATCCGCGCGGCGGCGGCCCGGTCGCCCTTCGCGCGGGACATCCGCTTTCTCGGCTTTGTGGACGACGCGGCGCTGCCCGACCTCTATCGCGCGGCGGACACCATGGTCTATCCGTCGCTGTTCGAAGGCTTTGGCCTCCCACCGGTCGAAGCGATGGCCTGCGGCTGCCCGGTGTTGAGTTCGCGATGCGGTTCCCTGGCGGAAGTGGTTGCGGACGCCGCGGAGACTGTGGAACCGGAGGACGTGAGCAGCATCGCCGCCGGGTTGGAGCGGATGGCCGCCAGCGAAGGGCGGCGAGAGCACTTCCGCCAGGCGGGTTTGGCCAACGCGCGCCGGTTCGATTGGTCCGCGAACGCAGATCAGGTTCTGGAAGTGTATCGTCGAGCCTTTCGGAAGCGTTGGGCGGCCAGGCAGGCGTAAAGCAAGCGAGGAAGCAGTGGCCAGTCAGCAGTGGGCGGCAGCGCAATCGGATGGACGTTCACTCGAATCCACGCCGCGCGTGGCCCTGCTGCGGTTCGCAGAGCCGCGCTCCGTTCATGCTCCGCGTTCCACCGCCCGGGACAACAGGCAAGGAACTGAAGGACGCCCCGTCGAATTAACGGTTTGCACCGTCGGCTCCGTGTCCCCCGGGCGGCTTGGCCTCGGCCGCACGTTGCGGACTTGGCACGCGACCAGCGTAGAGGGACGCGTGGTGAACATGATTTCATTGGAATACGTTGAAAATGGCGGGAATCCGGCACCGAGCGGGTGGGGCGGCGGGGGCGTCCACGATTGCGCGGCCGCTGCCGATGCAATGCCGGTGCAATATGTGGCTGCGAACGCCCAGAGGCTGGTGATGTTGGGCGCGCGTTCCCTGAGTTGGCGCCAGGTCCGGTGAATTCGGCGTCGGAACAAGCCAGGTGTGCGCTGCCGCCGGACGCCGGTTCGGCGCCCTTGGGCGCGGCGGCACCGGGCCCGGGGGCGATGTCGCCGGCGCCGGGGCTCGTGCTGCCATTCGATCCGTGGCGCTTGCTGGCGGCGTTGCTGCGGCGATGGGCGTGGATTCTGTCCGCGGGGGTGGTGATGTCGGTGCTGGGCGCGGCAGCCGGCTATTTCAAGTTCGCCGCCTCCTTCACGGCCAGGGCGCAGCTCATGCGGCAGGAGTCGTCGGCCACGTTTCGCGCGTCGGAACTGGGCGAAACGTTCAAGCCGCGGCAGCTCTCCGTCGCCACGCTGGTCAGTGTCATGAAGTCGCCGGCGGTGCTGCAGCGCGTCGCGGAGCAGACGCAGTGGCCGGCCCGCGGGATTGGCGCCGGTCTGACGATCGCGCCCGAGCGCAACACGGATCTGATTACGTTGAGTTTCGTGACGACGCGGGGCGCGCCGACGGCGGTGCGAGTCTTGAACGCCTTCGGCCACGAGGTGGTGCGGTTCACGCGCGACCTGCAAGGTCAGGAGGCGGCCGAGATGAACCGGCTGTTGCAGAAGCAGTTGGCCAAGGCGGAGGAGGATTTGCGCGCGGTGAATCGCGAGCTGCTCGAGTTCGCTCGCCAGACCGGCCTGGTCAACGCGGACAAGGAGATGGACGCCTATCTCCGCAGCCTCGGCGAGATGGACGTGCGCTACGAAACCACGCGCATCGAATTCGAGACCATGGACTTGAAAATCGCGGCGATGGAGCGCGCGCTGGGCGCGACCAATCCGCAGGCCGAGCGGCTGCAGGTGGCCCGGGAGCGGCTGGCGGAGCTGTTGCGGGAGGTCACCGCGGCCAATCCGCTGGTCGTGGACCAGAAGGCGCTCATCGCGGACCTGGAGGCCCGCCTGAAGGAGTCGCAGAATGAACCCCTGGCGCCGCCTCGCCAGGGCGAAAGCGGCCTGGGCGCGACATTCTACGCCGAACTGGTAAACCTCAGGACGCAGAAGGAAGTCATCGCCGCGCAACTGGAGAAACTGCAGGCCATCCGCGTTGGCCTGCAGGACAAGCTTCGGGGGCTGCCGGAGCAAGGCATGCAACTGGCGCGGATCAAGGCGCGTCAGCAGTCGTTGGAGACCGCGCAGTCGCTGCTCGCCAGCCGCCAGCGCGAGGCGCAGCTCTACGAGGAACACTCTCTGGGCTACTACCGCTGCTTCGAGGCGCGCCTCGACGAGGTGGAGGTCGCCGGGCGGGGAAAGAAGCTTGGGCTCCTGGCCGTCGCGGGCGGCCTGTTGGGCCTCGGGCTCGCGATCGCGTTCGTCTGCCTGGTGGAATCGCTGGACGACCGGATCAAGACGGCGGCCGATGTGAAGCGGGTGACCCGGCTGCCCTTGCTGGCGGGCCTGCCGGATCTGGGAGCGCTGGACGCCGTGGCGCAGTCCCACTGGGCGTTCCGCACGTGGCTGGCGTTGCAGGCGAAGCTCGCGACCGCGCCGCAGGGGCCGGTGGTGTGCGGGTTCGTGTCCGCCCATGGAGGCGAGGGTGCGTCCACCTGGGTGGACCTGCTCGCCCGCGCGGCCAGCCAGAGGCACTCGCCCGTCATGGCCGTGACCAATCGCGCCCCGGTCAACGGCTGCGCCGTGCCGCTCGACGCCGCCCTCGCACGTCCAGCCGACGTCACGCTTGGGCCGGGCCGCGTGCAGTGGCTGGTCGCGCCGGGCGATTGGCGTTGGGACGCGGCACGCCGGTCCCAATGGGCCGCGGCGTTGGAGAGTTGGCATCAGACCGAAGGGCTCGTGGTGCTGCTCGAACTGACCTGCGCCGATCAACCGGACACGCTGTTGCTCGCGGAGACGCTGCCCCAGTTGGTCTGGGTCAGCGGCCGCGGCGTGGCGCGCGCCCGCGAGACGGGCGAGCGGTTGCAGGATTTCCGGCACGCTGGCTGCCGGTTCGTCGGTGCGGTGCTCAACCGCGAAGTGCCCTTGTTTCCGTGGTTATGAAGACCATCCCTCTATATTTGGCCGCGGTCGCCGTCGCGCTGGCCGCGCCGCTCCGGTCCGCGGCCGCATCGGCGGACCGACCTGCCGTGATCCCAGTCGCCCCGAAGCCGGACGCGCCGCTGGTCTTCGCCGGCTCGAACGCCAAGACGAGGGCGGCCTGGCAAACCCGCCTTACCCTGGGGCCGAATGACGTGGTGAACTTCGCGTTTTACGGCCGGCCGGAGTTGAGTCGCCCGGGCGTGCTGATCGGGCCGGACGGGCGCGTCACCTACTTGCAGGCCCAGGACATCCGGGCGAGCGGGCTGACCCTGGATGAGCTGCGGGAGGTTTTGACCGCCGAACTGGCCAAATACTACCGGAACCCGGCGATCATCGTGACGCCGGGCGAATTCCGCAGCAAGAAGTTCCACCTTCTCGGCAAGGTGACCAACAAGGGCACCTACACGCTGGAGCGCCCGCTGACGATCATCGAGGCGGTCGCGCAGGCGGGCGGGTTGGAGACCGGGGTGTTCGAGCTGAACACGGTGGAACTGGCCGATCTGCCGCGCAGTTTTCTCATCCGCAACCGGCAGCGCGTGGCGGTGGATTTCGACCAGTTGTTCCGTAACGGTGACCTGTCGCAGAACATCCTGCTGGAACCGGAGGACTATCTCTATTTCCCGTCGTCCACGGCGAATGAGATTTACGTCCTGGGCTCCGTGAAGTCGCCGGGGGCGCAGGGGCTCTCGGGGGATGCGAGCGTGGCCAGTGCGATCGCCCTGGCGGGCGGTTTCAATGAGCGCGCCTACCAGCAGAAGGTGCTGGTGGTGCGGGGCGGCCTGGACGCCCCGAAGCGATTCGTCGTCAACATGGCGGACGTGCTCGCCGGCAAGGCGGCCGACTTCCGGGTCGAACCGAGGGACATCGTCTATGTGTCCGACCGCCCGTGGTCGCGGGTGGAGGACCTGGCCGACATGGCGGCGACGGCGTTCATCACCGCCATGGTTACGGTGTGGACGGGCAACAGCATTCAACTGATCGGCCAGCCGGCCGTTCCCATCTTGAAGTAACCCCCATGATTCGGCTGTCTCCTTTCATCCTCCCCCGGCGGGGGGCGCAGGCTGCTCTGTTAGGGCTTGGCGTGCTGCTGCTCGCCGGATGCCGCACGACCGGGCCGAGGTTCGATCCGCGGGCGCAGCCCGCGGGGAACCCCGGGAGCACCCGCACCAACCTTTTCACTTCGGCAGCTTCCTCTCCAATCAAGCCCGAATGGTTGCAGCCCCCGGCGGAGCCGTTTCGCCTGGGCCCGGGCGACCGGCTGGAGCTGGAGTTGTTGGGTCGCACGGGCACGCGCACCACCACGTTGGTGTGTCCCGACGGGAAGATCTACTTCGACCTGCTGCCCGGGCTGGAGGTCTGGGGCCTGACGCTCATGGAGGTGAAGGAGAAGCTGGAAGCCGCACTGGCGACATACTACACGCGGCCCCAGGTGTCGCTGACGCTCACCGCCATCGAGAGCCAGCGCGTGTGGGTATTGGGCCGGCTCAACCAATCCGGCGTGTTCCCGCTCACCGGGCCGACGACGATTATCGAGTCCATCGCGCGCGCCGGCGGGCTGTTCACGTCGCGCTTCGGGGGCACGACGGACGAACTCGCCGACTTGAACCACAGCTTCATCGTGCGCAACGGCGAGAGGCTGCCCGTGAACTTCCAGAAGCTCCTGCGCGGGGGCGACACGTCGCAGAACATCTACGTCCAGCCGGATGATTTCATCTACCTGCCCTCGTCGCTCATGTCGCAGATCTACGTCCTCGGCGCCGTGAACGGGCCGAGGCCGGTGGGGTTCGTGGATGACATGACGCTCACCACGGCTATCGCCAAGGCCCTCGGCACGGCGCCGCAAGCCTACCTCAGCCAGGTCGCCATCGTGCGCGGCTCCCTCAGCGAACCCAAGATCGCCATCGTTGACTTGAAAGCGATTCTGACCGGGAACGCTCCCGAGGTCCGTCTCGAGCCGCGCGATATTGTCTACGTGCCTTACTCGCCCTATCGCACCATCGAGCGGTATGCGAAGATGATCACGGACACCTTTGTCCGCACCGTGGCCGCGAACGCCGGCGGGCGGATCGTGGATCCGAAGTTCGGCGGCGTCGGCGTCAGCACCCCGGTCGGCAATTAGGGTTCCAACGCGGGCGCCTCCGCGCGGTTGAAATGGCAGCACAGATCCCACACGTCGAGGGGAGCCGAACGGGCGGCGATCTCCACGATTGATTCCGGGGCGAAACGCGTCACCTGGGCCAGCCACTGGAGAAGGGAGTGATCGTTTTGGGGATGGCCAACCCCTTCACTCTGCCCTCCGCGTGCATTTCAGTGTCTTCTTTCTTGAGTTAATGATCCTTGCGCCTAGGGTGGGGGGCACGGTCGATGGCTTCGGGATCCGTCGTGGTTTACAGCGATATGAAGACTCCATTCCTACTTCCCGTCCGGCTGGTGGTGGCGTTGGCCTTTCTGGCGGCGACGAGGGGCGACTCGGTCGCCGAAGAACTGCTGCGCCTGACCCCCGCAGGCCGGGCGGACGGGGCGCTGACGGTTGACGTGGCCGGCTACGGCACCCGCTACGCGATCGAGAGTTCCACGAACCTGGTCGACTGGCTGGACTGGGGCGTGGGGGAGCTGACGAATTTTGTGGGCCGATTCGTGGATCCGGCGGCTGGGCAGGAGGAGCGGCGGTTCTATCGGGGTCGCCTGGTTTTCCTGAGCGAACTCGAGCCGCGGGAAACGCATTTGTTCTCCGGCGACACGCTCCTGTTTCGCGTGACGGGGGGCGAGGCGGGGGTCGGGTGGGTCTTCAAGGCGAATGGTCTTGCGGGTGGGAATCCGGCGCTGGGAACGGTGGTGGCCGATCCGCTGGATCCGGCTCGAGCCGCCTACCATGCGCCCCTCGGGATCGCCGCGCCGTTCGAGGTCACGATCTGCGCGGAGGACCCCGGGGATCCGGGGCGGAGCTTTTGCGCCAAGGTGCAGGTTTTGCCGTTGAGCGGGGTGTTGGCGGTGACGCCGGGGGCGGCGCTGGTGCGGGTGGGGGGAGCGATGGCTTTTCAAGCTGGGGCGATGGTGCCCGGGGTTGGGTTCGTTCCATTCCGCCAGGTCTACTGGAAACTGAACGGCCAGCTTGGGCGGGGTCCGACCGCCGAGTTGGGGGTGGTCGATTTGGACGGGCTTTACACGGCCCCGCCGGCGTTGCCGGCGGCGCGGCCGCAGGCGATCGAGGTAGGGTTTTCGACGACCCTGGACGGACCCGTCCTGAGCGCCGCCACGGTGACGTTGGCGGCCGTGAGCGTGGATCCGCCCCGCCTGGTCTCGGTGCAGGCGGGACCGGTTGGGGCGGTGCTGGCGACGCTGGAGAAGTCGGACGGGACCTCGCGGGCGTTGGGGGCGGGGGAGGTGGCGTTCCAGAGCGGTTATGAGGGGGTGGCGACCGTGGATGGCACGGGGCAGGTGACGGTCGGGCCGGCGATGGGAGTGTCCTCGATCCAGGCGACGCATCTGGAGACGGGGGCGGTGGGGAGCATGGTGGTCGAGTCGCGGCCGGACGTGCACGTGCGCCTGCTCAGTGTGCGCCAGCGGAGCCCGCACGTGATCAACATCAACCCGACGGCCAGCGGGTTTGTCTTTCGCACTCCGACCACGCCGGTGAGCGAGATCGAGGTCACGCAACCGGGCGTGATGTTCAACCTGGCGCCGGATCTTTTCTTCTTTCGGGGCGCCACCAACTTCGCCACCAACTCGTTCGCCGGGGCCGGGCATCGTGCGGTGTCGTTCAGCGGGGATGGGCAGCAGGTGCGGCATTTCCACGTGGGCGGGCCGGTGGTGCAGGCCTCAGGTCTGACCGCCCGGATCGAGGAGCGGACGGGGTTGGTGGAGGTCGGCGACACGCCGGGCGCCGGGGTGGTGACCATGACCTACGACGATGGCGTGATCACCCGGACCGCCACGACTCGGGTGCGCTTCACCCGCCTGCACCTGACGGCGACGGCGGAGGGCACGGTCACCCACCGGACCCACGAGGCCCAGGTCAGCGAGTGGATCAGTCTGCGGATCAAAGTGACCAATCCGCGCACCGAGAACAGCCGGTTCATGGGGGACACCCTGGTGCGGGTGCGGCAGCAGGGCGAGCGGTTCCTGGTTGCGCGCATTCCGGAGAAGTATGGGTTCACGCAGTTGCCGGTGCACAAGGAGATCGTGGACACGGCGGAGTACGTGCACTTGTTGCCGAGCGGCCCGAGCGGCCGCAACCCCGATCCGTTTCTGAACGCCCTTGGAGAAGTGCAGCTTTGGGTCATGGCGCAACGCGGCGGCGCGCACCGGTTCGTGGTGGATCTGCCCTCGGATCCCGGGGTGCCGCCGGTCGAGATCGCGATGGACCTTCGCCTGCCCGAGTTGCGTTTCAAGCCGATGGCGGGCGTGACCAACGGGTCGGCGGTGGTCCAGAACAGCTATTTCGACCTGCAGTTCGCCTCCAACGCGCTCAGTCTGGTCTCCACCCCGTTGCATCCCGACTTCGCCCAGTCGAGTCAGCGGTTCCATCTGGGCCGGTCGCTGGCGTGGTTTGTCCGGCGGCCGGACGGGACGACGAACCAGGTCGAGGCCGGGACCGCTTCGTTTGGTGGGCTGGAGCCCTTTCCGCTGACCCTGCGGGAGGTGGGGCCGCACGAGGTGTGGCTGGGTTATCGGGAATGGCCGGGGCTGCGCTCGGCGGGTGTGCCGGTGGAGGTGGTGGCGCCGGCCGGGCCGCTGTTCGCCGAGGTGATGAATGTGCCGTTGAGGCCGCAGACCAATCACCTTGGGCATCCGGTCCTGCGGGAGAACCAGTATGCGGGTCTGCACGTGGTGGCTCCGACCCTGGCGGGGTTTACGGAGGGCATTCCGCTGACCGTCACCGCGCGGCTATTCACGGCCGATGGCGTCGCCAAGCGCTTGGGCAAGCGCATCGTGAATCGCCATCGCACGTCCAGCAATCCGGATCACCCGACCTGGACCACCAATTACGTGATGGGCGGCGTCGAGTTGGGGAATGCGGCCGGAGGGCGCTATTACCAGGTGCAGACCCCCGCCCTGGGCAGCGGGCTGTATCCGGCGGACGAGAATGGGTTCGTGACGTTCGCGATCGTGGTCTCGCCCGCCGAGGACCCGGGCACCCTCCGCCAGCCGGTGCGGTTGGAGCTGCGGCCGGCGCTGCGCACGTTCCAGGGTGGGGAACTGAGCTCACCGCCTGGGGACCTTCCGGTGGAGTTCTTCGACCATTTGGACGGGGTGCTGGTGAGCGCGTCCACCGTGCCGATGGCCGTGGCCCAATTCGAGAACGCGCCGGACACGGCCTTGCGCTGGCAGATCGCGAGTCTGGGCGGGCACGGGGTGACGGCGGTGCCGCGGGCGATTCCGGTGGCGTCGGCCCGGGTGCGGGACGCGGTGGCCGCGGGGCGGTTGCCGGCGGGGTCGGAGCGCGCGACCTTCACGCTATGGGGGGGCGACGATTTCGGGGCGGCCTTGGCGGCGGGGGCGCCCGCGGTGGACCTGGGCGATGGCTTGCAGGTGGTCGAGCAGGCGGTGCAGGGCAACGCCTTGACCCTGACGGTGACGACGGATCTCGCCCACTTCGAGGAGGACGAGTTCAACCCGCCGTATGGGGACCGCGCGATCCACCTGGTCTTCCCGGATGGGGCCCGCTGGACCAGCGAACTGTCCGTCTTCGGCTACCGGATCGAGCCGCAGGAGTTTGCCGTCGACCGCAACATTCCGCTCAATGCGGCCTACGGCCACTTCGAGATGGGCTTCTCGCCCACGCAACGGCTGCCGTTTCGCGACGAGGAAGGATCGGTCCTGTTCGAACTCAAGGGGCGCGGGTTCTGGCAGATCTGGGGGGTCGATCTCGAACTGCGGCCGTCGCTGCACGCCTGTTGGGACGGCAACCGCAACGGGTTGGAGGAGCCCGGCGAGGATCTGGACGGGGATGGGTTCCTGACGGAGGCGGATGTCGGCCTGCCCGCGACGTTTCGCGGGGCGCGGCCGGAAAACCCGCTGGTTGGATTCCGTCGCGACATCGATCCCCGGCAAGCGGCTTGGCGGGTGCGGCAGCTCCGGCAGCACCTGTTGCCCTCCTATGGCGGTCAGTTCCGGGTCTTTGCCGATCCGACCGATCATCGGCGCCTGCATCGCGAGGCGCGCACCCTGGGGCCGAAATTCGATCCGGATCTGATTCCCGATTTTGTCAGCACGGCGGCGGATGCGGAGATGTTGCTGGCGGCGGCGGGGCCGAACCTTTTCGACGTGCGGTTTTTCTCGGTCTACAACTTCATGGCGGAGGTGCGGCAAGACCTGCCGGATCCAGGGGTGGCGTTCGAGACGGTGGGGCAGTCGCGGGATGCCGCGTATGCGGCCTATGCGGGCACTGACGGGGCCCTGAGTCTGGGTTCGCCGGAGGCCAACGCCCGCGCCGCCCGCGGGGTGTCGGTCTATGTGGATCACGAAGCGACCCCCTGGGACTTCCACGAGGACGAGCCGGTGTTGACGGGTCTTTTCCCGTTTCAGTTTTACGGGGGCGTGCTCGACCAGAAGTGGCAGCGGCGGGTGATCAACGCGGGGAGCGCGGGCATCCCGGCCACGCCGCTCTTTACCGACGACCGTCAGCGCCCGTATGCCTCGCGCTACCTGGGGCCGGCGCCCACTGGCGCCCAACGCGTCGGGTTTGGCGTCGACTTGGACGGGGTCCTTTACGATCCCACCTGGCTCAATTTCCCACCCCCGCGTTTTTGGGATCTCGACCCGGTGAAGACGTGGCTTGCGGCGCAGCGCCTGGACGAGGATCCGAACGGACCCGCCCTCCGCTCCATCCCGGTCGTGGCCGCCCTGTTGGAAGATCCCACCCCGACGAGCGCCCATCTCCTCCGCCGCGTGGGGGCGACGTCCGGCGGGTTCGTCGACCTCAGCCGCCACGCCCCCGGCCGTCTGGGGGCGGAATCGAAGTCCCCCGGCGCAGACTTCCCGGGATTGCACGCCGGCTACCTGGTCTTCGGTCGTCCCCAGGACGTGCGGGATCCCCGCAACGGGCTGGTGGAGGACGACATCCGCGATGTCCTGATCAAGCGGGATGCGGCCACGGGGAATCTGGTGCGGGAGAACCGGTTTCTGGGCACGCCCGCTTCGCGCTTTGTGCACGGGTTGGCGCACAACGAAGATTTGAAGGACGCGCTGCGCACCTCCGCCCAGGTCAACGTGCGCTTCGCCATCGGGACCGATCCGCCGAACGTCGTGCCCGACAACCCGGCCACGTGGAAACTGCGGCCCAACATCCTCATTCGCGAACTGCTGGCCCCGGACACCACTCCGGACCTGGTGGTGACTTCGCAGAGCGAAGGCAACGAGCGGATCATCAAGCTGGTGGCGGACACGGCGGTGGACTTCGCGGTCGATATGACGGCGGGGGCGGTGTTGGCGACGATGACCGCCGGCAGTTACCTGGAGGCGTGTGCGGCTCCCGAGTTGGGGGAGAAGGCCCTGGGGGCATTGCGCAGCCTGGCCGTGGGCATTGCCGACGCCGAATTCATCGAGCCCTACTACGAGAAGAACCACCGCGAGGCCCTCCACTTCGTCAACCGCAACTTCACCTCGACCTCTTTCACCAACCTGCCCATCCCGGGCGTGAACTGGGGCGAGTCGGCCAAGATTCTCCGCGACCCCGTGCTGCTCAACGGTCTCTTGAGCGTCGTCTCCAATCAGTTCTATGGCGTGGCGACCAACGCGCTCCACGGTCTCGGCGTGACCAACCTCGCCCCCTATCTCGACGTCACCCCCGAGTCGCGCATCCCCGACCTGCTCAGTCCCCCGACCTCGCTCTGCGATCTCCTGGGCAAGCCGATCGACCGTCTCAAGGACGAGATCAAGGCCACCTACTCGGCCGAGACCTTCGGCGGCTTGGGCAGCGCCGAAGCCGCCGGCACCAAGGTCCTGTCCGTCGCCATCCCGAGGTCGGCCCAGCGCACCCCGGGCGTGTTCCTGATGACGTTTGCCGTGACCCGCCGGATCGACGTCCAACCCAAGGAACCCAACGAACGACGGCTGGAGGACCTGCCGTGGGCCAGCGTCTTCCCGTCCTACCCCTTCGCGGATCAGGTCTCCGACGAGACGTTCCTGCGCACACTCCTGGCCAAGCGCCTTGATCCCGTGGCGGGGGAGGACGCCACGCGAATTTGGCGGGCCGTGCAGCGCCAGACGGTCCGGCGTTCCGTGGCGGGGGACCGCTATCAATCCTACAAGATCCGCTCCTGGCAGATGCCGGGTTTGAGCGCGACGCTGGCCCCGTTTCAGCAGACGGGCGCGGGCCAGGCGATCGGCGACTTTGTCCTGACCCCTTACGAGACCGAGTTGCCCGTGGCCGCGGCGGTGGGCGCGGTGGTGTCGCGAGCGAACGAGAACGCCACGGCGCGCGCGTTCGTGACCGCCCCTGGTTACGAGGTCATTCTCCATAGTGGCACCCTGATGAAGCCGTGAGGGCGGGAGCGCTGGGCGCCCAAAGCAACGGTTGCCTGGGAGAGGGGAGCGCCGGAGCGCCCGCTACATCCCGAGGTCGTCGGTGGTGGGGCCGGAAATAACCGGTTGCATTTGCCGGGTCTTATGGTAAAACCCGCGTCCCGCCATGGCCGGGCGGACCAAAGCCAGGCTGGGCCGCCAAGCGGATGGCCCCATTAGCAACCAGTTCGTGTCATGTCACAGCATCGCAGTCTGCGCGCGGCCTCCACGTTGGGGGCCAAGCGGAACGTCCTGAAGCGCTTCGAGCGCGTCGAACTCCTCAAGAAACGCGGGGAATGGAAGGCCGGGGACCGCGTCACCGGCCTGCGCAAGACCAAGCCTCCGGAGTAACCCCGCGCAGGGCGGTGAGGCAGCGTGCCTCCGCGCAGTCCCCGCCTCCGCCCTCATCCGTGTGTTCGCCGAACCGTGGGCAGGGTCCTGCCCGGTGATCGGATGAAACCCCTTTCCCGGCCCTCCCCCTCTCTTCCGGGAGGTTCGCCGTCTGCCCCCGGCCGAGTGCGCCTGCAGAAGTTCCTCGCCGAGGCGGGTCTGTCCTCCCGGCGGGGGGCGGAGAAACTGATCCTCGAGGGGAAGGTCGAGGTGAATGGCCAGGTGGTGCGCGAGTTGGGGACCAAGGTGGATCCGCATTCCGACCGCGTGCAACTCGGCGGCCAGCCGGTGCAGGCGCGGCGCAAGCTCTACGTGGCCCTGCACAAACCCCGCGGGTACCTCTGCAGCCGGCGCGACGACACGAAGCGGCTGCTGGCCGGGCACCTGCTTCCGCGGGAATGGCACAACCTCTATCCCGTGGGACGGCTGGACCTTGACAGCGAAGGGCTGTTGCTTTTCACGAACGACGGCGAGTTCTGCCTGCGGATCACGCACCCGCGCTACGGTGTCCGCAAACGCTACGTGGCCACGGTGGAAGGACGGGTCACGCCGGCCCACTTGGAGGCCTTCCGGCGTGGGGTGCGGCAAGGAGAAGAGTTGCTCAAGGTCGAAGGAACCCGGCTGCACGCGGCCAACAACAGCCGGAGTGTCGTCGAACTGGAGCTGGCCGAGGGCAAGAACCGCGAAGTGCGCCGGCTGTTCGAATCGCAGAACCTCGTCGTGACCCGGTTGGTGAGGATCCAAATCGGGGCGCTCAAGTTGGGGGACCTGCCCGTGGGCCGCTGGCGCGTGCTCAGCCCTTCCGAAGTGCGTTCGCTCGCCGAGCCCCGGCCCCCTCGGAGCCGCGCGTAGGGAATCGAGGGGGTTGGGCGAGGATCCGGGGGATCCCCGCGGGAGGGATCCCGCGGAGCATTGACAAGCCCTGCATTTGAAACTCTACTGCCCCCAGCTATGAAAACGATCCCGAGGATGGCGGCGCTTGGCCTTTTGGGCGGTTTTCTGGTTCTCCAGCTCCACGCTGGCCAAACCGCCGTGGTGCAGCAGAATCGCGTCAATGTGCGGGCCCGCCCCACGCTCCACAGCGAGATTGTGACCCAGTTGAAGGAAGGCGAGCGGGTGGAGGTGCTGGAGGAGATCACCATCGAGCACCCCAAGCCGGACGACCTTGCGCGATGGTATCGCATCGTCATGCCGGCCAACACCCCGGTGTGGGTCTTCGCCGATTTCATCGACCCCGACAAGACCGTCCAGCCAAGTCGGCTGAACGTGCGTGCGGGCCCGGGAGAGAATTACAGCATCGTCGGCCGACTGGATCGGGGCGCGAAAGTGAAGGAGATCCGGCGGGACCATGGCTGGATGGAGATCGAGACGCCCCCGGACTGTTATGTCTATGTGGCTGCGGATTATGTGGTCCCGCAGCCGCCCCCACCGCCTCCGCCTGCGGCGACTCCCGCGCCGGCCGCGCCGGTCCCGACCGAGGCCCAACCAGTTGCGCCACCGCCGGCACCGGCGGAGGTCCAGCCCGCTCCGCCTCCCGTTGTCGAATCACCGCCGCCGCCGCCCGCCCCGGAGCCTGAGCCGCTGCGAGTGGAACGGATCGAGGCCACGCCCACGCCCGAGCCCGCCGCTCCCGCGCCCCAGCCCGCGGTCGCCGCGCCACCCCCGGTGACCGTTCCGCCCGCGCCGCCTCCGGAGCCGACGGTCGTCCCGACCCTGGCGCCGCCGCCGCCCAAGCCTCCCCCTGGCCCGCCGCCCAAGCGGGTGGTGACCCGCGAAGGCCGGGTGAGCCGCACCTACAGCATCCAATCTCCCACCCACTTCGGCCTCGAGGCCATGGATACGGGGCGGGTGGTGAACTACCTCTACGGGGAGAAGATTGGCCTCAAACTGGATGGGTTCAAGGGACGCAAGGTGCGCGTCACTGGCGAGGAGGCCTTGGACAAGCGTTGGCCGAAGACGCCGGTGATCACCATCGAGACGATCACGCTCCTGCCTTGATGAGCGCGGACAATCTGATCGACGGCCGCGCCATTGCGGAGCAGATCCACTCGGAAACCGCCACGCGCATCGCCGCGCTCAAGGCGCGCGGGAGACAACCCGGACTGGCCTTTGTGCGCGTGGGCGAAGACCCCGCCTCGCAGGTTTACGTGGGGATGAAAGAGCGGATGAGCGCGCGACTCGGGTTGAAGTCGGTGACGCACGTCCTGCCGGAGGCCGCTACCGAGTCCGAGTTGCTCGCCTTGATTGCCCGGTTGAACGCGGATCCGGAACTGCATGGGATCCTTGTCCAGGCGCCGTTGCCCAAGCAGATCAACCAGGCCCGCGTCTACGCCTCGGTGCGCCCCGAGAAGGACGTGGACGGGTTCCATCCGGTGAACGTGGGCAAGCTGATGTTGGGCGATTCCGATGGCTTCCTCCCGTGCACCCCGGCCGGAGTGCACCAGTTGCTGATCCGATCGGGCACTCCGATCGAACGGGCCGAGGTCGTGGTGCTGGGGCGGGGCAACATCGTCGGCAAACCCATGCTGGCCATCCTGCTGCAGAAGGCCCCGCACGCCAACGCCACCGTCACCCTCTGCCACACTGGCACCCGCGACGTCGCCGCCCACTGCCGGCGTGCAGACATCATCGTCGCCGCCATGGGGGTGGCCCGGTTCCTCAAGGCGGACATGGTCCGGCCGGGAGCGACGGTCATCGACGTGGGCGTGAACCGCGTCGCCGATGCGACCGCGAAAGGGGGGTATCGGCTGGTGGGGGATGTCGATTTCGAGGCGGTGCGGGCGGTGGCGGGGAGGATCACGCCCAACCCTGGGGGCGTGGGGCCGATGACGATTGCGATGCTGATGAGCAACACGGCGCGGGCGGCGGAGTTGGCTCCGGGGTAAGAGCGCGTGCAGGCGCAAGCGAGTGACCCCGAATGGTCGAGGCGGCCTTGGGTCTGCTGAGGAGAGCGGTTACTGGTTGGGTGGCCGGCCCTTAGGCGGTCTGGGGTGAAAGGCACGGCGCAGCGTGGACCCCTGCGACGCGGGGGTGAGCGGGCGGCGTTGTGGGGGTCATAGCGAGGGATTGACTCGGGTGGCGGGGGGGGAATGATGGTGGGCGTGGCAAGAACATCGAAAGCGGAGCGGGAGGCGCCGGCGCCGGCGGCGACGAATTGGCGGACGAGTGACGAGGACGAGATCAATCGTCGGAAGCGGCGGGCGCGGGAGGAGGATTTTCGGATCACGAATGTGGATGCGGCGCATCCGGTGTATTCGACATTTCGGGTGAAGTCGGGGAGTGGGTTGACCTATTCGGTGGAGGTTCGGGACGTGGAGGGGCGGCAATTTGCGTGTGACTGCGTGGATTTTCGGTCGAACGGGTTGGGGACCTGCAAGCACGTGGAGGCGGTGTTGCTGCATTTGGAGGGGCGGTTGAAGAAGGCCTTTTCGGCGGCGGTGCGGGCGGGGTCGAATCGGTTGGACGTGGTGGTGGAGGCGGCGACGAACTCGGTGCGGATCAAGCCGGGGGTGGCGGGGTTGCCGCGGGTGTGGCGGGAGTATTTCGAGGCGGACGGGCGGTTGCGCTACGAGTCGGCGGAGGAGGGATTGGCCAAGGTGAGGGCGTTGGCGGGAGCGGGGGTGGGGGCGTTGCGGGTGTCGCAGGAGGTGGGGCCGTGGCTGGAGGAGTTGGGGCGGGTGGCGGAGCGGCGGGAGTTGCGGCGGCATTATGAGTGGAAGGTGCAGAGCGGGGAGTGGCCGGTGCAGGAGACGAAGGTGCCGTTGTTTCCCTATCAGCGGGAAGGGATGCTGCACTTGGCGTTTACGGAGCGGGCGTTATTGGCGGACGAGATGGGGCTGGGCAAGACGATTCAGGCGGTGGCGGCGTGCGCGTTGTTGCATCGGCTGGGGAAGGCGCAGCGGGTGTTGGTGGTGACGCCGGCGTCGTTGAAGACGGAGTGGGAGGAGCAAATCCGGCGGTTTACGGATTTGCCCTATCGGCTGGTGTTCGGGTCGCGGCGGCAGCGGCTGGCGATTTATCAGGAGGCGCCGTTTTTCACGGTGGCGAATTACGAGCAGATGGTGGCGGATGCGCTGGACGTGAACGAGTATCATCGGCCGGACGTGGTGGTGTTGGACGAGGCGCAGCGGATCAAGAATTGGGGGACGAAGACGGCGCAGGCGGTGAAGCGGTTGCGGAGCCGGTATGCGTTCGTGCTGACGGGGACGCCGATCGAGAATCGGATCGACGAGTTGCATTCGCTGATGGACTTCCTGAATCCGACGGTGTTGGGGCCGTTGTTTCGGTTCAACCGGGACTTTTACGAATTGGACGAGCGGGGCCGGCCGGTGGGGGTGCGGCATTTGGATCGGCTGCACGAGCGGGTGCGCCCGTACTTGCTGCGGCGGCGGAAGCTGGAGGTGGAGACGGAGCTGCCGGCGCGGACGGACCGGAATCATTTTGTGCCGATGAGCCAGGCGCAGCAGGAGGTTTACGCGCCGCATGCGCAGCAGGTGCTGCGGCTGGTGAACCTGGCGTTGCGGCGGCCGCTGACGAGGCAGGAGCAGGAGCGATTGCAGCGGGAGCTGGCGATGATGCGGATGCTCTGCGACACGACGTATATCCTGGATCCGGAGGATCGGACGTGTCCGAAGCTGGCCGAGTTGGAGAAGGTGTTGGAGGAGTGCCGGGCGAACGAGGCGAAGGTGATCGTGTTTTCGGAGTGGGAGCGGATGTTGGAGCTGGTGCGGGATCTTTGCGGGCGGTTAGGGATGGGCTACGCCTGGCATACGGGGCGGGTGCCGCAACGGCGGCGGCGGGCGGAGATCAACGCGTTCAAGGAGGATCCGGCCTGCCGGGTGTTTCTCACTACGGACGCGGGGGCGACGGGTTTGAATCTGCAGAATGCGAGTGTGGTGATTAACTGCGATTTGCCGTGGAATCCGGCCAAGCTGGAGCAGCGGATTGCGCGGGCCTGGCGCAAGCAGCAGTCGAGGCCGGTGACGGTGGTGAATCTGATTACGGAGAATTCGATCGAGCACCGGATGCTCGAGACGCTGGCGGTGAAGGCGACGGTGGCGGAGAGCGTGTTGGACCGGCCGGGGGAGGTGACGAGTCTGAAGTTGCGGGGAGGGCGGGAGGCGTTTGCGGAGCGTTTGAAGCAGTTGGTGACGGTGGCGCCGCCGCCGCAGGGGGGCGAGGGGGCGCCGGTGCGGCGGACGTTGCCGGCGGATCCCGGGCGGGCGTTTGTGCAGTTGGCGCGGGAACGGATTGACGGGGCGCTGGTGGCGTGCGAGGAGCGGTTTCCGGAGGCGGGGGAGCCTTCGGTGTTGTTGGTGGTGGTGGAGCAGGAGGCGGCGCGCTGGCGGGAGGCGCTGCAGGGGATTCATGGCGAGGTGTATGGCAGCCGCCGGACGGAGGCGGAGGCGCCGGCGCGGCTCGAGGTGATCGATCGGGCGACGCACGAGGCGGTGGAGCGGTTGGTGGCGGCGGGGTTATTGACGCGGGCGACCCGGGCGGCGCGCGGGTTATGGCCGGAGGGGGATGGGGGGGTGCCGGTGTTGAGCGAGGAGGAGCGGGCGCGGGTGCGAGTGTTGCAGGATGAGGCGGGGCATCAACTGCGTTTGGCGCTCGTGCTGGGGGGGGCGGGGTTCGAGTCGGAAGCGCGGGGTCACGTGAAGGGGGCGATGCACGCCGTGGGGCGGGCGGTGGCGGTGGCGCATCGGTTGCCCGAGCCGGCGGTCCTCGAGGACGTGCTGCGGCCGCCGTTAGCGCGGGTGTGGCCGGGTGAGGTGACGGCGGGGGCGGCGTGGGTCGGGGCGGAGGGGGCGGATTGGCGGCCGGTGGCGGAGGGTTTGCAGGAGGTGCTGAAGAGAGGGGTTTATGCCGGGTGACGCGGGGCAGGGGTGGCGGGGTTGCGGCTGGGGTGTGCGGGGACGGCTGGGGGTGGTGGGGGCCGTGGGGTTGGCGTGGTGGACGGCTTGGCCGGCGGCCATGACGCCGGTGGGGGTGACGGGGTTCAATCGGGACGTGGTGTTGGAGAGCACGGCGGCGGGTCCGCCTTACACGGCGGCGTTGGAGTTCAATCCTGGGGAGGGGACGGCGTTTTACGAGGCGGGATTGGCGGGGAAAGCGCGCGGGTTGCCGGTGGGGGGTGGGTTCACGAGTGCGGCGGACGGGGCGACGGAGTTTCGGTTCCAGCCCTACGCCGGGCCGAATGCACTGGTCTTGAGCAGTCAGACGGGGTTGACGGCTGGGACCCTGACGCTGGTGGTTCCGGAGGTGTATCGGCGGATTGCGGTGGCCGCGCATTCCGGGAGCGGCGGGGGGACGCCGAACGTGACGTTACGGTTTCTGGATGGCTGGGAGGTTTCGGTGCCGTATAACGCGCAGGACTGGTTTTACCACAGCGGGTTTGCGTTGCAGGGGGTGGAGCGGATTTACCTGGGGGACGGGCGGGTGGAGGGCGGGGC